>NZ_CP119133.2:7102500-7410796 GCF_001636945.3 Streptomyces sp. FXJ1.172 | reverse complement strand
CGGCGTACACCGCCGCCGGCCGGGCGGGCAGGGACCACAGGCTGAGGAAGCGGTAGTGGTTCCAGTCCATGGCGGGAGTCTGCCCGGCGCGGCGATCTGAGTACGCGTACTCATGCGGGGCGTGGTGACGCGGGCCACACTCGGGAGGCGAGCGCCGCCGCCCGTGCGACGGCGCTCCCCGGAACCGGCCCGGTTACGGCATCCTGTCGCCGAGGAGGGCCAGGTTCTCGATCGCCGCGAGGCCGTAGAGCGCGGTGTCGTTGCTGGACACCCAGCTCGCCTCGCTGCCCTCGACCAGGGCGGCCGGTCCGGTCAGCTTCTCGGTCCTCCACGGCGAGGACTCGGTGTAGCCGTCGGAGCCGTAGAACTTGGCCCAGGCGCGCTCGGCAAGCGTCGCGTCGCCGGTCTGTACGGCGGCGTAGGCGTCGAGGCGCGAGTGGCCCTGGAAGAGCAGCAGGTTGCCGAAGTCGGTGCCGTAGCGGGCCTTCTGTTCGGCCTTGGTGGCGTTGAAATAGCGGCAGTAGTCGAGGTAGGCCTCCTTGAACCCGGGCATGTCGACCAGGTGGATCAGCTCGGCGCACAGCTCGTTGAGACCGAAGACCGCCGACAGGTGGGAGACGGACACCACCGGCTTGTCGTCGACGGCGAACTTGCCGGTGTCGAGGTCGTACAGCCCGCTGCCCTGGACGAAGCCGTTGGGCTGGGCGGCGATGCCCTCCATCGTGGACAGCACGCGCGCCTTGGCCTTCTCCCACTTGGGGCCCTTGCGTTCCCACTCGGTCAGCCAGGCCGACACCAGGCCGCTCCAGTCGGTGCCGAAGCCGATCGACAGGGCGTGCCGGTCGGGGGTGTAGGGGCCGGTGCGGACCTTGCGCTGCGGGTCGAGGACGAGGAAGGTCTCGTCGGAGTCGACGTTGGCGTGCATCAGGTCGCCGACGCGTTCGTCGCCGGTGAGGAAGTAGTAGAAGCGCCGGTAGGTGGTGTTGGCGATGCGCTGCTGCTTGGCGCTGTCGCCGAAGTGCTGCACGCCGTGCCGGGTGCCGAGGCCCGCCCAGTCACCGAGGTGGTAGACGTCGACCTCGCCGGTGTGCCGGGTGAGCGCCTCGGCGAAGCGGAAGAGGTCGGAGCGGCCGGAGCGCAGGTACGCGTACCAGAGCCACAGGTCGGGCGACAGCTCGGAGTTGTCCCAGGCGTAGCCGCCGACGTCGTACCGCCACTGGTGGCGCACGGTGTCGTAGGTGTGCATGAAGTCGCCGTAGTCCCAGAAGCCGTACCAACGGCGCTGCTCCACCTGGTCCTTGTAGTAGGTGAAGAGGAAGTCGAGGTGGTCCTCGATCTTCGCCTTGGCGGCGGTGGAGCGGTCCGGCTCGGAGAACAGGCCGGGGCCGAAGACCTTGGCCCCGATGAGCTGCCGCGGCGGGGCGGCGAGCTGGGGCAGGACGCGTACGGCTTCGGCCTGCCCGGCCAGGACGTCGGCGGCCGGGGTCGAGTCGTTGGCCCAGAAGAGGAGTTCGGAGGTGCGGGCGATGCCGTAGGGGGTGCCGAAGGCGGGCTCGTAGTCCTCGTAGGTGATGTTGAGGCCCTCGAGCTGCTTGGCGTAGGTGTCCTGGCCCATGCCGTCGTGGTAGAAGCGCAGGTCCATCGGCTGGGCCTCGGGGGACCAGAGCCACAGGGTGACGGTGGCCTCCTCGGTGTGGGCGTCGCGGATGTCGAGCTGGGCCGGGAACTTCTCCCAGAAGTCGCGCAGCCCGAAGGAGAGTCCGCCGCTCGCGCCGCCGACGTAGCCGAAGCCGGAGGCCCGCTTGCCGCCGCCGGCGGCGATCCAGCCGTAGCCCTTCCTGGTGCGCTTGCGGACGGTGAAGCCGTCGGCGGAGAGCTGGGCGAGGGTGTGGTCGCCCCAGTGCGGGATGTACTGCAGGCGCGTGCTGACGCGCTGGTCCCAGGTGGACGGGTCGGGCAGTTTCCGGCCCTCGTACTGGGCGCTCTGCACGGCCGCGCCCGGGTCGCGGCGCAGGCCGGTGATCCCCTGGACGGCCTCGCGCAGCAGTCCGGTGCCCTCGCCGCCGATGCGGATGTGCCGGTCGTACGCCGCGTCGCGCATCGGCACGGAGAAGCGGACGCCGAGCCCGCGGATGAAGTCGCCGGAGGCCTTGCCGGGTTCCTGGGTGCCGTCGTAGGTGATGGTGTGCACCATGCGGAAGGAGTCGGCGCCGGCGTAGAAGTACAGGCGGATCGAGAACGGCAGCCAACTGCGGGCGCCCTTGCGGTGCTTGCCGTCGATCCGGACGACCGCGCGGACCGGGCCGTCCTGTTCCACGGTGACGGAGCCGATGGCGCCGTCGAAGCGCTCGGTCCTCACCGTGCCCTGGTCCTCGTCCTCGGTCTCCGGCTGGCGGATCAGGACGAGGCGCCCGTTCCTGGCGATCTCCGCCGGCCCCCGGGTGACGGACTTGATCAGCGTGGAGCCGTTTTTGCCGATCTTCGCGGTGATGACGCCGGTGGAGACGTCGATGGTGCCGCCGCTCTTGTCGACGGTCACCTTCTGCGCGGGTTCGGCAGGTGTGCCCGCGGTGAGCGTGAGCTTGCCGTTGCCCGAACTCACCGCATGGGCCGTCCACTTGAGGGAGCCGTCGGGCCAGTAGGCGAGCGGCCAGGTCTGGACGGGGACGTCCTTGCCGGCGGCGTCCGTGAGCGCGAAGGCCTGGTCCTCCTGGTAGGCGCCCATGGGCCAGGGCACGCCGACCGTGGAGCCGGGCGCGGCGCCGAGGCCGCCGCCCTCCAGCCAGTCCAGGGTCACGGGGCCGGCTCCGCCGGCCGCGGCTCTCGGCGCGGCCTCGGCGTCCCTGGCCCCCAGGGCCCAGCTGAACGGCGCGGCGGCTCCGGCGACGGCGGCCGCCTTGAGGAGGGACCTGCGGGGGATGGGAGACATGGCCTTCCTTCCACAGAGTGACTGATCAGGGGCATGACAGAGAGGCGCGGCGCCCATGGCACCGGCCTTGAGGCAGGTCAGCGGCGCCGGTACCGCTCCTCCACGGCGACGGCCGCCGCCGTGACGGCCCCGAGCACAGGCACCGCCAGCGGGGCGATGAGCAGGGCGGAACAGCAGATGAGGACCGCTCCGCCGACGAGCAGGAAGGATCCGGCGGGGTCGCGGACGGTACGGCGGCCGGCCTCGGCGAGCAGGGTCCGCCAGCGCTCGCCCGGGGCCCAGACGGCCGCCGCGCGCAGCCCGGCGCGTACGGCCTGCACCTCCAGCCAGGCCAGGGCCGCGGCCGCCCAGCCGGCGAGCCCGACCGCCCAGCCCCCGCGCAGGGCGGCGCGGAAGTCGGCGGCGAACTCCCGCAGGCCGCCGGCCCGATGGCCGGTACGGCGGCGCAGATGCCGGGCGCCGGCGGCGAAGGCGGCCGGGTAGGTCACCAACCCCAGACAGGCCACCGCGATCCACACGCCGGTCAGCAGACACTCGGCGAAGACGGCGAACCGCTCCGCGAACGCCGCTTCCCCCCGCGGCCTCACCCGTGCCTGGGCCATGGCCCGCCTCACCCCTTCAGTCCGGAGGTCGCCATCCCGTCGATCAGATAGCGCTGGAAGGCGAGGAAGAACAGCAGCACGGGCAGGAGCGCGACCAGGGACATCGCGATCATCCCGCCGTAGTTGGCGGCGACGCCGTCGGAGTCGCGGAACATCATCAGGCCGAGCGAGACCGTGTACTTGCCCGGCTCGTTGAGGTAGATCAGCGGGCCCATGAAGTCGTTCCAGGCGTTGATGAAGGTGAAGATCGCGCTGGTGATGAGTGCGGGCCGGGACAGCGGCAGCACGATCGACCAGTAGATGCGCAGGTGCCCGCAGCCGTCGAGCCGGGCGGCCTCGTCCAGTTCCTTCGGCAGGTTCCGCATGAACTGCACCATGAGGAAGACGAAGAAGGCCTCCGTGGCCAGGTACTTGCCGATCAGCAGCGGGACATAGGTGTTGACCCAGCCCAGCTTCTGGAACATCACGTACTGCGGGATCAGCAGCACGTGGTACGGCAGCAGCAGCGTGCCGATCATCAGCGAGAAGAGCACGTTGCGGCCGGCGAACCGGATGCGGGCGAAGGCGTACGCGGTCAGCGAGCAGGAGATGAGCACGCCGACGACGGCACCGCCGGCGTAGAAGAGGGAGTTCTGGAAGAACGTCCAGATCCGGACGTCCGCGATGCCGTCGGCGAGCCCCTTGAAGTTGCTCAGGACCGGGTGGGACGGGAACAGCGTGAGGCTGTTGATGATGTCCTTGCTGGGTTTGAAGGAGGCGCCGATCACCCAGACCACCGGGTACAGGATGACCGCGAGGATCAGCAGGGCGCCGAGGTGCCAGGCGAGGGAGCCGGTGCGCCGACGGGCCTGCAGGGGGGACTTGGTCGTCGTGGTGGCGCTCATCGGGTGTCCTCCTCGTAGTGCACCCACTTCTTCTGGGACCAGAAGAGGACGGCCGTCACCAGGGCCACGGCGAGCAGCAGCATCCAGGCCATGGCGGAGGCGAAGCCCATCTGGGCGTTCTTGAAGCCCTGCTGGTAGAGGTAGCAGGTGTAGACGAGCGTGGCGTCGGCCGGTCCGCAGTAGGTGTTGGAGACGACGTACGCCGAGCCGAAGATCTGGAAGGAGTGGATGGTCTCCAGGAGCACGTTGAAGAAGAGCACCGGGGAGATCATCGGCAGGGTGATGTTCCAGAACTTCCGGAAGGGTCCGGCGCCGTCCATCTCGGCGGCCTCGTACAGCTCCCCCGGCACCTGCTTCAGCCCGGCCAGGAAGATGACCATCGGCGCGCCGAACTGCCACACCGTCAGCGCGACCAGGCAGTACAGCACCCAGTCGGCGTTGCCGACCCAGCCGCCGACGTGCCAGCCGAAGAAGGACTGCGTACGGTCCACGATCGCGCCGTCCGAGAACAGCGACCGCCACACGAAGCCGACCGAGACGCTCGCGCCGATCAGCGAGGGGGCGTAGAAGGCGGCACGGTAGAAGGCCTGGCCGCGACGGCTCTGGGCGAGCAGGAGGGCCACCCCGAGGGCGAGCAGCAGCTTCAGCGGGGTGCCGATGATCACGTACTTGGCCGTCACCTCCACCGACTTCTGCCAGCGGGGGTCGTCGAACATCCTGGTGAAGTTGTCGAGCCCGACCCACTTCGGGGCGTTGAAGAGGTTGTAGTCGGTGAAGGCGAAGTACAGCGAGGCGACCATCGGGCCCGCGGTCAGCAGCAGGAAGCCCGCGATCCACGGGGACATGAAGAGGTAGCCGGCGAGGTTCTCGCGGCGGCGGCCGGGCCGCCCCGTGGTGGCGGAGGCGGCCGGGCGTGTCTTGCGGGCGGCGGGCACGGAGTCCTTGACGAGCGTCACGGCATGGTTCCCCTCAGGCCTGGAAGGCGGCCTCGGACTCGGTGAAGAACTGCTTCACCGCGTCGGAGACCTTCGTCTTGCCCTGTCCGAGGTCGCCGCCGATGCGCAGGAAGGAGGCCTCGACGGTGTCGGCACCGGAGGGGTGCGGGGTGATCGTGCCGAGGACGCCGGCCTTGGCGGTGTCCACCTCGTACTGCGCGATCTCCTTGTTCACCTCGTCGGCCGGCTTGAACGCGCCGTACTGCTCGGTGCTCGCGAGGATGCCGCGGTCGTAGCCCATGATCCTGCCGACCTCGGGGTCGTGGCACATGAAGTCGATGAACTGCGCGACCTCCTTCGGGTGGGAGGTGTGGGAGGAGGCGCTGAGCATCAGGGAGGCGAGGTACTGGCCCGTCTGCTTGCCGTCCGTGGTCGGGATCGGAGCGAGGCCGTACGTGCTGCTGCCCTCCGCCGAGTAGCGGACGGTGAAGTTGTCCCAGGTGAACTCCGAGGCGCCGTGTCCGGCGGAGAGCGAGGACTTGGGCTTGTCCTGCTGGACGACCTTCGGGTCGGTGACGATGCCCGCCTTGACGCGGTTGTAGCCGTCGGTCCACCACTCCGTCAGATCGGCCTGGTCGAAGCCGAGTCCGTCCTTGGTGAAGAACGCCTTGCCGTTCTGGCGGAGGTAGAGGTCGTAGAGATACATGATCGTGAAGTAGCCGGTGTCCCCGGGAACCTTCGTCTTGTCGTGGATCGTCTTCAACGCCTTGAAGTAGTCGTCCCAGGTCCAGCCGGCGTGCGGCTCGACGCCCGCCTTCTGGAAGACCTTCTCGTCGATGACGAGCGCCATGGTGTTGGAGCCGACGGGAATTCCGAGCTGCTTGCCGTCGACCTCGCCGACCTTCGTGACGCCGTCCCGGAAGTGATCCAGGCTCAGATTTCCAGCCTGCACCTGGGAGTTGAGATCGAGCAGAATTCCGCGCTTGTCGTACTTCCGAAGAAAAGTGACGGCGTTTTGGAAAACATCCGGAGGATTTCCGCCGGCGGCCTGGGTCTGGAACTTCTCCCAGAACGACTCGTACGTCTGGAAGTCCGTCTTGACCTTGATCTTCGGGTACTTCTTCGCGAAGAGGGTGATGGTCTGGTTGATCTTCTTCGCCCGCTCCTCGGCACCCCACCAGGAGTAACGGATCGTCACCGTTCCGTTCCCTGAACCGCTTCCGCCGCCGCAGCCGGTCACCGCGGTGAGCCCTAGCGCGGCGGCCGACGCCCCGGCCGCCTTCAGGATCGTACGCCTCTCAGGATTCCTGCTGGTTCCCACAGTCGGGCCCTCCCCGCAGCGTCGTCGCCGCTCGCCATGAATCGTTTCAAGTAAGCGCTTGCTGGCACAAGGTACGGAGGGGCCAGGGGTGCGTCAATGATTCGGACAGGATTTTCTCGCGGGGCGCGGGGGCGCACACTCCGGCTGCGGGCTGTTGGTGCAGGTGAGGCGGAGTGCGGTCGGGGGGCGTGTTCAGCTGGTCAGGTTGGCGAGCCAGGTCAGCAGGATCCGGTTCGTCTCCTCGGGGCGTTCCTGCTGGACGAAGTGGCCGCAACCGTCGAGGACGTGCGAGCCGAGCAGGCCGGGCAGGGTTTCGGGGAAGGCCTTGACCGCATCCGCCAGCCAGGCGAGCGAGGCGTCCAGGGCCCCGGCGACGAACAGCGACGGCTGCGTGATCGGGGCGCCCTCGTAGCCGGCCAGGTCCGCCCAGTCCCGGTCCATGTTCCGGTACCGGTTCAGCGCCCCGGTCAGGCCCGTCCGCTCGAACTCCCCGGCGAAGACGTCGAGGTCACACTCCCCCAGCCAGCCCGGCAGCGGGCCGGTGGGGAAGCGTTCCCGCAGGGTGCCGCCACGGGCGACGAAGTGCGGGTCGGGGGCGCCGGGTGCGGGCATGGTGTCCGCGGACAGGGCCGCGTAGAAGCCCGCGAGCCAGCCGCGCACATCGGGTTCGATCTCCGCCTCCGCCCGGCCGGGGCGGAGGAAGTACGAGACGTAGAACTCCTCGGAGACCGAGCCGTCCCTGCTGTCCGCACCCTCACCGCCGCCACCGCTGTGGCCGTCGCCGGCGTTCCCGCTCATCCGTGCGAAGACCTCGCTGGGGCGCGGGCCGCCGGGCGGGGTGTACGGGACGCTCAGCAGGGCCACGGCGCGGAATACGTCCGGCCTGGTCAGGGCGGAGGCGGCGGCGATCGACGCGCCCCAGTCGTGGCCGACCACCACCGCGGGCTCCTCCCCCAGGGCCTCCACCACGGCGACGTTGTCCGCGACGAGGTCGAGCATCCGGTACGCGTCCACGGCCGCCGGCCTGGACGAACGGCCGTAGCCGCGGACGTCGAGGGCCACCGCGCGGTAGCCGGCGGCGGCCAGCGCCGGCAACTGATGACGCCAGGAGTACCAGGACTCCGGGAACCCGTGCACGAGCAGCACCAGCGGGCCGCGCCCCTGCTCCACGAGGTGGATCCGCCCGGCGGGCGAGGGGACCAGGCGGTGGGTGCGGTCAGGGGCGGCGGTCGGAAGCTGGGGCACGGGGGCTCCTGAGGGGTTTGGCGGGCGGGACCGGTGAGGCCTGCGCGGCGCCTGCCGGGTCGCTGTGCCGGTGATCGCGGCGCCTGGCCCGATGATCCTGCGCGCCGCCCGCCGGGCACGAGGCTTGTTGCCGGTCCGGCAAAACCGGCGCCCTCGCACCACGCCCTTCTCGTGCCGGAAGCCGGTGCACACGCCGACGGCCCACCTGCTGTTTCGCAGGTGGGCCGTCGGTCCGGGTGGGCGATACTGGGTTCGAACCAGTGACCTCTTCGGTGTGAACGAAGCGCTCTCCCACTGAGCTAATCGCCCGGGCGCAGGGAGAACATTACCCCATGTCAGGCGGTGCTTCCGACCAGCGGCGGGCCGGCGGACACCCGCGGCGGCGGCGCTCGGTTACTGATCCTTGATCTTCCACGGCATGACGACGCCGAACTTCAACAGGTAGGTCCCGGCCAGCGCCGCTGCGATCGTCAGCCCAATGGCGGTCAGCATGATGTTGCGCCGGCGCACCTTGGGATCGAGGGCCCGCTGGGCCGCCTCGGTGACCTTGCGTTTGGTCCAGCGGAGCATGAGTTGGGCCCAGACGAACTCGGTCGCCCAGATCGCCATGCCGGCGAAGATCACCACCCAGCCGGGTCCCGGCAGCGGCAGCATGACGATGCCCGTGACGACGACAGCGAGGCCGACCACGAAGACGCCGGCCTGCCAGCTCATATGCAGGACACGGCGGGACTTGATGAATTCGGGCGCGCGGGAACCGAGCCCGTCCCCGGCCTCCTGCCCGGCACCCCGGCCCCTCGCCCCCGGGTCCGCCGGCGCCTTGCCGGCTGCCACAGCGGCCTCGCCCGGCTCGTCACTCCCCGTATTCATACAGACAAACCCTACCGGAGTGAATCGGGTCACCGGAATGGTCGTAGGTCTGGTACGAGTTCTCGGCCGGAAGAGTTACGTAAAGACACGCAAAACCCTCAGAGGGGTTTACAACGGCACCGTAGGTGGCATGTCGATTTCGCCGACGTGCGAATCCCCGAGCGCACACTGAGCGAAAGGCCCTGGCGCTTATGAACACCACGGTCAGCTGCGAGCTGCACCTGCGCCTCGTTGTGTCGAGCGAGTCCTCCCTGCCTGTCCCCGCAGGCCTGCGGTACGACACGGCCGACCCCTACGCCGTGCACGCCACCTTCCACACCGGAGCCGAGGAAACCGTCGAGTGGGTGTTCGCCCGCGACCTCCTCGCCGAGGGGCTGCACCGGCCCACCGGCACCGGAGACGTCCGCGTCTGGCCATCGCGCAGTCATGGCCAGGGCGTCGTCTGCATCGCCCTCAGCTCCCCGGAGGGGGAGGCCCTGCTCGAGGCCCCGGCGCGGGCCCTGGAGTCCTTCCTGAAGCGAACCGACGCCGCCGTGCCGCCCGGCACGGAACACCGGCACTTCGATCTGGATCAGGAGCTGTCGCACATCCTGGCGGAAAGCTAGGCCGCGGCCATCGAAAGCAGCCCGGCGCCGTCCACTCGGGGAGACGGCTCGGGCCAGGACAACCGCATACGGCACAGCCCGGCGCCGTCACCGTGAGCGTTCACGGGGCGGCGTCGGCCTGTGCCGGCCCCTGCGGGGAGCGGGCGGATCCGGGAACTCTGCCGGGCGCAAAGGCGTTCTCCGGGCAGTCGAGGTCGGGTACGGGCCCCCCGGGTGGGCGCGCTTGTCGCTACCATCGGCCAGCATCGGCGGGCGAGGCCCGACCCCCAGGCCAGGGAGCGAAACGTGCTGATCACCCACGACACCCGGTGCGCCCTCGACACCGTGGTCGACCTGGTGAACACCGCGCCGGAGGAAGGCGCGGCGGCGGACGGACTGCCCGACGTCCCGGCTCTCGCTGATTTCGTACGAAAGCACGAAATCAGCGATGTGGGTGCGCTGTCGGAGTTCGACCTCTCGGCGGTGCGCAGGGTCCGGGGGCGCTTCGCGGCGATCTTCGCGGCCCCGGAGGCCAAGTCCGCCGCAGGATTGATCAACGAACTGGTCGCCGCGGCCGGCACCACCCCGCGCCTGACGGACCACGACGGCTACGACTGGCATGTGCACTACTTCGCGCCGGGCGCCTCCGTGGCCGACCATCTCGCCGCCGACTGCGGGATGGCACTCGCCTTCTTCGTGGTGGCCGGGGAGCAGGAGCGGCTGCGGCGCTGCGAGGCACCGGACTGCCGGCACGCCTTCGTCGATCTCTCCCGCAACCGCTCGCGCCGCTACTGCGACAGCCGCACCTGTGGAAACCGGCTGCATGTGGCCGCCTACCGGGCCCGGCGCAAGGAGGCGACGGGCTGACCGGCCGCGCGGCAGCGGGGCCCTGGCGCGGATTCGAGACGCCCGGCAGGACCGGACCGACGTCTGTCCCGGCGGGTGGCGCCGGGACGGACGCGTACGGCTCACAGCAACAGCAGGTCGTGCAGCGCAGCCATGAGGAGCAGACACCCGATCACCGCAAGGAAGATCATCAGCGGTGGCTGGGATAGGGCGAAGAGGCACCCGCGCGGCTCGTCCTTCGGCGGCGCGGCCTCGCTCTGTGTCGTGTCCAGCATCTCGCGGGAGATCATGGCGCAGGAGTAGCCTCGTACGCGATCAACACGCCACCTGCGTGCGGGAGTTGCCCTATTCCGCGCCGTCCCGTCCGACTTGCTTCGGGTTGTGAACGGATCCGGACGCGCCCGTGACGGACTGTGTCGCTTCAGTCCAGGCGGTCCGACGTGCCCTTACGCCGCCGCCCCTGCCGTGCGACCGTCATATGCCGTGCTTCTTGAGGATGGCCTCGATGTCGCTGAAGTCGTCGGCGGAGCCTGTGGCGCGCGGGGCGGTGGCGGATCCGGTCGCCTGCCGCTTCCCCGGGCCCAGGGAGGGGGCAGAGGCCGTGGGAGCCACGGCGTCGGCCGCTGCGCCGCGGGCCGCTCTGCGCTCGGCACGGGTCCCGCCGCGCCGGCGCTCGACCGCGCGGGTGCCCGCGAAGATCAGCCAGGCCACGCCCAGCACCCCGAAGCCCGCCCAGGCGGTGGGACTGAAGGCGGTGTCCGCGATCCAGCCGACGACCCCGGTCATCACCAGGCCGACCGGCACCAGCGCGTAGGCCGCGATGCGGGCCGCCGCCAGGAAACGCTTGCGGTAGGCCGTGACCACCGCGATGCCCAGGCCTGCCGCGGACGCGGCGGAGCAGACGGTCTCGGCAATCATCCGGTCCTCCTGGCGGGCTCGGTCGGGTGGAAGGCGGAACACAGGAAACGGTGGGACACACGCAATGATCAGCACGCGGCACGCCGGGCCGGCGCACCTCGTCCCTTCCATCCTGCACCGCCCCGTCCCCGCGATGCCATGCCCTCGGCGGACATCAGGGACATCTCCGGGTCGCCTCCTACTGGAGTGCCGTACCGTCCCGATTGGGTCGGCCGGGTCCGGCCTGGAAGACTGGGCCGCATGAGCGACTCCTCCCCCGCGCGCGCCGACGCCCTCGTTCTCGACGTCTGGTGCGAGCTGCAGTGCCCCGACTGCCGTACGGCCCTGGACGACATCCGCGCCCTGCGCGCCCGCTACGGCGACCGGCTGGAGCTGCGGCTGCGGCATTTCCCGCTGGAGAAGCACAAGCACTCCTTCGCCGCCGCCCAGGCCGCCGAGGAGGCGCTGGAGCAGGGCGCCGGCTGGCCGTACGTGGAGGCCGTGCTGGAGCGGGTCGAGGAGCTGGACCGCGAGGGGGAGCCCTTCCTGGTCGAGATGGCCCGCGAACTCGGGCTCGACGCCGAGGAGTTCGACACCGCGCTGATCGACGGCCGGCACATCCTGATCGTGGACGCCGACCAGGCGGAGGGCAAGGCCATCGGGGTGACCGGCACCCCGACGTACGTCATCGGCGGCGAACGCCTGGACGGCGGCAAGAGCCAGGAGGGCCTGCGCGAGCGCATCGAGGAGATCGCCGACCGGCTGCTGGGCGGCCAGGGCGCGTGAGCCCTGCGGCCCGAGCCCTACAGCAGGGGCTTGGCGAGGGCGTGGACCACCGTTTCGTAGCCGAGTGACTCGTACAGCCGCTCGGCCGGGGTGTTGCCGGCGAAGACGTTGAGTCCGAGGATTGTCCGCCCGGCCTCCGCCGCCTGGCGCTCCGCCAGGAGCATGAGCGTACGGCCGTGCCCCCGGCCGCGATGGGCGTCGTCCGTCTTCACGTCGAACACGAACGCCTTGTCGCCCTGGAGGGCCACCCAGAGGGTACCCACCTGCACTCCTTCGTGCTCCAGGACGCTGAACAGCATGCCCTCCGTGTGGAGCCCGTGCGGCAACAGTTTCGCGTGGCCCTCCCGGACGCGGGCGCGGGTGGCGGCCTCCGGGAGTCCCAGCTCGATCCACACGCGGGCGTAGTGCTCGCTCTCGTACGCCCGCCAGACCTCGAACTCGGCCTCGGTCATGGACCGCGCCCGGCTGCCCGGCGGCAGTTCGGGCGGGGTGGTGCCGAGCCGCTTCTCCATGCCGCGGTTGCGCGGGGTGTAGCCGAGGGTGCCGAACAGCCGCAGGGCGATGTCTGCCGAGGCGGGGACGAGGGTCTCGATCTGTGTGCAGCCCCAGCCGCGCGCGACCTCCTCGGCGGCGAGCGCGGCCACCGCGCCCCGGCCGCGCCGCCGGTCCGGCTCGGCGATCCGCAGATCGATGACGCGTGCCACGGAGTCGCCGAGGGACGGCGAGGTGCCGAGGTGTATCTCGCCTACGGGGCGGCTGTTCACGCACACCTGGTAGCGGCGCGAACGGGTGCCGTCGGCGTTGTGCTGGAGCGGCTCGGTCGGCCGCAGGGTCGTGGTCATCACCGGTGTTCTACCCGCGGCCGGCCGTCGAGTCAGCCCGTTTTCCGGTACCGGGCGCCGGGCCCCCGCAGGCCCGGCTCAGGGGTCCAGGTCGTCCCCGGACCGCTCGCCGAAGATCTGCATCGCCTTGGCGGTCACCGGGCCCGGGGCGGCGGGCAGTTCGCGGTCGTCGACGCGGTGCACGGCCTGGATGTCGCGCAGGGTGGAGGTCAGGAAGATCTCGTCGGCGCGCTCGAGGACGTCCAGCGGAAGGCTGGTCTCCCGGGCGCCCGTCCACTCGACCGCCAGGGCTCGGGTGATGCCGGGCAGGCAGCCGGAGGCGACCGGCGGGGTGTGGATCTCGCCGTCCAGGACGACGAAGACGTTGGACCCGGTGCCCTCGCAGAGCTGTCCGACCGTGTTGCCGAACAGCGCCTCGGAGGCGCCGTGTTGGTGGGCGCGGGCCAGCGCGACGACGTTCTCCGCGTACGAGGTGGTCTTCAGGCCGGTCAGGGCCCCGCGTTCGTTGCGGGTCCACGGGACGGTGATCACGGCGGTGGTGTCCGGACGGCGGGTGGTCTCGCCGAGGGCGACCACGAGGGTCGGGCCGTGCTCGCCGCGGTCGGAGCCGAGCGGGCCGTGGCCGCCGGTGTAGGTGATCCGCAGCCGGCCGAACGGCATCGGGTTGGCTTCCAGCACGGCCGCGCAGGCCTCGCGGATCTCGTCGTGGTCGGGGTCGGGCAGGCCGAGGCCGTGGGCCGAGCGGGTCAGCCGGTCGAGGTGACGGGTGAGCGCGAACGGCCTGCCGTCGACCGCCTTCACCGTCTCGAAGATGCCGTCGCCGACCGTCAGCCCGTGGTCGAAGACGGAGACGGTGGCGGACTCCAGGTCCCGCAGTCCGCCGTCCAGCCAGATCCTCATGCGTACACCCCTCCGCTCGCCTCGTACGCCCCCGACGCTACCGCGAGCAGCCGGGACGCCTTCAGCTCGGTCTCCCGCCACTCCCCCTCGGGGTCCGATCCCCAGGTGATGCCGGCGCCGGTGCCGAAGCGCAGCAGCGCCGTGCCGTCGCCCGGCCGGTCGATCCAGAAGGTACGGATGCCGACGGCCAGCTCGCCCGTGCCCCGGTCGGCGTCGACCCAGCCGATGCCGCCGCAGTACGGCCCGCGCGGAGCGGTCTCCAGGGCCTCGATGATCCTCAGGGCGCTCGACTTGGGCGCGCCGGTCACCGAGCCGGGCGGGAAGGCGGCCGTGAACAGTTCCGGCCAGCCGGCCGCGTCGCGCAGCTCGCCGCGGACGGTGGAGACGAGGTGGACCAGGCCGGGGTGCTTCTCCACGGCGCACAGATCGGGGACGGTCACGCTGCCGGTGGCGCACACGCGCCCCATGTCGTTGCGGACCAGGTCCACGATCATCACGTTCTCGGCGTAGTCCTTCTCCAGGAGGTCCGCCTCCGTGCGTCCGGTCCCCTTGATCGGCCCCGACTCCACGACCCGGCCGCGGCGGCGCAGGAACAGCTCGGGCGAGGCGGTGGCGATCTCCACGCCGTGTTCCGGCAGCCGGATCGTCCCGGCGTACGGCGCAGGGTTGCCGCGGGCCAGCAGGGCGGTCAGGGCGTCCACGTCGGCGTCGGGGTCCACGGGCGCGCTGAGCACCCGGCAGAGATTGGCCTGGTAGACCTCGCCGGCCGCTATGTGCGCCCGGATGCGGCCGACGGCCGCCGTGTACGCCCGGTGGTCCAGGGAGGAGGTCCACTCCTCCGCCGCCGGGCCGCGCCAGCCGCCCGGCACCGGGGCGGGCACCGGCTCCTCGCGTACGTCCGCGAAGCGGGCGCAGGTCAGCCGGCCCTCGAAGTCCGCGCAGACGGCCCAGAAGCCGTCGGAGTCCAGGGCGGCCGGGTCGCTCGTGACGTCCAGCAGGCCGGTGGCGAGGCGGTCGCCGAAGCGGGCCAGAGCAGGCGGACGGGAAGGGTGGTGAGGCACGTGGACGAGTCTAGGACGGGTGTCCGAAAGGCGGCTCCGGGATGTCCCCGAGGGGGCCCTGACCACGTCCTCCGTCCGGGGCACCGCAGCACGCTGCACAAACGCGTTTTTGTGCTGGCCCGGGAATCCGCTAGAGTTCAACACGTCGCCGGGACGCGGAAGCGGACCGAAACGACAAGCGGACGTAGCTCAGTTGGTAGAGCGCAACCTTGCCAAGGTTGAGGTCGCGAGTTCGAGCCTCGTCGTCCGCTCGAAGGAAGTAGGGATCATCCCGATCCCCTACACTCCTGGTGGAGTGGCCGAGAGGCGAGGCAACGGCCTGCAAAGCCGTCTACACGGGTTCAAATCCCGTCTCCACCTCCAAGGACGATTAGCTCAGCGGGAGAGCGCTTCCCTGACACGGAAGAGGTCACTGGTTCAATCCCAGTATCGTCCACTGGATCTTCTCGCAAGATCCTCGGGTCTTCTCGAAGGTCCCCACCCGCGCGATTAGCTCAGCGGGAGAGCGCTTCCCTGACACGGAAGAGGTCACTGGTTCAATCCCAGTATCGCGCACCGACTGTGACGTTCACGTCACAGCCTGCGGACGATTAGCTCAGCGGGAGAGCGCTTCCCTGACACGGAAGAGGTCACTGGTTCAATCCCAGTATCGTCCACACACCGGAAAGCCCCCGGCCGTCTCGTACGGCCGGGGGCTTCTTCGTGGACTCAGCCGGCTCAGCTGGAGAAGAGCATGTGGGCCCAGCTCTTGTGACCGTGGTGACCGTGATGGTCGTAGTGCCCGTGGCCGCCGTGGTGACCGCCGTGCGGGGCGCCCCAGGCGGGCGCGGGCGGGGCCGGGTAGCCCTGCGGGGCGGGCGGCACCGGCGGGACGGGCTTGGACCACTGGGCCTCCAGCTGGGTCAGCGCCTCCAGCTCGCCGTAGTCGAGGAAGATGCCGCGGCAGCCACTGCACTGCTCGATCTGGACGCCGCTGCGGTTGTAGGTGTGCATCGGCGCATGGCACTTCGGACAATGCATCGTCGGCTCAACTCCTCGCCGTTCGATCCTGCTTGGCATTTCCCCGGGACAGACTCCGTGGGGCCCCGGGTGGTTGCAGCCTAGAAGCCTCATGAAGATCTTGGTGGGGGGCTGTCCGGCCGGAGGCCGGGCAGCCCCTGTTGCTATGCGGTTGGCGGGGCGAGTTGCCAGCGGCCGCCGGTGTGGGTGAGTCCGAGGTTGATCAGTCGGCGGAGGTTGAGGGCGGCGGCTCGGGTGTGGAGCCAGGTGTTGTTGTTGATGGTTCCGCGGTAGCGCAGGCGGCGGTTGCCGTGCTGGACGAGCCAGGCGACGGCTCGTTCGACCGGTGGTCTCCAGCGCCGGTAGTCGGCTTGCCAGTCCGGGTCGGTGGCGGCTTGGTGGCGGGCCGCGGCCTGGAGGTCGTGGTGGGGGCGGATGGTCAGGATGCGGCCGGCCTTGGCCTTGGTGCACCGCTCACGCAGCGGGCATCGGGTGCACAGGTCCTTGAAGGCGGCCTTGCGCTGGTGGTGCTGTCCGCCGGGGTCCGACAGGGGGACCGTGTGCCCGGCGGGGCAGGTCACGAGGGCGGCGGTGGTGTTGATGGTGAAGTCGTCCAGGGTGAAGCCGCCGGGGACGGCGGGCCGTAGCGGGGCGGGTTTGAAGAACAGCCGGTGTCCCGCCTGGTGGAGGGCTTGGCGCGTGTCGCCGGCGGAGTAGGCGGTGTCGCCGAAGGCGTCCACCGGGTTCTCCTCGTCGGCCAGCAGGTCCAGGCCGACGGTGGCCTCGTGGTGCTCGGCTCCGGCGCCGGGCCGCAGAGCCACGGCGGTGTATAAGCCGGTCTCGGGCTCGATGGCCAGGTGGGCTTTGTATCCGTCCTGCTGGTGGGTGCGGGTCTTGTGGATGTGGCGGGCTTCGGGGTCGACGGTGGACACGACGCGGCCTGGAGCGGTCCCCTGGCTGATGCGCCAGCGTCCGTCGCGGCCGTCGGAGTCCTCGGCCGGCTCGACATCCTGCCCGGCGACCAGGGCCAGCAGGCCGAGTGCGTTGGCCGCCTTCTCGCCCAGTTCCTGCTCGGGCAGGTGGCCCAGCAGCCTGAGTGCGTCGGTGACCAGAGCGTCGACGAGTGCGGCGCGGGCCTGTTCGTCGTTCCAGGCGATACGGGGCTTGCCGGGATCGGTGTAGTCATGCGCGGTGCACTGCACCGCGGGCTCGCCACCCCGGGGACCTCGCGGATCACCGCGCGGACGGCGCCGATGAGCTGGGTGACGGTGTCCTGGGTGGCGACCGCGTCGTCCAGCACGGTGGAGTCCAGAGCCCGCCGGTGCTTGCCCTTCAGCACGCCGGTGGCCTTCACGACCTCCCGCACCGCCTCGAACACCCGGTTGGGCCGGGGCGAACGCGATAGCCGGCGCCGGAAGTAGGCCAGCAACGACGGATCGAACGCCATGTCATGCAGACCGAGTCCGCAGGCGGCCTTCCATCGCAGGTCACACCGCAGTTCCTGGACCGTCTCGAAGTCCGACAGCCCGTGCAGGGCCTGCAGCGTGATCGCCGCGGCCAGGATCTGCGGCGGCATGCTCGGCCGCCCGTTCGCCGACGGGTACATGTCCGCGAACATCTCAGCCGGAAACAGCGCACCACGGTGCTCGGCCAGAAACGCGAACACACTCCCCGCCGGGATCAACTCCCGGCAGGTCTCCCACACATCCGGTCCGACCGTCTCCCCGGCCCATTCCCCCATCACCACGAAACGAGTCTGGCCCCGCCGCTCACGCGGCGGGGCCAGAACCCCAAGATCTTCATGACCCTTCTAGTCCGTGAATCCGGGCGCCAACTGGTGTGGAATCGGCACCATTCGGGCACATGCGTCGATCACCGCCTGCTCGAACCCGTCCAGCGGACGGTCCGCCTTGAGCGCCTTGCCGAGTGCCAGGGCGGCCGTCTGCACGGTGAGCGCGCGGGCCGGGACGTCCAGGGCGGGCCAGGGGTCGCCGGTCGCGGGTACGGCCGGGCCGCCGGCCCGGCGGTACGCGTCGAGGAAGCGGGACCACGCCTCGGGCGGGAGGAGCCCGCAGGCGTACCAGGCGGCGGGCCGCGCGAGATCCCAGGCCGGAACGCCGGTACCCAGGTCGTCGACGTCTATCAGCCGCCAGGGTCCGTCCGGCACCGGATGACGAACGAGCTGACCGAGGTGCAGGTCCCCGTGACAGAGGGCGGGCGCCCCGGGCATGGCCGCCTCACCCCGGGCCCAGGCGGGCAGGGCGGCCCAGGCGGCCAGGACGGGGGCGGCGGCCGCGCGGGGGGCGGCCTCGGGGGCAGTGGCTCCGGCGGCCCGGGCCTCCGGGACGGAAGCCCGGGGGGCGGGACCGGCGGCCTCGTGAGCTGTGGCGTGCAGTGCCGCGTGGAGCCGGGCGATGGCCCGGGCGGCCTTGGCCGGGCCGCGCATCGGGGGCAGGCCTGCGGGCGGGGAGGTGCGGTGCAGGCGGGCGAGGAGGGTGGCGGCGGCTTCCCAGGGCGCCGCGCCGGGGTCGCCGGGGTCCACGGGGGTGCCGTAGGGCCACAAGGTCACCCGGCGGTCGTACAGGAGGGTGGGGGCCGGGTCGAGCGGGGCCAGGAAGATGTCCGGGAGGCGGGCGGCCGTGGCCAGGCGGAGGGTCAGCTCGGCGGGGTCGGTGCCGGGGGCGTGGGCCTTCGCGACGGTGTCGTCGTGCCGGACGACTGTGGCGTCGGGGCGGTCCGCGAGCGCGGTGGCGGGGCATGTGCAACCGGCTCCGCCGGGGTGCGGGTGGGCGGCGGCCTTCACCTTGGCGATGAGCGCGGGGAGCAGGGTCAACGGATGCCTCGGAGGTCAGCGGTGCGAGGGTGGTGAGCGTACGACGGTTTCGCGGCCGCGGCGGGCTGGACACAGGTGCTGCGGCTGGGGGCGGGCAGGCCGTCCGCCCGCGTCGGCGCGGTGCCGCCGCGCCGGGCAGGAACGGCGCTTGCGGCTCGGCCGACCGCGGCTGCGCCGCGTACAGGCTCCGGCCCGGTGACACGATCGCCCGGAGCTGCGGCGGGCACGGGAACCGCGGGAAACGCCGGAACTGCGCGACCAGTCACCCCGGCACCGCAAGCAGGACACATGAGCCGGCACATGGGACGGCACGCAGGACACAGGTATGCCGGGCTCCGAAACGGCGCAATGCCGGCGCAGCTCCCCAGCTGCGCCGGCATCAGTGCCGTCCGCCGCACCCCCGTCCCCACGGGGTTTCCTGGATGGATGTCCCCGCCCGGACCGCTCTTCCGGGCCTGGGGTCGCCGCTCAGCGCCCCAGCATCGCACCCACGGACGACGCCTGTGTGGCCACTGTGTCCCAGCCGTCGAAGACGAGCAGGAGCAGGGCCGCCAGGGGAAGGGCCATGAGTGTCGCCACCAAGGGGTGGCGGCGCCCTGTGCGGCGGGTGGCGAACGTCGTGCGTCGCGGTGCCGTGTGGGCCATGGTCCCTCTCCTGACCGATTCGGTTGTCCTCGGAGCGGCGGGTGTCTGACCTCGGGGGACGAGTGCTGCACCCGCCGCTTGCCCTCAAATCTAGGCGCGCGGCCCACATCGGGCGTCATGCCCTCGTACCGATTGCCGGGCCTCCCGGAGGATGAGCCATGACCTGGGGCGTACTCCCCTGGGTGGAGACGCCGGGACGGGTCTCGGGGTCTTCCCGGAGGGGGCGTCCGCCGTATCCCGTCATTTCCGGAGCACACGCGGTCGAGAGACATGACAAGGAGTGACTTCGATCACTCCGATGACGGGTGGGAGGGCTGTCGTGTCCGCTTCGGTGTTCGTACGGGAAACGGTCCTGCGGCCGGTTCGCGGTGCCGTCGGGGAAGGTGCACGGACCCGCGTCGTCCGGGCTGTCGTGGCCTCAACCTCCTTATACCGGGCACCGGTTGGAGGCACGGTCCGTTCAAGGGCACCGCACAACTGGGGTTCCTGACCGTGTTTCACCTCGGACAGGCCGTCCGCACAATCCGTTCGGCCCGGAGGGCGCGGCCTCTGCGCGCAGGCGGCCGTGGAAACGTAAGCTGTGCCACGTCACAGGGACCGGGCAGCGGGGATGAACATGGCGATGATGCGCCTGAGGCGCGAGGACCCGCGCGTCGTCGGCTCGTTCAGGCTTCACCGACGGCTCGGCGCGGGCGGGATGGGCGTGGTCTACCTCGGCTCCGACAAGAAGGGGCAGCGGGTCGCGCTGAAGGTGATCCGCCCGGACCTGGCGGAGGACCAGGAGTTCCGGTCGCGGTTCGCCCGTGAGGTCTCCGCCGCCCGGCGGATCAGGGGCGGCTGCACGGCCCGGCTGGTCGCGGCCGATCTGGAGGCCGAGCGGCCCTGGTTCGCCACCCAGTACGTGCCCGGGCCCTCCCTGCACGACAAGGTCGCCGACGAGGGCCCGCTCGGCGCGGCCGACGCCGCGGCGATCGGCGCGGCCCTGTCCGAGGGCCTGGTCGCGGTGCACGAGGCCGGGGTCGTCCACCGGGACCTGAAGCCCTCCAACATCCTGCTGTCCCCGAAGGGGCCGCGGATCATCGACTTCGGCATCGCCTGGGCCACCGGCGCCTCCACGCTCACCCACGTCGGCACGGCGGTAGGCTCCCCCGGCTTCCTCGCACCCGAGCAGGTGCGCGGTGCGGCCGTCACGCCGGCGACCGACGTCTTCTCGCTGGGCGCGACCCTCGCCTACGCCTCCACCGGTGACTCGCCCTTCGGGCACGGCAGTTCCGAGGTGATGCTGTACCGGGTGGTGCACGAGGAGCCACAGCTGTACGGCGTACCGGACGCGCTCGCCCCGCTGGTGCGGGCCTGCTTGGCGAAGGACCCCGACGAGCGGCCCAGCACCCTGCAACTCTCGTTGCGGCTGAAGGAGATCGCCGCCCGGGAGGCGCAGGGCCTGGACGGTGTCGTAGGGCCGCCGGCGCCGCGCGCCGCGGAGGCGGACCGGCCCACGGGACGGCTGGTCGACACCTATCCCGAGCAGCAGCGCACCCAGCGGCGCACGGCTCCCGGCACTCCGCTGCCGCGCGGCGGCGTCCCCTCCCGGGGCGGCGGTGCCGTGTCCCGGGGCGGCAGCGGACCGCGCGGTACGGGTGCGGTCCCGCGGCCGGGTACGGCCCGTGCGACACCGGTGCCCCGGGCAGGAGGCCCGCGCTCCGGCAGCGGCGGCCGGCCCGCTCCGCGCGGCGGTGCCGGGCGGCCGGCGCAGCGTACGACGGGGACCGGGCTACGGCCGGCCAATCCACGGCTGCTGCGGCAGCGGCTGTTCGTGTTCGTGGTGGTGACGCTGCTCGTGGCGCTCGGGATCGCGGTGGCACAGGGCTGCCAGGGCCCGGCGCGCGGGCTGGGCGGCGGGCAGCGGCAGCACGCTCAGCCGCAGCACCGGCCGCTGACCGCCGAGGCGCCGGCGGCGGACCGGTACGCGGGGGCCCCGCGCCGGGACGCGGGGAAGTGAGCGCGGGTCAGGACTGCGGGCGGCCGGTGGCCACCGCGTAGAAGGCGACCGCTGCGGCCGCGCCCACGTTGAGCGAGTCGACTCCGTGGGACATCGGGATGCGGACCCATTCGTCGGCGGCCACCAGGGCCTGTGTGGACAGCCCGTCGCCCTCGGCGCCGAGCATCAGGGCGACCCGGTCCATCGTGTGCGGGGCGGCCTCGTCGAGGCTGCGGGCCTTGTCGTCCGGGGTGAGCGCGAGCAGCGTGAAGCCGGCCTCGCGGACCGACTCCAGTCCCTTGGGCCAGGTCTCCAGGCGGGCGTACGGCACCGAGAACACCGCGCCCATGGAAACCTTGACGCTGCGGCGGTACAGCGGGTCGGCGCAGTCGGGCGACAGCAGGACCGCGTCCATGCCGAGGGCCGCCGCCGAGCGGAAGATCGCGCCGATGTTGGTGTGGTCGTTGACCGACTCCATGACGACGACCCGGCGGGCGGAGCGCAGCAGTTCGGCGGCGGTCGGCAGCGGCTTGCGCTGCATGGAGGCGAGGGCGCCGCGGTGCACGTGGTACCCGGTGACCCGTTCGGCCAGCTCCGGGGTCACCGCGTAGACGGGCGCCGGGAGTTCGTCGATGACGTCGCGCATGACGTCGATCCACTTGGCCGAGAGCAGCATGGAGCGCATCTCGTAGCCCGCTTCCTTGGCCCTGCGGATGACCTTTTCGCCCTCGGCGATGAACAGGCCCTCGGCGGGCTCGCGCTTGCGGCGCAGCTCGACGTCGGTCAGGCCCGTGTAGTCACGCAGGCGCGGGTCGTCGGGATCCTCGACGGTGATGAGATCGGCCACAGGGTGATACTGCCTTGCTCTGGGTGTGCTGCCAACGGCTGGGAACGAGTGTGTTACCCCGGGTTACGCGTGATCAAGCCGTGGGTGATCACGCGAGGGGCGATGGGCCGACCGTCACGACCTCGCCGATGACGATGACCGCCGGGGGCTTCACGTCCTCGGCACGGACCGTCTCGGCGACCGTGGCGAGGGTGGCGTCGACGCGGCGCTGCGCGGCCGTCGTACCTTCCTGGACCAGGGCCACGGGCGTCTTCGGGGACTTGCCGTGGGCGACGAGCGTCTCGGCGATCTTCCCGATCTTGTCGACGCCCATGAGGATCACGAGCGTGCCGGTGAGCTTCGCCAGCGACGGCCAGTCCACCAGGGAGCGCTCGTCGTCCGGGGCGACATGGCCGCTGACCACGGTGAACTCATGGGCGACGCCCCGGTGGGTGACCGGGATGCCGGCCGCGCCCGGAACCGAGACCGAGCTGGAGATGCCGGGAACCACCGTGCACGGGATGCCCGCCTCGGCGAGCGCCTGGACCTCCTCCATGCCCCGGCCGAAGACGAACGGGTCACCGCCCTTGAGCCGTACGACCGACTTGCCCTGCCTGGCGTGCTCGATGAGCGCGTTGTTGATGGCCTCCTGGGCCATGTAACGGCCGTACGGGATCTTCGCCGCATCGATCACCTCGACGTGCGGCGGGAGTTCGGCGAGCAGGTCGCGCGGGCCGAGCCGGTCGGCGATGACGACGTCCGCCTCGGCGAGCAGCCGGCGGCCGCGGACGGTGATGAGGTCGGGGTCGCCGGGGCCGCCGCCGACCAGGGCGACGCCGGGGGTGCGGGTGCGGTGGTGGGGCGCCACCAGGGTGCCGTCGCGCAGGCCCTCCACCACCGCGTCGCGGATGGCGGCGGTGTGCCGGGGGTCGCGGCCGCGCGCCTGCGTGGTGAGTACGGCGACGGTGACGCCCTCGCTGTGGCCGGTCGCCGGGGTCCAGGCGGTCGCCCGGTCGGCGTCGTCGGAGCGGACGCACCAGACGCGGTGGCGTTCGGCCTCGGCGGATGCGGCGGCGTTGGCCTCGGGGTCGCTGGTGGCGATGAGGGCGTACCAGGCCTCGGCGAGGTCGCCGTCCTCGTACCGCCGCCCGACCCAGGTGATCTCGCCCGCGTCCGCCATGGCCTCGACCGAGGGGGTCGCCTCGGGGGACACGAGGACGATGTCCGCGCCGGCCGCGATCAGCGCGGGCAGGCGGCGCTGGGCCACCTGGCCGCCGCCGAGGACGACCACGCGACGGCCGGAGAGGCGGAGGCCTACGGGGTAGGCGGGGTGTTCGGCCATGGGGGGCGGCTCCTCGTCCCGGCGGTACGAATGGGCGCTACGGCTCTGGAGCGGCCCTGACGTGCGCATTTTAGATGTGAATTCAGCGAATGGGCGAGGTGGGGTACGCGCGTGGAGCGCCGGTACCCCGCCCCGCCCGCGGGGACCTACTTCTCCGTGACTCCGGCGGAGTCGAACGTGGCCACCTCGTGCATCGCCCTCGCGGTGCTCTGGACCAGCGGAAGGGCCAGCAGGGCGCCCGTGCCCTCGCCGAGGCGGAGGTCCAGGTCGACCAGGGGGCGCAGGCCCAGCTTGTTGAGGGCGGCCACATGGCCCGGTTCGGCGCTGCGGTGGCCCGCGATGCAGGCGGCCAGGACCTCGGGGGCGATGGCGCGGGCGACCAGGGCCGCGGCGCCGGCGCTGACGCCGTCGAGGATCACCGGCGTACGCAGCGAGGCGCCGCCGAGGAGCAGGCCGACCATGGCCGCGTGCTCGAAGCCGCCGATGGCCGCGAGGACGCCGACCGGGTCGGCCGGGTCCGGCTGGTGGAGTTCCAGGGCCCGGCGGACGACCTCGGTCTTGCGGGCCAGGGTCTCGTCGTTGATGCCCGTGCCGCGGCCCGTCACCTCCGCCGGATCGGCGCCGGTGAAGACCGAGATCAGCGCGGCGGACGCGGTCGTGTTGGCGATGCCCATCTCACCGGTGAGCAGCGCCTTGTTGCCGGCCGCGACCAGGTCGCGGGCGGTCTCGATGCCCACCTCGATGGCCGCCTTGGCCTCCTCGCGGGTCATCGCCGCTCCGGTGGTCATGTCGGACGTACCACCGCGGATCTTGCGGGGCAGCAGGCCGGGCGTGGCGGGCAGGTCGGCTGCGACACCGACGTCCACGACGCACACCTCGGCGCCGACCTGGGCGGCGAAGGCGTTGCAGACCGCTCCCCCGCCGAGGAAGTTGGCCACCATCTGGGCGGTGACCTCCTGCGGCCAGGGGGTGACGCCCTGGGCGTGCACGCCGTGGTCACCCGCGAAGATGGCGACGGCGGCGGGCTCCGGGATCGGCGGCGGGCACTGCCGGGACAGCCCGGACAGCTGCGCGGAGATGATCTCCAGCATGCCGAGCGCGCCGGCCGGCTTGGTCATCCGCTTCTGGCGCTCCCAGGCCTCGCCGAGGGCCTTGGCGTCGAGCGGGCGGATCTGTGCGACGGTCTCGGCAAGCAGGTCGTGGGGTTCCTCTCCGGGCAGGGCGCGGCGGCCGTACGTCTCCTCGTGCACCACCCAGGACAGGGGGCGTCGCTTGGACCAGCCGGCCTGCATCAGCTCGGGCTCGTCCGGGAACTCGTCGACGTACCCGACACACAGGTACGCGACGACTTCCAGGTGCTCGGGCAGGCCGAGCGCGCGGACCATCTCCCGCTCGTCGAAGAAGCTGACCCAGCCGACGCCGAGGCCTTCGGCGCGGGCGGCGAGCCAGAGGTTCTCCACCGCGAGCGCCGAGGAGTAGGGCGCCATCTGCGGCTGGGTGTAGCGGCCGAGGGTGTGGCGGCCGCCGCGGGTGGGGTCGGCGGTGACGACGATGTTGACCGGGGTGTCGAGGATGGCCTCGATCTTCAGTTCCTTGAACTGCTTGGCCCGGCCCTTCGGCAGCGACTTGGCGTACGCCTCGCGCTGCCGCATCGCCAGTTCGTGCATCGTCCGCCGGGTGTCGGCGGAACGGATGACGACGAAGTCCCAGGGCTGCGAGTGGCCCACGGAGGGCGCCGTGTGGGCGGCCTCCAGGACACGCAGCAGCACCTCGTGCGGGATGGGGTCGCTGCGGAAGCCGTTGCGGATGTCGCGGCGCTCACGCATGACCTTCAGGACGGCCTCGCGCTCGGCATCGGCGTAACCGGGCGCGGCCGGGCCGGTGGACTGCTGTGCTTCCGCCACTGCGGCCGTGCCCTCTTCCTCCTGGTCGGCGGCCCTGGTCTCCAGGTCCTCCGCGTGCTGTACGACCTCGGGGGTGTGCCCCGTGTCCTGCGGCGCCGGGGCGGGGGTCTGGTCGCCCTCGCGCGGTGCGGGCACCGTGGCCACCGGCTGCTGCGTCTCCTGCGCGGGCAGGACGAGGGGCTGCGGCGGGGTCGGCGCCAGGTGCGGGGTGGTGGGCACCTGGCCCTCGACGGGCACGAACTGCCCGAGCGGCTGCTCCGGCTGCGGCTCCGGCGACGCGTGGGAGGGCAGCGGCTCGGCCGCCTCCGGGTGGCCGGCCACATCGTCGGCAGGGCCGGCCGGCGCCGGGACGGGCTCGGCTCCGGGCTGCGTCTGCGGGCCCGCGGGGGCGCCGGGGCCGGTCACGGGGGCCCCCTCGAAGGCGGCGTCGGCGGCCTGGACCTCCGGGATGCCCGGCAGTGCTTCGGCGACGGGGGCGGCCTCGGCAGACACGTCAGGCACGGCAGACACGGCCGGTTCGGCCAGCTGGGGGCCCTGAGCCGGCTGGGGAGCGTACGCGTCGGGCGCGGCGACGACCTCTACGACGGCCGGGGCCGGTCCGGCGTCCTGCGCGGGGTCGGTGGCGGGGGCCTCGGTCTCGACCGCCTCCGGCGCGGGGGCCGGGACACCGGACTCCGGCGCGGCCACCGGCTCGGTGGCCGGTACGGCTTCGGTGGCGGACGCGGCTTCGGCGGCGGGTGCGGCTTCGGCGGCGGGCGCGGCTTCGGCGGCGGGCGCGGCTTCGGCGGCGGGCGCGGGCTGAGCTGCGGCGGGGTGGGCCTCCACGACGCCGGGCTGGGGCGCCACCACGTCCGACTGAGCCTGCACGGCGACCGGCTGAGCCGCCATCACACCGGGCTGGGGCTCCGCCACAGCGGCTTGCGGTTCCACCGCGGCGGGCTGGGCCTCGCCGACGGCGGCAGGGCTCGGGGCGGGCTGCGCCGGGGCAGGGGCCTCGCCCTGGGCCGCGACGGTCTCCTGGGCGACCTGGGGCACGTCCGGCGCCTCCGGCGCGGGAACGGCGGCCTGGGCCTCCACGGCGCCCTCGGCGGCGATGAGGCCCTCGGCAGCCGCAACCGCCTGTCCGGCGTCGGCGGCGACCGGCGCGGCCTGTGCCTGGGGCACGCTCTCGCCCTCGCCGGGCTGCGTCACCGCGGCCGGCTGAGCGGGCTCGGGCGCCTCGGCGACGGCGGCAGCCGCGGCCTGAACGTCCATGGGCGCCTGAGCCGGCACGGCATCGCCCGGCATCGCGGAGGCCTGGGTCTGCGCGGGGGCCACCGTGCTCGCTCCCTCGGCGACGACCGGCGTGCTCGACGCGCTCTCGGCAACGGCCGTAGCCGCCTCGGCGTCGACGGCGGGCTGCGGAACACCCTCGGGCGTCGGCTCCGCCGCGAAGGGCACGACGCCCTCGGGCGCCGGCGCCGCCTCGGTCGGGTACACGCCGTCGTGGGCGTGCGCGGGCTGCACGCCGTCGTGGCCGTGCACCACCGGCCCGGCCGCCTGGTGCGCGAGCCGCGCGACGGCTGCCTGGGCGGCACCGGACGGGTCGGCCTGGTCGGCGGCCTCGGCGGGAAGCGCGGCCTGCGCGGGGACCACGGCCTCCACGGGCACCGCGGCATGCAGCGGGAGTTCCGCCTCCGCCGGGACCGCGGCCGGGTCAACCGTTTCCGCAGCCGGTGCCTGTGCGCCCGCCTGGGCCACGGCAGCCGGTGCCTGTGCGCCGGCGTCGGTCACCGCCTCGGGAGCAGGTGCCGTACCCCACGGGGCCGCGCTCTGCGGGACGGCCATGTCGCGCGGGGGCTGGGCGTCGAGGTACTCGGGGCCGGTCGCCGGCGGGCCGGGCTGCCGTACCGGTGCTCCGGCCGGGCCACGGTCGGCGAGGGAGCGGACCGGGCTGGCGGACGCGTCGGGGATCGGCGGGCCGAGGTGCAGCGGCCGCCGTGGCGGCTGCGCCGCGGCGGGCTGCTCCTGCGGGGCGGAGAGGACGGGGGACGGCGGGACGGACGCCGGGTCCGGCAGACGGACGCCGCCGAGGTCGACGGAACCGCTGTCCCGGCCGGCCGTCTCGTGCGGGCCCGGCTGGTGGACGGCCTCGAGGACCGGTTCCGGAGCGGGGGGCGGCACTTCGTTGCCCCACGCGCCCTGGGCACCCGGCAGCAGCAGCTCTTCGTCCTCGGCGGGTGCTTCGGAGAGGTAGGTGTACGCACCGTGCGCGGCGACGCCCGGCTGCTCCACCATGCCTGCGCTCTCCGGCTGTCCCTCGCCCGGGACCTGGCCGGTGTCGGTCATGCGTACCCCTCGCCCATCGGTTTAGTGCTCCTACGACCAGCTCACCCGGAACGGCGCACCGACCGCCCGTAGTGAAGAACGAGCGTCCGTGCCCAGCGGCACGAACGACCCGCCGGAAAAGGCGACAAAGCCATTCAGTGGCATTGTCCCGGCCGTTCCGCCGTCGCGACAGCATGATCCGCGACAGCCCGCTGTGGACTGCGCCACGTTGCGCGTCCTCCGGTTCCGCAGTACCACACCCACCCCAAAACGGGCGTGCTTTCCGGACATTGGCGAACGAAGTTCCGGGCCGCCCGGTGCGGTACAACGATCGGCCAGCCTACCGCGCGCAGTACGACAACAGGATCACGGGGCGCGATCCGGCAGCATGCCACTGAGCAGGAACGCGACGCTCCGCTCGGTCTCGCTCCAGGCGCGGGTGTCGAGGGCGACGGACTGGAGCAGGGCGCACTCGACGCGGTAGCCGTGCTCGGTCAGGTCGCGGCCGACGAGTTCGGCCTCGTCGCGGGTCGCGGCGTGCGTGACGATGCGCCGCGGGCGCCGGTCGGCGACCGCGGAGACCACGGCCGCGCCGCCGCCGCCGACCCGTACGACGTCGGGCTCGGGCAGGTTCTCGAGGACGTGCGGGGCGCCGCCCTGCACCACTTGGAGCAGGACACCCAGGCGGCGGGCGGCGCTCTCGGTGCGGGCGCAGGCCCGTGGGTCCCGGTCGACGGCGATGACGGCGGCCCCGGCGCGCGCGGCTTCGGCGGCGAACGCGCCGGAGCCGCAGCCGATGTCCCAGACGAGGTCGCCGACCCGGGGGCCGAGCCGGGCGAGTTGGGCGGCGCGCAGCAGTTCGGTCTCGCCCTCGCCGAGGCCGGCGCCGGATCCGTCGTCGTACGACTCGTCGGGCTGCACCCAGCCGCGCGGGCCGGTGCCGGGGTCGCGGCCGGCGATCCAGCCGCCGCTCTCCGCCGCGGCGGCCGGCCCTCCGATGACGATGACGACGTTGGGGTCGCGCCAGGTGTGGTCGGCGGCCTTGTCGGAGGTGACGACGCTGACCTGTTCGCGTTCGGTGCCCAGTTCCTCGCAGATGACGAAGGTGCGGTGGACGCCGTCGAGCAGCAGGCCGAGTTCGGCGGGGCCGGCGCCGGGCGAGGTGAGGACGGCGACCTTGGCGTGGGCGCGGCAGACGTTCACGGCGCGGCGCAGGGTGCGCCGGTGGGCGACGACCACCTGGGCGTCGTCCCAGGGCATGCCGGCGCGGGCGAAGGCGGCGGCGACGGAGGAGACGGCGGGGACGACCTCGACCTCCAGGCCGTACTCCGGGGCGCGCAGGGTGCGGACGACGCCGAAGAAGCCGGGGTCGCCGTCGGCGAAGACGACCGCGGTGCCGCGGTGGGCGGCGATCCGGCGGGCGGCGAGCGCGACGCTGCCGAGGCGGACGCGTTCGGCGGCGGGCGGGACCTCGGCCAGTGCCAGATGGTGGGCCGCGCCCGCCACGAGCGTGGCGGCGCCGAGGGCGGCCCGTGCCGCGGCGGTCAGCGGCGAGCCGTCCCAGCCGATCACCGTCACCCGGTCGGCCATCGTCGTCAGTCTCCAGGTCTTCGCAGGTCGTCAGGGGTACGGGCCCATGGGCGGGCTGGTCGAGGGTACCCGGTGGAGCTGTCGGACGCGCGCCGGGGCAAGAGCCCGCCCTGCGGTGTGCCTCAGTTCCAGTCGGAGTACGACGTGAAGCCGCTGGTGTCGGCGAGCTGTTCGTCGGCGCCCTCGAGGTCCTCCGGGAGGAGGCTCCAGACGATGTAGTCGCTGCGTACGTCGGTCCAGGTGCCGTCCTCGCCGCGGACGTGGACTATGCAGGCGTTGCGCAGGACGCCCTCGCTGATACAGCCGATCTTCTGGGCGACCTGCTGGGAGGCGGTGTTGTCGGCGGCGGTGCGCAGCTCGATGCGCTCGAACTTCTGGTCGCGCAGGAGCCATTGCGCGGTGGCCAGCGCGGCCTCGGAGGCGTAGCCCTCGCCGCGGGCCCAGGGGGCGACGATGTACGACATCTCGGTCGAGCGTACCTGCCAGTTGGTCTTGGCGAGCTGGACGATGCCGACCAGGCGCTGGGTGAGGAACTCGGTGACGGCGAGGTCGAGGCCGCGGCCGGCGATGCGTTCGGCCGGAGCGTAGCGGGTGATCCAGTGGCGGGCCCGGTCCTCGGTGTAGGGCTGGGGGACGCCGGTCCAGGTGCCGACCTGCTCGTCGTTCATCATCTCGGCCAGGGCGGGCGCATCGTCCGCGTCGAGGGGACGCAGCACCAACCGCTCCGTGCTGATGGAGATGGTGGGGAAGGTGCTAGTCATGCGCCGCTCCGTAACCTTCGGAAGTACTTGAGAGACCGTCAGGACCGGGACAGGGCCCGCTGAACTGCCCAGCATGCAGCATGAAACCACTGAACCGCACGACGGGGTCCACTCCCCGCGCGGTGCGGGAGTGGACCCCGTGCGTGCTGCACTGTCCTCGCCGGGTGTGCCGGCTCAGAAGGACGGGATGACCGAGCCCTGGTACTTGTCCTCGATGAACTTCTTCACCTCGGGCGAGGTGAGGAGCTTGGCGAGCTTCTCGACCCGCGGGTCCTTCTCGTTGCCCTTCTTCACGGCGAGGAAGTTGGCGTACGGGTTGTTCTTCGCCGACTCCAGGAGGATCGCGTCCTTGGCGGGCTTCAGTCCGGCGGAGATGGCGTAGTTGCCGTTCACGACGGCCGCGTCCACGTCGTCCAGGGAGCGCGGGGTCTGCGCCGCCTCGACCTCCTTGAACTGGAGGTGCTTGGGGTTGCCGGCGATGTCCTGCGGGGTGGCCTCGTTGCCGGCGCCGGACTTGAGGGTGATGAGCCCGTCGGCAGCGAGCAGCTTCAGGGCGCGGGCCTCGTTGACGGCGTCGTTCGGGACGGCGATGGTCGCACCGCTCTTCAGCGCGTCGGCCTTCTTGACCTTGTGGGAGTAGAGGCCGAGCGGCTCCAGGTGCACCGTGACGACGGGCACGATGTGGGTGCCGCGCTTGGCGTTGAAGTCGTCCAGGTACGGCTGGTTCTGGAAGTAGTTGGCGTCCACCGAGCCGTCCTCGGTCGCCGTGTTCGGCGTGATGTAGTCCGTGAACTCCTTGACCTCGAGGTCGAGGCCCGCCTTCTTCGCCAGGTTCTTCTTGACGAAGTCGAGGATCTCGGCGTGCGGGGTCGGGCTCGCGGCGACGACCAGCGGGCCGCTGTAGTCGTGGGAGCTGGAGGAGCTGCCGGAGCCGCAGGCGCTGAGCCCGAAGGTGAGGGCTCCGGCGGCGAGGACGGCGGTGGTGAGCTTGGCGGTGTTACGCACGAAAAGTGCCTTTCCTGATGGGTGGTGCGACCCGTCGTGGGTGATGACGGGAGACTGTGGGGGCCGCCTACGCGGCCTTGCCGACGTCGGCCGTGGCGGGCTCCTTGGCCTTCAGCAGGCGGAGCCTCGGCCCGGGGCCGGAGCGGGCACCGCGACTGTGCAGGGAGCGGGCCGCGAAGTCGCCGGCGAACTGGATGAGGGAGATGGCCACGGCGAGGATCGCGACGGTGATCCACATCATCTGGGTCTCGAAGCGCTGGTAGCCGTAGCGGACGGCGAGGTCGCCGAGGCCGCCGCCGCCGACCGTGCCGGCCATGGCGGAGTAGCCGATGAGGGCGATGACCGTGGTGGTGGTGCTGGCGATCAGCGACGGCAGGGCCTCGGGGACGAGGACCTTGCGGACGATCGTCCAGGTGCTGCCGCCCATGGACTGCACGGCCTCGACGAGTCCGTTGTCCACTTCGCGGACGGCCGTCTCGACCAGGCGCGCGAAGAAGGGGATGCCGCCGATGGCGAGCGGCACGATCGCGGCGGTCGTCCCGATCGTCGTCCCGGTGACCCATCGCGTGAAGGTCATCAGCGCGACCATCAGGATGATGAACGGCATCGACCGGCCGACGTTCACGATCTGGCCGATCACCTTGTTGACGACGACGTTCTGCACCAGACCGCCCCGGTCCGTGAGGACGAGGAGGACGCCGAGCGGCAGGCCCACGGCGACGGCTATCAGGGTGGACCAGACCACCATCGTGAGCGTGTCGGTACAGGCCTGCGACAGCAGCGGCTGCATCTCGGACCAGGTCACTTGGCACCTTCCTTCACCAGCACGGACTCCTGGCCCTCGGAGCCGACGACGTCGATCTGCAGGCCCTGTTCGCGCAGGAACCCGACCGGCACCACGTTGTCCTCGTAGCGGCCGGGCAGTTCGATGCGCATCCGGCCGATCTGGAGGCCGCCGACGGTGTCGATGGCGGCGCCGAGGATCGAGATGTCGACGTTGTAGGTGCGCGAGAGCTGGGAGATGACCGGCTGGGTGGCGGCCTCGCCGTGGAAGGTGACGTCGAGGACGGTCCGGTCGGCGCCGGTGCGTTCGCCGTTCACCGGGAACAGGGCCGCGGCCAGCTCGGAGCCCGGGGTGGCGAGCAGCTCGCTGACGGTGCCGGACTCCACGATGCGGCCCCTCTCCATGAGGGCGGCGGAGTCGCAGACCGACTTCACGACGTCCATCTCGTGGGTGATGAGCAGGACGGTCAGGCCCAGTTGCCGGTTCAGGTCGCGCAGCAGCTGGAGGATGGAGCGGGTGGTCTCCGGGTCGAGGGCGCTGGTGGCCTCGTCGGAGAGCAGCACCTTGGGGTCGCCGGCCAGGGCGCGGGCGATGCCGACGCGCTGCTTCTGGCCGCCCGAGAGCTGGGCGGGGTAGGCCCCCGCCTTGTCGGCGAGGCCGACCAGGTCAAGGAGTTCGAGCGCCTTGCGGGAGCGTTCCTTCCCGGACTTGCCGAGGATCTCCAGCGGCAGCTCGACGTTGTCCTGCACGGTCCGCGAGGACAGCAGGTTGAAGTGCTGGAAGACCATGCCGATGCGGCTGCGCGCCTGGCGCAGTTCCCGGCCGGCGCGCGGGCCGCGGCCCGCCAGGGCGGTGAGGTCCTGTCCGGCGACGGTCACGGTGCCGGAGGTGGGGCGCTCCAGCAGGTTGACGCAGCGGATGAGGGAGGACTTGCCGGCGCCGGACTGGCCGATGACGCCGTAGACCTCGCCTTCGCGGACGTGGAGGTCGACGCCGTCGAGGGCGGTGACCTCGCGGCCGCGGGAGCGGTAGACCTTGGTCAGGCCCGAGGTGGTGATCACAGGATTTCCGTCACTGTCGAGTGCGCGGGCGTGGGTGTGCCCGGGCACGGGTGCATGCGGTTCAGGCATGGAGGGGGCGTGCGTCTCGTACGGCCTACGGCGCACGGACATGCCACGGCTCTCGCTTCGGGGCGCGAGGCTCAGATGATGCGGGGGCCCTCTAGAAGGCGCACATTCGGCGCATCGAACGACACATACAACGAGCACCGGGCGTCATGGTCGCCTCGGTCGCAGGGGTGCGGCTCGTCGTTGTGGTCATGCGTGCCAGTAAACCAGACCTACGGTCCTGACCGGCCGTCGCTGTCCGGATAGTGGACAGCGGCGGACAGTCTCGGGCGTGGCTTCAGCGGCGGACGGAGATCTCCACACCCTCGTCGGTGACCAGTGCGGACAGGGCCGACAGGTCCGTCACCACCAGGTCGGCGTCCAGCTCTTCGGCCCGGTGGGTTGTGGCCAACGCCACGGTGGTCATACCGGCGGCGCGACCCGCCTGGAGTCCGGCCGGGGCGTCCTCGAACACGACACAGCGGGCCGGGTCGACACCCAGCTGACGGGCGGCGAGGAGGTAGGGCTCGGGGTCGGGCTTGCCGCGGGTGATGTCGTCGGCGGTGACCAGCGTCTTGGGCAGGATGCCGACGGCGTCGAGGCGGGCCTCGGCGAGCCGCCGGGTGGCGGAGGTGACCACGGCCCAGCGGTCGGCGGGCAGGCTCGCCAGAAAATCGCTCGTGCCGGGCAGGAGCCGTACGCCCCCGTTCGGCACGTCCTCCACCTCCAGCTGCTCGACCCGTGCGACCGCCTCCGGCACGGCGTGGGCGGGCAGCAGGTCGGCGACTATCTCGGCGGCGGGCCGCCCGTGCAGTTCCACGCGGCCGAAGTCCTCGGCGGTGATCCCGTACTCCCGGGCCCAGCGGGTCCAGCAGCGCTCGACGGAGTCGAGGGAGGAGACGAGGGTGCCGTCGTTGTCGAAGAGGAGGGCCTGTGCGTGGATCGTCATGGTCTAGACCCTACGGTGTACGGCGGGAGCGGCGCCGGGGGGCCGTTACGGCCGCGACCTCGGCCGTAATAAGGTCTCCGCATGCTCAATGCCCTGACGCTGGTGACCGGGGTCGCCGCGCTGCTGCTCGCCGCCTGGTGCGGCTGGGCCGCCTATCGCGACCAGCCGACCAAGGACTGGCACTTCATCGGCATGGCCGTGGTGACCCTGCTGGGCGTGATCCAGCTGGTGATCGGGATCGTGCAGCTGACGCGGGGCGAGAAGGCGGAGCAGGGTACGACGATCTTCGTGGCGTATCTGCTGGGGGCGTTCGCCTGCATTCCGGCGGCGGGGCTGATGTCGCTGGCCGAACGGACCCGTTGGGGCTCCGTGACGGCCGCCGCGGGCGGTGTGGTGATGGCCGTTCTGGAGGTGCGGCTCTATGACATCTGGGGAGGCTGACGTGACGGCGGCCGAGGAGAAGCCGGCCCGGTTGATCGGCGGGCCGGGGATGCTGCTCGTCTGGTTCTACGGCGTGATGGTGGTCGGCGCGGTGTCGCGTTCCGCGTACCAGATCGCCACGGACTTCCACCGGGCACCGCTTGCCTATTCCCTGTCGGCCGTGGCCGGCGTCGTGTACGGGTTCATCACGTACACGCTGATCCGGGGTGGGGAGGCGGCCCGGCGGGCGGCGTTGGTGTGCTGCGCCGCCGAACTCGCGGGTGTGCTGATCGTGGGGACGTGGACGGTGGCCGACAGCTCGGCCTTCCCGGACGCCACCGTCTGGTCCGACTACGGGATGGGGTACATCTTCATCCCCGTGCTGCTGCCGGTCTCCGCGATGTACTGGCTGCGGAAGTCCCGCGGCACGGTCAGGCCGTAGCCGCGTACGCTCCGGCCTGCTTCTCCAGGATGATCAGCTCGAGGCCGTCGGTGCCCCTGGAGCGGCCCACCGTCTCGTAGCCGGAGCGCCGGTACAGGCGCAGGTTGCCCTCGCTGCGATGGCCGGTGAGGAGGCGGAACTTGGTGGCGCCACGCTCCTGCGCCAGCGCGGCCTCCGCCGCGCGCAGCAGCCGCGCGCCGATGCCGTGGCCCTGCAGGCGCGGGTGGACACAGAGCCTGCCGATGGCGGCCGCGCCGTCGTCGGTGACCTTGCCGCGGACCGAGCCGACCACTTCGTCGCCGAGCCGGGCGACGAAGACGCAGTCGGAGGCGACTTCCTGGCGCACGGAGTCCAGGCTCTGCACGAGCGGGTCGATGCGGTAGTTGCCGTACAGCGCCGCCTCGCTCTGGAAGCACAGGTACTGGAGCTTGAAGATCTGCTCCGCGTCCTGCTCGGTCGCCACCGAGATGGTCACGCTCATGCCCATGTGCGCACGCCTCCCGCTCACCTGATCACCTGTCGCTCTCACTCCTATCCCCGCACTTCACGCGCCGCAACCTCCGGGGTGAGCAAACGCCGTAGACATCCCAGACATCTGGAGCGTTCCGGGCCAAGACTGCCCTGTGAGATACCCAACTCCCCTGCGATCTCCCGGTATGTCAGGTCCTTCGGGGAGAGCAGGGCCTCGATCAGCCGGGGGCAGCGGCCGGGCAGCCGGCGGACCGCCTCGCGCAGGGCGCGGTACCGGGCGGCGGTGAGCACGTGCTGCTCGGGGCCGGGGCGGTCGTCGTCGGCCGGCTCGATGCCGTAGGGACGTTCGAGCCGGGTGGTGCGGCGGCTGCGGCGGGCCTCGGCGCGGACGGCCTTGCGCAGCCAGCCCTCCGGGTCCGGCGGCGGCCCCTCGCGCGCCAGCCGCTCCAGCAGGCGCAGCCAGACGGCCTGCTCCAGGTCGCCCGGCTCGCTCCCGGCGGCATATGCCTCGGCCGAGGCCTCGGCGGTGAGCAGCGGATGCAGAGCGGCCAACAAGTCGTGCGTCATATGCGGAACGACGCGCCGCCCCGGGTGCGGGTTTCCGGGGCGGCGCGGAGTCAGCCCGAACGAGGTCCGGCCGCTCGGACGGTTGACGAGGGCTCAGCCGGCCAGGAAGTCGGCGCGGGCGAGCACGCCGGTGTCGGCGTTGTCGGTGAAGACACCGTCGATGCCGGTCGCGAAGTACGTCCTGAACGCGCCGAAGGGATCGCCGTAGGCGTCGGCCGCGCTGCCCTTGCGGTACTCGGCCGGCAGGAACGGGTTCTCGTTGCGCATGGTGTAGGGGTGCAGCACGAGGCCCACCTTGTGCGCGTCGCGGACCAGGGTGGTCGGCTCGGCCAGGGTGCCGTCGGCCTTCTTCGGGATCACCAGGTCCAGGGTCGGGCCGATGCCCTGCGCGTAGCCGGCCATCTCCCTGAGGCCCTTGGGCGTGATCAGGTCCGCGACCGTGCGCGGGTCGCCCGCCGCCACGAAGTCGTAGGGGCGGCTGTCCGCCGAGGAGAGGAGCACGACGAGCGGGTTGTCGACCAGCTGGTTGAGCCTCTGGATGCTGGTGGGTTCGAAGGACTGCAGGATGACCGGCGAGTTCCGGCCGTCCTTGCCGTACTTGGCGAGCAGCTTCGCCACCCGCTCCTCCAGGCCGAGGCCGAGCCCGCGGAAGTAGGTGGGGTGCTTGGTCTCGGGGTAGATCCAGACCTGCTTGCCGCGCTTGCGGGTCTGTTCGTCCTGCCACTTCAGGACCTCTTCGAACGTGGGGATCTCCCAGCGTCCGTTGTAGAGGGTGTTGTGCGGCCGGTTGGCCGGTATGCGCTCGACGGCGCGCAGCGTCTTCAGCTCGGCGAGCGTGAAGTCCTCGGTGAACCAGCCGGTGGTGGGCACCCCGTCGAGCACCTTCGTGGTCCTGCGGCCGGCGAACTCGGGATGGGAGGCGACGTCCGTGGTGCCGCCGATCTCCGGCTCGTGCCGGCAGACGAGATGGCCGTCCTTGGTGGGCACCAGGTCGCCCGCCTCGACGACGTCGGCGCCGAGGTCCAGGGCCAGGTCGTACGAGCCGAAGGTGTGCTCCGGGCGGTAGCCGGCGGCGCCCCGGTGGCCGATGACCGTCGGCACGGGCAGGCTCTTCAGGCCCCGGCCCGCGGGCCTCGCGGTCCGGGCCTCGGCCGCACCGGCCGTGCCCGGCAGCCCGAGGACCGCCCCGCCCGCGCCGAACACCGCCGCGCCGAGGATCGCCCGCCGTGCGGTGCCCTGAGTCTGCTCGTTCGCCTGGTCGCTGCCCATCGGCGTCTCCTGCCTGCCGTCCGCGTCCGCTCGTGAAGCCCGCATGGCTCACAAGGCTCGTTCTTCTCTCGTGAAGTCGGGCCGATCGTAGGGTCGGGGTCATGACCGGAGGGAGACCTGGGCCGGAACACCCGGGTGACGCCGTGTGTCCTGTGGGCGGCGCGGTCCAGCGCGGCGCCGGGCCGTTGCCGGGCGGCCACCACAGGTAAACCCGCGTCAACACTTCGTAAGACCTGGGTGAACCGGGCTTACCCGATGTGCGTTCTCCCCGGGACCGCGAGTAATGTCCTCACCTGCACAGACTCATAACGCCCCCCTTGACATCGGAGGACCCGTTGTCCCGCTTCGCGCTCATCAAGGCAGTGCTCGGACCGATCATGCGCCTGATGTTCCGCCCACAGGTGGAGGGCGTGGAGCACATCCCGGGGGACGGCCCGGTCATCCTGGCCGGCAATCACCTCACGTTCATCGACTCGATCGTGCTGCCGGTGGTCACCAAGCGCCAGGTGCACTTCATCGGCAAGGACGAGTACGTCACCGGCAAGACCCTCAAGGGCCGGCTGATGGCCTGGTTCTTCACCGGCGTCGGCATGATCCCGGTGGACCGGGACGGCGGCCACGGCGGCGTCGCCGCGCTGATGACCGGGCGCCGGGTACTGGAGGAGGGCAAGATCTTCGGGATCTACCCCGAGGGCACCCGCTCGCCCGACGGCCGGCTGTACCGGGGGCGCACCGGTATCGCGCGGCTGACGCTGATGACCGGTGCGCCGGTGGTTCCCTTCGCCATGATCGGCACGGACAAGCTGCAGCCGGGGGGCTCCGGCATTCCGCGGCCCGGCCGGGTCACCGTTCGCTTCGGCGAGGCGATGGAGTTCTCGCGGTACGACGGGATGGACCGGGACCGCTATGTGCTGCGCGCCGTGACCGACTCCGTGATGGCCGAGGTGATGCGGCTGTCCGGGCAGGAGTACGTGGACATGTACGCAACGAAGGCGAAGGCAGCCTAGCGCCGCCGGCGGTTCGGCTGGTCACTTCATCCGGTGCTTTCGAGGTTCTGTCCCTTCAGCAGGAACCACGCCGCCACCGCCGTCCCCAGCAGGACCGCTGCTCCTGCGCCTGAGGCCAGTTGGAGGCCGTGGACGAAGGATTCCCGGGCCGCTTCCAGCATCGGCCCTGCCGTGTGCGGGGGCATTCCTGTCGCTGCCTCCACTGCCGCACCCAGTGATTCATGAGCCGTCGCCGGAGTTCCCGCCGGGCCGGTGAAGTCGCGGTAGACGCCCGTCACGATCGAGCCCAGCAGGGCGATGCCCAGGGCCGCGCCGAGTTCGTACGCCGTCTCGGAGACCGCCGAGGCGGCGCCCGCCTGGTCCTTGGGAACGCTGGAGAGGATCACGTCGGCGGTGACGGTGAAGGAGAAGCCCGCGCCGACGCCGACGACCAGCAGCGCGGCGCCGAGGACCGGGTAGCCCGTCGACACCCCCAGGGTCGTCAGCGCGGCCAGGGCCAGACCCACCCCGGCCAGACCGCCGGAGACCACCGCGCGCACCGAGAAGCGGCGGGCGGCACGGCCCGCGACCAGGCCGGCCGCCACCGCGCCGACTGCGGCGGGCAGTTCGGCGAGCCCGGCTTCGAACGGGCGCCTGCCCTGGACGAGTTGCAGGTACTGGGAGAGGAAGAACACCAGGCCGGACATGCCGAGCACGGTCAGCAGGTCGGCGAGGACCGCCCCGCTGAAGCCGCGCCGCCGGAACAGGCGCATGTCCAGCAGCGGGGCCGGCATGGTGAGCTGGCGGTGGACGAAGCCGTAGAGCGCGGCGGCGCCCAGCAGGCCCGCGGCGAGCGTGGGCCAGGTGACGCCGTGCGTGGCCGCCTCCTTGATCGCGTACACCACGCCGATCATGCCGACCAGGGACAGGATGACGCTGATCAGGTCCCAGGGGCCGGGGTCGGGGTTGCGGGACTCGGGCAGCGTGCGGATGCCGACGAGGACCAGGATCGCCATCACCGGCAGGTTGATGAGGAAGACCGAGCCCCACCAGAAGTGCTCGAGCAGGAAGCCGCCCGCGATGGGGCCGATGGCCGTACCGGCGGAGGCGGTGGCGCCCCAGATGCCGACGGCGAGGCTGCGCTCGCGCGGGTCGTGGAAGAGGTTGCGGATCAGGGCGAGGGTGGCGGGCATCAGGGTCGCGCCCGCGACACCGAGCAGCGCCCGCGCCAGGATCATCAACTCCGGTGTCGTGGCATAGGCGTTGAGAACGGAGATCGCGCCGAACGCCGTGGCACCGCCGAGCAGGATCCGCTTGCGGCCGATGCGGTCGCCGAGGCTGCCCATGGAGACCAGCAGACCGGCGATGACGAAGGAGTAGACGTCGCCGATCCACAGGAGCTGGGTGCCGGAGGGGGCCAGGTCTTCGCTGATGTAGGGGGTCGCCAGGCCGAGGACGGTGGCGTCGACGGCCACCAGCAGCACGGCCAGGACGAGGACGGACAGCGCGAGCCAGCGGCCCGGCCTCTTCTCCGCCTCCGCCGCGCGGGCCGGCTGCAGGGTGCTGGTCATGGTTCCTCTCTTCGTACGGCGCCGCCGAGCAGCAGCTCGGCGACCATGGTCGGGAAGTCCCGGGCGGCCACGCGGCCGTCCAGGGTGGCCCAGGCGCACGAGGCGATCAGCCCGTACAGCGCCTCGGTGAGCCAGACCGGGGTGAGGTCGATACGGAACTCGCCGGACTGCTGCCCGCGCTGGAACACCGCGCCGATGCGGGTGTCCAGGCTCAGCCAGCCGTCGTTCTGCCGCTCGCCCTCCCACAACTGGCTCTCGCCGTAGAGGAAGGCGAGCAGCCCGGCGGCGGGCTGGATCTCGCGCACCAGCCTGCGCACGGCCTCGCTCGCGGAGCCTTCGTCCAGCCGGGCGCGGTCCACGGCCGCCTCGCACTCCGCGATGCCGAGCGCCTCCAGCGCCCGGACGAGGGCGTCGCGCCCGGCGAAGTGGCGGTGCAGCGTGGCCCGGCTGATCCCGGCGGCCTTGGCGACCTCGTCCATGGTCGCGGTCGGCTTACGGGTCAGCAGGGCGGCTGCGCTGCGCAGCACGTGGTCACGATCCAGGGCCATGAGACAACAGTAGCCCAAGTGAGACATGTCTGTCTCACCACGGGCATGAGTGGCTCATGAGCGTGGGCCGTGGCAGGTGCTCGTCAGTGCCAGGGCAGCTGTCCGCGCCGCTCCCAGTAGGCGCGCGGGTCCTCGGCGAGCGTGGCGAGGCGGGTCAGCTGGTCCGCGTCGAGGTCGACGGCGGGGGCGTGCAGGTTGGAGAAGAGCTGCGGGACGGTCGCGGCACCGGACAGCACGACGCCGGCCCACGGCTGGCGCAGGATCCAGGCGAGGGCCACGGCGTCGCAGCCGAGGGAGGTCTCGTCGGCGACCGCCTGCAGGGCCTTCGGGGCGTGCGGCGCGGCCAGCCGGCCGTTGGCCATGCCCTCCTTGACGATCACGGTCAGACCCGCGTCGTGCGCCTCGGCGAGGGCGGGGGCGGCCGAGGTCTCCAGGGCGTTGTACGTCGACTGCACGGTACGGAAGAGCCGCTCGCCGTCGACCGTGACCTCCAGCGCGGCACGGATCGCGTCGGCCTGCGCCGGGCCGCTGGTGGAGAAGCCGATGGTCAGGCCCTGGGCGGCGGCCTCGGCGAGCCGGGCGTGCAGGTCCTTGTCGGTGAGGGCCGGGCTGTCCGGGGTCAGCGAATGGATCTGGTAGAGGTCGAGCCGCTCGCCGAGCAGCGCGTCGGTCTCGGCGCGCTGGCGCTCGTACGTGGCGAGGCCGTGGTCCTTGACCTCGTGCCGCTCGGCGTCGGTGGACCAGCCGGCGGTGTAGGTGTAGCCCCACTTGCTGCCGACGACCACGTCGTCGACGCCGGGGCGGGCGCTGAGCCAGCCGGCGAGGAACTCCTCGGAACGGCCGTAGGAGCGGGCCACGTCGAAGTAGCGCACGCCCTGCGCGTAGGCGGCGTCGAGGAGTTCGTGGGTACGGGTGCGCAGCGCGTCGACGCTGCGGTCCTCCCCGAGGTCTTCCTCACGGCCGAGGTTGATGTAGCCGGGACGGCCGACGGCGGCCAGGCCGAGGCCGATGTGGCAGGTCGGCGTGGTGGCGTGCGCGAGACGGGCGAAGGGCATCGCAGGCTCCGTTCGATCGGCTCCGGTGAGACTCCGACCAACGTACCCCGCGCCCCGAAGGGGCGCGGGGAACTGCGCGACCAGCCACGACGCGTCCGCAGCGGGCGGGACGGTCCGCGGGGGACCGGGACCCGCCCCTCGGAGGTGCGGGCCGGGTGGACGGGGAGTCAGCTCTTGGCGGTCGCCCACGCGTGCTGCGCCGCCACGTCCGCCTTGACCTCCGCCAGCTGGACGGCGACAGCGCTGGGTGCCGTACCGCCACGTCCGTCGCGGGAGGCCAGGGCGCCGGGCACGTTGAGAACGCTGCGCACCTGCGGGGTGAGATGCGCGGAGATCTTCGCGAACTGCTCGTCCGTCAGGTCGTCCAGTTCCTTGCCCTCGGCCTCGGCGACCTTGACGCACTCCCCGGCGACCTCGTGCGCCACGCGGAACGGCACGCCCTGCTTGACCAGCCACTCGGCGATGTCGGTGGCGAGCGAGAAGCCGGCCGGGGCCAGTTCTTCCATGCGCTCGCGGTTGACGGTGAGAGTGGCGATCATTCCGGTGAAGGCGGGGAGCAGCACCTCCAGCTGGTCGCAGGAGTCGAAGACCGGCTCCTTGTCCTCCTGCAGGTCGCGGTTGTAGGCGAGGGGCAGGGCCTTCAGGGTCGCCATGAGACCCGTCAGATTGCCGATCAGGCGGCCGGACTTGCCGCGCGCCAGCTCCGCGATGTCCGGGTTCTTCTTCTGCGGCATGATCGAGGAGCCGGTGGAGAACGCGTCGTGCAGGGTCACGAAGGAGAACTCCTTCGTGTTCCAGATGATGATCTCCTCCGCGATCCGGGAGAGGTTGACCCCGGTCATCGCGGTGATGAAGGCGAACTCGGCGACGAAGTCACGGGAGGCCGTGCCGTCGATGGAGTTGCCCACGCTGCCGTGCTCGAAGCCCAGGTCCTCGGCCACCGCCTCCGGGTCGAGGCCGAGGGAGGAACCCGCGAGCGCGCCCGAGCCGTACGGCGACACCGCCGTGCGCTCGTCCCACTGGCGCAGCCGCTCCGCGTCCCGGGACAGGGACTGGACATGGGCCAGGACGTGGTGCGCGAAGAGCACCGGCTGGGCGTGCTGGAGGTGGGTGCGGCCCGGCATCGCGACGTCCGGGTGGGCCTCGGCGAGGCCGATCAGGGCGTCCTGGAGGTCGGCGATCAGGCCGCCGATCGTCCGGGCGTGGTCCCTCAAGTACATCCGGAACAGGGTCGCCACCTGGTCGTTCCTCGACCGGCCCGCGCGCAGCTTGCCGCCGAGGTCCGGGCCGAGGCGCTCGAGCAGGCCGCGCTCCAGGGCGGTGTGCACGTCCTCGTCGGCGATCGTGCCCACGAAGGAGCCGTCGGCGACATCGGCCTCCAGCCGGTCGAGCCCGGCGATCATACGGGTCAGCTCGTCCTCGGTGAGCAGCCCCGCCTTGTGCAGGACGCGCGCGTGGGCACGCGAACCGGCGATGTCGTACGGCGCGAGCCGCCAGTCGAAGTGGACGGACGCGGACAGCTTCGCCAGGGCCTCGGCGGGACCGTCGGCGAAACGGCCGCCCCAGAGCCGAACGTCACCGCTGTTGCTGCTCACTTGCGCTGCTCCTAGAGAGGGTGGGTCGGTTACGCGGGTCGTGCGTCAGGCTATGCCCGCAGGTCGCGCCGTGCCGCGATCTGCGAGGACAGGCCGTAGATGTCGATGAAGCCCTTGGCCGCGGCCTGGTCGAAGGTGTCGCCGGTGTCGTAGGTCGCGAGGTTGAAGTCGTACAGGGACGACTGCGAGCGCCGGCCGGTGACGACCGCGCGGCCGCCGTGCAGGGTCATGCGGATGTCGCCGCTCACGTGCCGGCCGGCCTCGTTCACAAAGCCGTCCAGGGCGCGCTTGAGCGGGGAGAACCACTGGCCGTCGTAGACCAGTTCACCCCAGCGCTGCTCCACCTGCCGCTTGTAGCGGGCGAGTTCGCGCTCGACGGTGACGTTCTCCAGCTCCTGGTGGGCGGTGATCAGGGCGATCGCGCCCGGAGCCTCGTACACCTCGCGGGACTTGATGCCGACGAGCCGGTCCTCGACCATGTCGATCCGGCCGACGCCCTGGGCACCGGCGCGCTCGTTGAGCTGCTGGATGGCCTGCAGGACGGTGACGGGCGTGCCGTCGATCGCGACCGGGGCGCCCTCCTCGAAGGTGATGACCACCTCGTCGGCCTCGCGCGGAACGGCCGGGTCGGCGGTGTACTCGTAGATGTCCTCGACCGGGGCGTTCCAGATGTCCTCCAGGAAGCCCGTCTCGACCGCGCGCCCGAAGACGTTCTGGTCGATGGAGTACGGGGACTTCCTGGTGGTGGCGATCGGGAGCTGCTTGTCCTCGCAGAAGGCGATCGCCCTGTCCCGGGTCATCGCGTAGTCGCGGACCGGGGCGATGCACTTCAGGCCGGGGGCGAGGGCGACGATGCCGGCCTCGAAGCGGACCTGGTCGTTGCCCTTGCCGGTGCAGCCGTGGGCGACGGTGGTGGCGCCGTGCTTCCGCGCGGCGGCGACCAGGTGCTTGACGATCACCGGCCGGGAGAGGGCCGAGACCAGCGGGTAGCGGTCCATGTAGAGGGCGTTGGCCTTGATCGCCGGGAGGCAGTACTCCTCGGCGAACTCGTCCCTGGCGTCGGCCACTTCGGCCTCCACCGCGCCGCAGGCGAGGGCACGCTTGCGGATGACGTCCAGGTCCTCGCCGCCCTGGCCGACGTCCACCGCTACGGCGATGACCTCGGCGCCCGTCTCCTCGGCGATCCAGCCGATGGCGACGGAGGTGTCCAGACCGCCCGAATAGGCGAGTACGACGCGCTCGGTCACGGGTTCTCCTCCACACTGCACTCACTGACATGCATGAGTATGCAGAGCAATGCATGATTCGTCAATCGAGGCCGGTGCGAGGACCGGACGGGGCCGGCTGGGACCGCCGGGACCGGAGGGCGCCGGACGGGCGACCGGATTTCTGAAAGAAGGCTGAACATCCGAAACCGCTTTCTCGTACTCCCCTCCGAACGCAGGCGCCGCGTTGCTCAGACGTCGACCCGACCCAAGTGAGGCATCCGCATGTCCAGGGCTCTTCCGAAGTACAACAAGCGCCGCGTGGCGATCATCGGTGGCGCCGCCGCCGCGGTACTGTCCGGCGCGGTGATCGCCGGCTCGGCCCTCGCCGGGACGCCCGGCAGCAGCGGCGGCGCCGCGAACGCCCGCACACTGGCGAGCCCCGGCACGATCACCTGCCCGGACGTCGCCTCCAAGCTGCCGGCCGTCCCCGCCTCCGCCCAGGCCGAGGTGAACCGCAACCTCACCCTGCTCCAGACCCAGATCCAGGAAGCCAACAACCGCTTGCAAAGCACCGTCGGCCAAGGCGGACCCAACTTCGTCAACAACGCCATCCTCGGCCCCCTCAAGGACAAGCGCGTCTCCACCATCGACCGCATCGCCATCGCCATCGGCCGCAAGGGCACCAAGCCCACCGGACTCGACTCCCTCGCCGCCTGCACCCTGAACGCGGGCGGCGCGAACACGGGCAACGCGGGCGCGGGCGGCTCGGGGACGGGCAACGCGGGCGCGGGCGGCGTGAGCGGCGCGGGCAACGCCGGCGGCACGGCGCCGAGCGCCTCGGCGTCCCAGCAGACGGGCGGCTCGGCGGCGAGCGGCTCGGCAGCGGGCGGTTCGGCAGCGGGCGGGAACACCGGGGCCGGCACGATCACCTGCCCGGACGTCGCCTCCAAGCTGCCGGCCGTCCCCGCCTCCGCCCAGGCCGAGGTCGCCCGCAACCTCACCCTGCTCCAGACCCAGATCCAGGAAGCCAACAACCGCCTGCAGAACACCGTCGGCCAAGGCGGACCCAACTTCGTCAACAACGCCATCCTCGGCCCCCTCAAGGACAAGCGCGTCTCCACCATCGACCGCATCGCCATCGCCATCGGCCGCAAGGGCACCAAGCCCACCGGACTCGATTCCCTGGCCGCCTGCACGCTCACCAAGTGAGGTGACGCGCGGGGCGGCGCCGGCCGGGGCCGCCCCGGCGTGCCCGTCCTCCGACGGGTGGGATCCGGAGGACGGCTCACGACTTCCGGAAATTCCTTAGACAAACGAAGGAGTTTCGCCAATAATCGTTAGACATGGGAAAGACTTATGAGCGCATCGACGGCAGACTCCGGACGTTCATCGAGGAACAGCCCCTGTTCTTCACCGCGACCGCCCCGCTCTCCGGCGACGGCACGGTCAACCTCTCCCCCAAGGGCCTCAGGGGTTCGTTCGCCGTCCTCGACGAACTGACCGTGGCCTACCTGGACTTCGCCGGGTCCAACGCCGAGACGATCGCACACCTGCGGGAGAACGGGCGGATCACCCTGATGTGGTGCGCCTTCCAGGGCCCGCCGAACATCGTGCGCGTACACGGCCGGGGCGAGCCGGTCTTCCGCGACGACCCGCGCTTCAAGGAGCTGCTCGCCCGCTTCCCCGGCATCGACACGAGCCTGCACGGGCTGCGCGCGATCATCGTCGTGCACGCGGAGCTGGTGCGGGACACCTGCGGGTACGCCGTCCCCTTCATGGCGTACGAGGAGGACCGTGACCTGCACGGCAAGCGCTTCGCACGCGAGGACGACGCCTCGCTGAGCATGTACTTCGAGAAGAAGGAGCACGTGGCGACGAGCCTGGACGGACTACCCGGGCTGCCGTTGCCGCTGCCGCCGTCTACCGTCTGAGCCATGCGCCCAGGTGTCGTGCTCGCCCTCGTGTCCGCGTCCTCGCTCGCCCTGCTCGGTTCCGCGCCGGCGGCCCCCGCCTCCGTGCCCCTGCCGGTGCAGCTGGCGGACACGGGCGGCGGCAGCCAGCTGATCATCGCGCAGGCGCCGGGCACCGGCTCGACGTCGGGGACGGTCACCTGGTGGGACCTCGAGGACGGCCAGTGGGTGCAGGCGGGCTCGGCGGCGGCCCGGTTCGGGTCGGGCGGCCTGGTGGAGGGGACCGCCCGGAAACAGGGGACGAACACCACACCGACCGGGCTGTACGGCCTCCCCTTCGGCTTCGGGATCAAGCCGGCGCCGAGCGGGACGAGCGTCATGTACCGGGCGGTGAAGGACAGTTCGTGGTGGTGCCAGGACAATGACTCGACGTCGTACAACCGCTGGGTCGAACCGCTGCCGGCCGACTGCCGGGCGTCCGAGTCCGAGCATCTGATCACGTACACGGAGCAGTACGCCTACGGGCTGGTCATCGGGTTCAACTACGACCAGCCGGTGCGAGGACGCGGCGCCGGGATCTTCCTGCACGTCAACGGACAGGCCGCGACGGCCGGATGTGTGTCGGTTCCCGAGGAGGCCATGGTCCGCCTGCTGGCCTGGGCCAGGCCCGAGAGGGCTCCGCATGTCGCCATCGGGACCGTGGACGGGGCCACGGCGGTCACCCGGTACTGATCCCACTGTGCGCCCGCGCGGCGCAGCCGCATGCCGATGCGGCCTCGCGCCCCTCAGACCGGCAGGACGACCCGGAAGGTCGTGGCGCCCGGTGCACTCTCGAGCTGCACACTCCCTCCGTGCGCCTCCGCCACCGCCGCCACGATCGACAGGCCCAGGCCCGCCCCTCCTCCCGAGGCACCGGGGCGGCGGCGGTGTTCGGCTCGGGTGAAGCGTTCGAAGACGCCCGGCTGGACGTCCTCGGGGACACCGGGGCCGTCGTCGTGGACGGACAGGACGGCCGCCTCGGCCCCGGTCTCCAGGGTCACCGTCACCTTGGTGCCCACGGGCGTGTGCAAACGCGCGTTGGCCAACAGGTTGGCCAACACCTGTTGGAGACGGTGGGCGTCGCCCGGGACCGTCACCGGGTCCTCGGGGAGGTCCAGGGACCAGCGGTGCCCGGGGCCCGTCGCCCGCGCGTCCGTGACCGCGTCCAGGACCAGATGCGTCAGGTCCACCGGGCGGCTCTCCAGCGGGCGGCCCGCGTCGAGGCGGGCGAGCAGCAGCAGGTCGTCCACCATCTCTCCCATCCGGGAGGACTCGGCCTTGATCCGCTCCAGGGCCCGGGTGATCTCGGGCGGCACCGGGCCGGGGTGCAGCAGGGCCAGTTCGGCGTGACCGCGGACCGAGGCCACCGGGGTGCGCAGCTCGTGGCTGGCGTCGGCGGCGAAGCGGCGCAGCCGTTCCTCGCTGGCGTGCCGCTTGGTCAGGGCGTCCTCGACGTGCCGGAGCATGCGGTTGAACGCCGCCGCCACCTGGCCGACCTCGCTGCGCGGGTCGCTGTCCGGGGCGCGGGGCGGCAGGGCCACCTCGCCGCTGGCCAGGGGCAGCTCGCTGACCCGGGTGGCGGTCGCGGCGACCCGGCTCAGCGGGCGCAGCGACCAGCGGACCCACAGTGCCCCGGCCACGCCGGCGGCGGTCAGGGCCAGGCCGAGGACGACCACGGCGACCAGTTCGAGGCGTTTCACGGCGGCCCGTACCGGCTCCGCGGGCAGCCCGGTGACCAGCACGTCGCCGTCCCGGCCGCGCCACGCCATCAGCCGGTACTCCCGCAGGTGCGACAGGCACACGGTGTGCCCGTTGCCGTCCACCGGGACCCTGGCCAGGCTCGTGCGGTCGGCGTCGGTCAGGGCGACGCCGAGGTCCTGGCTGTCTCCGGCGGGCACGACCGCCACGCTGGTGACCCGGCCGTTCAGCAGGCGGGCGCCGAACGTCCCGGCGGCCTGGCGGCGGGTGTCGCCGTGCTCGTCGCCGTCGTGGTCCGAGGGCTTGTAGGTGCCGTGCTCCAGGCTCTGCGGGAAGGCCGGGCCCGCCTGCTGGAGCTGCTGGTCGAGCCGGCGGGTGAGGAAGCCGTTCAGCTCGACGACGGCCGCCACGCCGACCGCGGCACAGCTGATCGCGAGGAGCACGACCAGACCGGCGGTGAGCCGGGCGCGCAGGGTGCGGGGCCGTGGCAGCCGGCGCACCTCACTCGGGCGGGCCGGCCGCCGTGGGAACCTCACCGGGCCACCGGCTTCAGTACGTAGCCAGCGCCGCGCACGGTGTGGATCATGGGCTCGCGGCCCGCGTCGACCTTTTTGCGCAGGTAGGAGATGTACAGCTCGACCACATGGGCCCGGCCGCCGAAGTCGTAGGACCAGACCCGGTCGAGGATCTGTGCCTTGCTGAGCACGCGGCGCGGGTTGCGCATGAGGAAGCGGAGGAGTTCGAACTCGGTCGGCGACAGCTCGATCAGTTCACCGGCCCGGGTCACCTCGCGGGCCTCCTCGTCCATCACCAGGTCGCCGACGACCAGCCGCGGACCGTCCTCCAGCTGGCGGGCCATGCCCGCGCGGCGCAGCAGGCCGCGCAGCCGGGCGACGACCTCCTCCAGGCTGAAGGGCTTGGTGACGTAGTCGTCGCCGCCCGCGGTGATGCCGGCGATCCGGTCCTCGACCGCGTCCCGTGCGGTGAGGAAGAGGACACAGACGTCGGGCATCACCTCGTGCAGCCGGTGCAGCACGGCGAAGCCGTCCGTGTCGGGGAGCATCACGTCGAGGACGACGGCGTCGGGCAGCAGCTCGCGGGCGGCGCTCAGCGCCGTGACTCCGTCGCCTGCCGCGCGCACCTCCCAGCCCTCGTAGCGCAGGGCACCGGTGAGCACCTCCGCGAGGTCGGGGTCGTCGTCGACGACGAGGACGCGCAGCGGGGTGCCGTCGGGGCGGGTGAGGGCGGGGCGGCCGGAGCGGGTGGTGTTCATCGCGTCTCCCAGCATCACCCCTTCGAAGGGGTGGGACGTACCGCCTCCCCTCTGAGTTTTCTGTGAGTGCGCTCACCCCCGCGCGCCCCGGTTCGCTGAACGCTGGATGAGAAACCCCTCTGAGTCCGCTGTCAAAAGCCCTGGTCACAGGGGTTGCTCAGAGGTGACTGAGAGCTTTGCCGGGCACAGTGACCGGGCATGACGGACGAAAGGACGCTGAACCTATGACCACGGTCGATGCGCGGCGCGCGGCTCCGCCCGTGCCCTTGGCCGCACGGCGCTCCCCGGCGGGGCCCGTGCTGGCCGTGCTGTGGGCCGGGGCGGCGGGCGTGGTGGCGCTGTGGTGGTCCGGCACCGGATCCGTGGTCGGCACGGCCGGCTGGCTGACCGGCGCCGGACGGATCGCCGGGCTGCTGTGCGGGTACGCCTGCGCGGTGCTGGTCGGCCTGATGGCGCGGGTGCCGCTGCTGGAGAACCGGGTCGGCTCGGACCGGGTGGCCCGCTGGCACGCGATGGCCGGCCGGTACACGGTCAGCCTGCTCGTCGCGCACGTCGCGCTGATCCTCACCGGGTACGCCGCCCAGGACCACGCCTCGCTCTGGCACGAGACGGTGACCGTCGTCCTGGACTACCCGGACATGCTCAAGGCCACCGCCGGTACGGTGATCCTCTTCGCGGTCGGCATCACCTCGGCCCGGGCGGTGCGCCGCCGCACGAGCCACGAGTTCTGGTACTACGTCCACCTCCTCACCTACGCGGCCGTGTTCCTGGTCTTCTTCCACCAGCTGTCGCTGGGGAACGAGTTCAACGGCAAGCCGGTGGCGACCGCGCTGTGGTACGCGCTGTACCTGGGCGTCGCGGCGCTGGTGCTGTGGTTCCGGATCCTCGCGCCGGTCCGGCTCAACCGGCGCCACCAGTTGCGCGTGGACTCGGTCCACAAGGAGTCACCGGGCGTGTACTCGGTTGTCGTCCGCGGGCGGCACCTCGACGAACTCGGCGCGCGGCCCGGGCAGTTCTTCCGCTGGCGGTTCCTCGGCGAGGGCATGGCCTGGACGTCGACGCCGTACTCCCTGTCGGCGCCGCCGCGCCCGGACCTGCTGCGCATCACCGTCAAGGCGCTCGGCGACCACAGCGGGGCCGTCGCCCTGCTGCGGCCCGGCACCCGGGTGTGGGCGGAGGGCCCCTACGGCTCCCTGACCGCCGAGCGGGCCACCAGTCACCGTTCGGTGCTGATCGCGGCCGGCGTCGGGGTCACCCCGCTGCGCGCGCTGTTCGAGACGCTGCCCGGCGAGGTCACCCTGCTGTACCGGGCGCGCGGTGCCGAGGATCTGGCGCTGGGCGGCGAGCTGGAGGCGATCGCCCGCTGGCGCGGCGCGCAGGTGCTGTACGCGCTGAACGGGCCGGGCGGGCAGCGCCCTGACATCTCGGCGGACTCGCTGCGCGCGACTTTTCCCGGCATCGCCGGCCACGACGTCTACCTCTGCGGCCCGCACGGCTTCGCGCGGGACGTGTACGAGGCGCTGCGGGCGGCCGGGGTCCCGGACCGCCGTATCCACCACGAGTCGTTCGAACTGTGAGGCCGTACCCGTGCACGCGTTGAAGAAGAACCGCCCGCTCCGCCGGATCGTGCTGGCCAGTGCCGCGACGGTCTCCGGCATGGTGCTGCTGCTGTCGCTGAAGCCGCACGCGACTCCCGTGCTGGCCACGGCCGACGCCAAGTCGCCCTCGGTGTCGAGCAGTTCGGCTCCTTCGGGTTCTTCGGGCCCTTCGGCCGGCTCCACCCCGGGTGCGAAGACCGGCACGAAGTCCGGCACGAAGACGGCCACCGGCGACACCGTCCAGACCCGCTGGGGGCCGGTCCAGGTGCGGGTGACGGTCGAGGGCGGAAAGCTCACGGACGTGACGGCCGTGCAGTACCCGCAGGACAACCCGCGCGACCAGGAGATCAACAGCTACGCGCTCCCCCAGCTGCGACGCGAGGCACTGGCCGCGCAGAGCGCGCAGATCGACATGGTCTCGGGCGCCACGTACACCAGCACCGGCTACAAGCAGTCCCTCCAGTCCGCGCTGGACGCGGCGACCCGCTGAACACTCGGCGCATGCGGCACGTATCTGTGGGCCAAGGGCCGAGTCCCCACGGAGGAAGCGTGACCACCACCCTCGCCGGCGGCCGTGCCGCCCGCCGACAGACGATGCGCCGCATCCGCCCGCGCCGCTCCCCGGCCGTCCCGCTGCTGCTCGCCGTGTGGGCGGGCGCGGTGGCGGTGCTGTGGCTGTGGTGGCACAACACCCCGTCCATCGCCGACGACACCGGCCGGGTCGTCAACGCGGGCCGGATCACCGGTCTGCTCGCCGGCTATCTGATGGCGCTGGTCGTGCTCCAGATGGCGCGCGTCCCGGCGCTGGAGCGGCGGGTCGGCTCCGACCGGGTGGCCCGCTGGCACGCGATGAGCGGCCGCTACACGCTCTGTCTGATCGTCGCGCACGTCTTCCTCATCATGTGGGGGTACGCGCTCCAGGCGGGCAAGTCGCTGAGCTACATCGTCCAGCAGACCGTCAACTCCATCAATCAGCTGCCCGACATGGGCAAGGCGGCCATCGGCGCCGCGCTGTTCGTGCTCATCGGGCTGACGTCGATCGGCGCGGTGCGCCGCCGGCTGCCGTACGACACCTGGTACCACGTCCATCTGCTGACGTACGCGGCGGTGTTCCTGACGTTCTGGCACCAGATCACCAGCGGCAACGACTTCGCCGTCGAGCCGGTCGCCAAGACCTTCTGGTACGGGCTGTACGGCACGGTCACCGCGCTCGTGATCTGGTACCGGATCCTCACCCCGATCCGGCTGAACCTCAAGCACCGGATGCGGGTCGAGGCGGTCATCGAGGAGACGCCGGGCATCGTGTCGGTGCTGATCGGCGGGCGGAAGCTGCACCGGATGGGCGCCGAGGCGGGCCAGTTCTTCCGCTGGCGGTTCCTGGCCCCCGGGATGCGGTTCAGCTCGCACCCGTACTCGCTGTCGGCGGCGCCCCGCCCGGACATGCTGCGGATCACCGTGAAGGCGATCGGCGACCACAGCGCCCGGCTGCGCGAGCTGACGCCCGGCACCCGGGTGTGGGCCGAGGGCCCGTACGGGGCGATGACCGCGCAGCGCCGCAGCCGGGGCAAGGTGCTGCTGGTCGCGGGCGGGGTCGGGATCACTCCGATGCGGGCGCTGTTCGAGACGCTGCCCGGCGCGGCCGGGGACATCACGCTGCTCTACCGGGCCAACACCACGCAGGACCTGGCCCTGTGGGACGAGCTGGCGAAGATCGCCGACGAGCGCGGTGCCCGGCTGATGTACGCGGTGAACAGCCCGGAGGGCGAGCGGCCGGACATCTCCGCGGAGAACCTCCAGCGGAAGATCCCGGACATCGACCGGCACGATGTCTTCATGTGCGGCCCGACCGGGTTCGCGCAGTCGGTGTACGAGGCACTGCGCGGCGCGGGAGTCCCCGCCCGCCGCATCCATCACGAGTCGTTCGAGATGTGAGCGGGAGCTGTACTGAAGATGAGGAAGAACCACCCCCTTCGGCGGATCGTGCTGGTCTCGGCCGCGACCGTGTCCGGTGTCGTCCTGCTGCTGTCGCTGAAGCCCGCGTCGGATCCGGCGTCGGCCGCGGCGGGCGCGGCCCCGCAGCAGACCGCGGGGGCTCAGCCGCCGGCACAGGGCGGGACACAGCCGGCCGGCGCGACCACCGGCACGGTGACCGGTGACGCGACGCAGACGCAGTACGGGGTCGTGCAGGTGCGGCTGACCGTCGCGGGCGGCAAGATCACCCAGGCGGCGGCGGTCCAGGCGCCCAAGGGCGGACTGAGCGACCAGAAGACGGCGAAGGCCGTCCCGAAGCTCAACCAGGAGGCCGTCGCTGCGCAGAGCGCGCAGATCGACGCGGTGTCCGGGGCGACGTACACGAGCAACGGCTACAAGAAGTCGCTGCAGTCGGCGCTGGACCGGATGAAGTCGTCCGCAGGGGCCAACTCCTCCGGTTCCGCGGGCACTTCGGGCGCCGCCGGCTCCTCGGGCGCCTCTCGCTCCGCCGGTTCGTCCGGTTCCGCCGGTTCCTCGGGTTCCTCGGGTGCCGCGCAGGCCCGTACGGTCACCGGGAAGGTCGCGCAGACCCAGTACGGCCCGGTGCAGGTGCGGATCACGGTGAGCGGCGGCAAGATCACCCAGGCCTCGGCGGTCCAGGCGCCCAAGGGCGGACTGAGCGACCAGAAGACGGCGATGGCCGTCCCGAAGCTCAACCAGGAGGCCGTGGCGGCCGGGAGCGCGAGCATCGACGCCGTCTCCGGCGCCACCTACACCAGCACCGGCTACAAGCAGTCCCTCCAGTCGGCGCTGGACCAGGCCGGTGGCTGACACGATGGCCGGCCCAGCCGGGACTCCCGCCGCGGTACGTCATGCCGAGGAGGTCATGGGGACGGTCTTCTCCTTCGACGTCCGCGGCGGGGAACCCCGTGCGGTACGCGCGGCCCTGGAGGAGGCGGTCGCGGGCCTCCACCGGGCCGACGCGCTCTTCTCCACCTACCGCGAGGACAGCGAGGTCTCCCGGCTGGCCCGGGGTGAGCTGTCCGTCGCCGAGTGCGCTGCCGAGGTGGCCGAGGTGCTGGACCTCGCGGCGGAGGCGGAGCGGGTGAGCGAGGGCTGGTTCAGCCCGCGTTACCAGGGCTCGCTCGATCCCACCGGCATCGTCAAGGGCTGGGCCGCCGAGCGGGCGGCACGGCGGCTGGCGGAGGTCGACGGGGTGTGCGGGGTGAGTGTCAACGGGGGCGGGGACGTACAGCTGCTCGGCACGCCGGAGCCGCAGCGGCCGTGGCGGGTGGGGGTGGCCGATCCGCTCCGGCCGGGGGGCCTCGCGGCGGTGATCTCGACGGCGGGGGTGGCCGAGCTGTCGGTGGCGACTTCGGGGACGGCCGAGCGCGGTGCGCACATCGTGGATCCGCGCACGGGGAGACCGGCGGTGACGGATCTGGTCGCCGTGACGGTGGTCGGGCCGCGGCTGACCTGGGTGGACTGCTGGGCCACGGCGGCGTTCGCGATGGGCTCGCGGGCCGGGGCGGCGTGGCTGGAGTCCCTGCCCGGCGTGGAGGGGCTGCTGATCACCGCGGGCGACGAGGTGCGGTGCACCGGCGGGTTGGCGGCGAGGCTCGGCTGACAGCGGTGTTCCGAGCGAAATCCCCGAGCGGTTTTCTCGCCGGGGAGCCATCCGATTTCCGCCCCGGGACGTATCCGGGGTACAGCAAGTTTCGGGAGGAACGCGATGGCCATCTTCAACACTCTGCTGCCCGCATTCCGTTCTGACCACGGGATCGACTCCTCGCGTCACGACCACGGGCACCACCACGAACACCACCGGCACGACCACGAGGACGACCGTCACCGCCACGGCCACCGGCACGACCGTGACCACGGTCATGGTCACGACCGCGACGACGACCGCTACTGAGATCGCACACCAGGCTGAGCGGACCGGTGGCAGGCGGCCCCGGTCCGCTTCGCCGCTCCCCGGGGAACGCGTCCCATGATGCACGTCCTTCGGCGTCCGCCGGCGGTGTCGTGCCCGCCGCGCCCGCCGTCCCGCCGCGCGAGGTGTTCCGGCGGTTCTGGCCGTACACGCGCGGCGGCCGTCGCTGGCTCGTCCCCGTTGTCCTGTTCAGCCTGGCCGGACCGGCCGTCGACGCCGCGGAGATCTGGCTCTTCAAGATCGTCGTGGACGGTGTGCTCGTACCCCGTGACCTGCGGCCGTTGCTGTGGATCCCACCCGTCTTCCTCGGACTCGTCATCTGCTCCGGGGCGCTGGCGTACGCGGACGAGGTGACGTCGACCTGGGTCGGCGAGCGCTTCCTGCTCGCTCTGCGCGCCGCTGTGTTCCGGCACGTCCAGGGCCTGTCGCTCGGCTTCTTCGAACGCCGGCGGCTCGGCGACGTGCTGTCCCGCCTCACCGGGGACGTCGACGCGGTCGAGACGTTTCTGCTCTCGGGGGTGGCGGACGCCCTCTACTACGTCGTCCAACTCGGCCTCTTCCTGGGCCTGTTGCTCTATCTGCGGTGGGACCTGACCCTGCTCGCGCTCGTCATCGTGCCGCTGTTCTGGGCCGCCGCGGCACCTCGCACGGCAGCTCAGGACGGTCTCACGGGAGCGCAGGCGGCGCAGCGGCTCGCTGAGCGCGATCGCCGAGGAGGCGCTCGGCAACGTCGCCCTGGTGCAGGCGTACAACCGGCAGGGGTGGGAGGAGGCCCGGTTCGAGCGGGAGAGCGCGGGCAGGTTCCGGGCGGCGATGTCCTCGGTACGGATCCGGGCCGTCTACGGTCCCGTCGTGGAGATCATCGAGGTGGCCGGCGGGCTCGCGGTCATGGGCCTGGGCACCTGGAAGCCGGCCCAGGGTCAGCTCACGCTGGGCGGACTGCTGGTCTTCCTGGCGCTGATCGGCAAGCTCTACGGCCCGGTGCACGGCCTGTCCGGGCTGGGCACCGCCTTCTGCACGGCCGCCGCCTCGGCCGAGCGGATCATCGAGTTGCTGGACCAGCGCCCGCAGGTCGTCGAGACCCCGGGCGCCCGGCGGACCGGCCGCGTGCGGGGCGAGGTGGAGTTCGACGGCGTCTGGTTCCGCTATCCCGGGGCCGCCGCGTGGGCGCTGTCGGACGTGTCCTTCCACGTCGGCCCGGGCGAGACGCTGGCGCTGGTCGGGGCCGGCGGGGCGGGCAAGTCGACGGTCGCAAGGCTCCAGTTGCGCTTCTACGACCCCGAGCGGGGCACGGTCCGGCTCGACGGCACCGATCTGCGGGACCTGAGCCTGACCGGCGTGCGGGAGAACGTCGCGGTGGTGCTCCAGGAGTCGTAGACCTGGGCATGGCGCCATGCGCGCTCGAACGTCAACTGGGCGATGTCCTCCGCCAGTTGCTCATCCCCGGTGACGGCCATGGCGACCCCGAAGACCCGGTGCTGGAACCTTCGTACGAAGACGACCGCGAGTTCCGGATCACCGGTGGCCAGCCCGGACAGCAGCGCCTCGTCCGGGAGGCGGCCCACGGGGGACCGGAAACCCGACACACCTCTGTATACGGCCGACGGCCGCCAGGGGATTGCCCGCCCACCTGCCCGCCCGTCGCGGAAGATCACATTCCCATTCTCCGCCGACGGGTGGGGCGTCGCATGCGGGCTCAGTGCCCGTTCTGTGCCAGTCGCAGCATGTGGTCCGCGAGGGCCTGGCCGCCGGTCGGACTACGGCTGATCAGCATCAGCGTGTCGTCACCGGCGATGGTGCCGAGGATGTCGTGCAGCTCGGCCTGGTCGATGGCCGAGGCGAGGAACTGGGCGGCACCGGGCGGGGTGCGCAGGACCACGAGGTTGGCCGAGGCCTCGGCGGAGATCAGCAGCTCCTGGGACAGCCGCCGCATCCGCTCCTCCTTCGCCGACTCGCCGAGCGGAGCGCGCGGGGTGCGGAAACCGCCCTCGCTCGGCACCGCGTAGATCAGGTCGCCGTCGGTGTTGCGGATCTTCACCGCGTTCAGCTCGTCCAGGTCCCGGGAGAGCGTCGCCTGGGTGACGCTCAGCCCGTCGTCGGCGAGCAGCTTGGCCAGCTGACTCTGCGACCGCACCGGCTGCCGGTTGAGGATGTCCACGATCCGGCGGTGCCGTGCGGTGCGGGTCTGCGGTACGGCGGGCCCGGCACCCGCCTGCTCGTTGTCCTGCGCCTCGCTCATCGTCGTCTCATTCTCCGGATCGTCCGTCCCCGTCCACCGGGTTCGCTGCGTCGAGGATGCCGGGCAGCGCCTGGAGCAGCGCTCCCACCTCGTCGTCGCGAAGGTTCAGCGGCGGCATGAGCCGTACGACGTCGGGGGCGGGCGCGTTCACCAGGAACCCGGCCTCCTGGGCCGCCTGCTGCACCTGCTGTGCGCGCGGCCCGGTGAGCACGATACCCAGCAGCAGGCCCGCGCCCCGGACATGGTCGATCAACGGGTGGCCCAGCGCCTCGATCCCCTCGCGCAGCGCGGCGCCCTGCCGCTTGGCGTTCTCCAGCAGGCCCTCGTCCGCGATGGTGTCGAGCACGGCGAGCCCGGCGGCGCAGGCGACGGGGTTGCCGCCGAAGGTCGTGCCGTGGTGGCCGGGGTGGAGCAGTTCGGCGGCGCGGCCGAAGGCCACCGTGGCGCCGAGCGGCAGACCGCCGCCGAGCTGCTTGGCCAGGGTGACGACGTCGGGGAGCACGCCCTCGTGGGCCTGGTACTCGAACCAGGTGCCGGTGCGGCCGATGCCGGTCTGCACCTCGTCGAGGACCAGCAGGGCACCGGTGGCGGCGGTGATCGCGCGGGCCGCCTTGAGGTAGCCGGCCGGGGGCACGACCACGCCGTTCTCGCCCTGGACCGGCTCGATGACCACCAGGGCCGTCTCCTCGGTGACCGCCGCCGCCAGCGCCTGGGCGTCGCCGTAGGGCACGTGGGTGACGTCGCCGGGCAGCGGGCGGAACGGGTCCTGTTTGGCGGGCTGGCCGGTGAGCGCGAGGGCGCCCATCGTCCGGCCGTGGAAGCCGCCGTGGGTGGCGACGATGTGGGTGCGCCCGGTCAGCCGGCCGATCTTGAAGGCGGCCTCGTTGGCCTCGGCGCCGGAGTTGCAGAAGAAGACCCTGCCCTCGCGGCCGAAGAGCTGGAGCAGCCGTTCGGCGAGGGCGACGGTGGGCTCGGCCATGAAGAAGTTGGAGATGTGGCCGAGGGAGGCGATCTGCCTGCTCACGGCCTCCACGATCGCCGGGTGGGCGTGACCGAGCGCGTTGGTGGCGATGCCGCCGACGAAGTCGAGGTACTCATGGCCCTCGGAGTCCCACACCTTCAGGCCCGCGCCGCGCACGAGGGGCAGTCGCGGGGTGCCGTAGTTGTTCATGAGCGCGCCCTGCCACCGCGCGGTCAGTTCCTGGTTGCTCATGACTCCCCCTGTTCGTCCGGCACGACCATCGTGCCGATGCCCTCGTCGGTGAAGATCTCCAGCAGGATCGAGTGCTGGACCCGGCCGTCGATGACGCGGGCGGTCTGCACGCCGTGGCGCACGGCGTGCAGGCAGCCCTCCATCTTCGGCACCATCCCGGAACTCAACTCCGGCAGCAGTTTTTCCAGTTGGGACGCGGTGAGCCGGCTGATCACCTCGTCGGAGTCCGGCCAGTCCTCGTAGAGTCCCTCGACGTCGGTGAGGACCATGAGGGTTTCGGCGCCCAGAGCAGCAGCGAGTGCCGCAGCCGCCGTATCAGCATTGACGTTGTAGACATGTCCGTCGTCCTGGGAGCGGGCGATGGAGGAGACGACAGGGATACGGCCGTCGGCGAGCAGGGCCTCGATCGCGCCCGTGTCGATGTCGGTGATCTCGCCGACCCGTCCGATGTCGACGAGTTCGCCGTCGATCTCGGGGGTGTGCCTGGTGGCGGTGATGGTGTGCGCGTCCTCGCCGGTCAGGCCGACGGCGAGCGGGCCGTGCTGGTTGAGCAGGCCGACCAGTTCACGCTGCACCTGGCCGGCGAGCACCATCCGGACGACGTCCATGGCGTCCTCGGTGGTGACGCGCAGGCCCGCCTTGAACTCGCTGACGATGCCGTGCCTGTCGAGGGCGGCGCTGATCTGCGGGCCGCCGCCGTGCACGACGACGGGCTTGAGGCCGGCGTGCCTGAGGAAGACGACGTCCTGGGCGAAGGCGGCCTTCAGGTCCTCGTTCACCATGGCGTTGCCGCCGAACTTGATGACGACGACCTTGCCGTGGTGCCGGGTGAGCCAGGGCAGTGCCTCGACGAGGATCTGGGCCTTGGGCAGCGCGGTGTGTTTACGCGTGGGAGTCATGACGAGTAGGCGCTGTTCTCGTGAACGTAGTCGGCGGTCAGGTCGTTGGTCCAGATCGTCGCCGTCTCGGTGCCCGCGGCGAGGTCGGCGACGATGTGCACCTCGCGGTAGCGCATGTCGACCTTCTCGCGGTCCTCGCCGACGGAGCCGTTCTTGCAGACCCAGACGCCGTTGATGGCGACATTCAGCCGGTCCGGCTCGAAGGCGGCGCTCGTCGTGCCGATCGCGGAGAGCACCCGGCCCCAGTTGGGGTCCTCGCCGTGGATCGCGCACTTGAGGAGGTTGTTGCGGGCGATGGAGCGGCCCACCTCGACGGCGTCCGCCTCGCTCGCCGCGTTGACCACCTCGACCTTGATGTCCTTGCTGGCGCCCTCGGCGTCGCCGATGAGCTGCCGGCCGAGGTCGGCGCACACGGTGCGCACCGCGTCGGCGAACTCCTCGTACTGCGGGGTGAGGCCCGAGGAGCCGGAGGCGAGCAGCAGCACGGTGTCGTTGGTGGACATGCAGCCGTCGGAGTCGACGCGGTCGAAGGTGACCTTGGTCGCGGCGCGCAGGGCCCGGTCCAGGGCCTCGCCGTCGAGGTCGGCGTCGGTGGTGAGGACGACGAGCATGGTGGCGAGGCCGGGTGCGAGCATGCCCGCCCCCTTGGCCATGCCGCCCACCGTCCAGCCGTCCTTGGTGACCACGGAGGTCTTGTGGACGGTGTCGGTGGTCTTGATGGCGATGGCGGCCTTCTCACCGCCGTGCTCGGACAGCTGGGCGGCGGCCGTTTCGATCCCGGGGAGCAGCTTGTCCATGGGGAGCAGGACGCCGATGAGGCCGGTGGAGCAGACGGCGACCTCGATGGCGCCCCGGCCGAGCACCTCGGCGGCCTTCTCGGCGGTGGCGTGGGTATCCTGGAAGCCCTTGGGGCCCGTACAGGCGTTGGCGCCGCCGGAGTTGAGGACGACGGCCGAGACCTGGCCGCTGCGCAGGACCTGCTCGGACCACTGCACCGGCGCGGCCTTCACACGGTTGGCGGTGAAGACGCCGGCGGCGGCGCGGCGGGGCCCGTTGTTGACCACGAGGGCGAGGTCGGGGTTGCCGTTCTCCTTGATCCCGGCGGCGATGCCCGCCGCCGTGAATCCCTTGGCTGCCGTGACACTCACGGTGCGACTCCGATCGTGGAAAGGCCGGTGGTCTCGTCGAGACCCAGGGCGATGTTCATGCTCTGGACGGCACCGCCCGCGGTGCCCTTGGTCAGGTTGTCGATGGCGCTGATCGCGATGATGCGGCCCACGGACTCGTCGTACGCGACCTGCACCTGAACGGCGTTGGAACCGTGGACGGACGCCGTCGCGGGCCACTGGCCCTCGGGGAGCAGGTGGACGAAGGGCTCGTCGGCGTAGGCCTTCTCGTAGGCGGCCCGGACGGACTCGGCCGTGACGCCGTCCTTCGCCGACGCGCTGCACGTGGCGAGGATGCCACGGGGCATCGGCGCGAGGGTCGGGGTGAAGGAGACGGCGATCCGCTCCCCCGCGGCCGCGCTGAGGTTCTGGATCATCTCGGGGGTGTGCCGGTGGCCGCCGCCGACGCCGTACGGCGACATGGAGCCCATGACCTCGCTGCCGAGCAGGTGCGGCTTCGGGGTCTTGCCCGCGCCGGAGGTGCCGGACGCGGCGACGATCACGGCCTCGGGCTCGGCGAGTGCGGCCGCGTACGCCGGGAACAGGGCGAGCGTGACGGCGGTGGGATAGCAACCGGGCACCGCGATGCGCTTGGACCCCGTAAGCGCGGCGCGGGCGCCCGGCAGTTCGGGCAGGCCGTAGGGCCAGGTGCCGGCATGCGCGGAGCCGTAGAACCTCTCCCAGTCGGCCGGGTCCTTCAGCCGGAAGTCGGCGCCCATGTCGACCACGAGGACATCGGGGCCGAGCTGCTCGGCGACGGCGGCGGACTGCCCGTGGGGCAGCGCCAGGAAGACCACGTCGTGTCCGGCGAGGGCCTCGGCCGTGGTCTCGGCGAGGACCCGGTCGGCCAGCGGCAGCAGATGCGGCTGGAGCGCGCCGAGCCGCTGGCCGGCGTTGGAGTTTCCGGTCAGGGCACCGATCTCGACCTCGGGGTGTGCGAGGAGCAGACGCAGGACCTCTCCGCCCGCGTATCCGCTCGCTCCGGCCACCGCCGCACGTACCGCCATGTCCATCCTCCTCGTGATGGCATGACTATACGTATCGCTGCAGTTTTATGCAATCGACTTGCAGGAAGCTGCCACGGGCGCACCTCTTGCGACGGATCGCGGCCATCCAGCTCGTCCAATGGGCCACGCAGGCCTCCGTCGCGGAAGCGGCCCACTTTCTCGGCGTCGACGCCGAAAGGACGCTTTACACCCAGGACAACATCCGCATCTGGCTGAACTCCACTCACGAAGTCAAGGACTGCGGGCTCGCCCTACGCGACCTGGCCGCAGAGTTCGAAGGCCGGACACACGGCCTCATCGACTACCAGCGTCGCCGCGAAGCCCTGCGCGACTGGTCGCTCACCTCTGCCGCCTGGCAGCACCTGACCAGTCAGCTGGGGCCGCCCCACGGCAAGCAACCCGTCCTCGACGCTCGCAAGCGCCAGGACGCGTCTGTGTTCGTCTGGGTCTACGTCACGCGTGGTGAGCACCTGTTCGCGCCTCGCCTCATCGAAGCCGAGCAGCCGCCACACGTTCAGAAGCGATGGACTGCTCGGCGCAACACCACATGGCACCAACTCACTGGCCCGAACCCCGGCCCGCACTACATCGCCCTGCGCCAGCTTCTCACCGAGTACGCCGAGCAACTCGCCCAGAGCATCGACAGCGGGAAACCGGCAACGATGCCGTAACGCTTCTCAATCACAAGCGACTTGATAGCCAATGTCTGCCGCCGCACCCCAAGCGTTGCTGATCGGGTCGGCACCCCCAGCCTGAATAAACGCGCGGTTCAAGCTATGAGCAGGCGGAGGCCGAGATCTGCCGCGTCGAGGTCGGCGAGGTCGCTGTTGCGCTCGGCCCACCGGCCGGAGTCGAGGTCGTCGCTGAGGCTTCGTACCGCCCGCTGCTCGGCCTCCGACCCGACCCGCGTCCACACCGACATCGCACGGCGCACGTGATCCTCCAGATAAGCCCCCGGGCGGCGCCAGTACGCCTCGAACAGGCCGTCGGCGCAGTCCCATGGGATGGGCACCGGCTCAGCGCGGGCGCCGATCGCGTCGGCCATCCCAGCAAGCGAAGGAAATTCTGCGAGGACAGCGGCGAACTCGGGCAGGTAGTCGCGGGTAAGCCAGAACCGGTCCTGCCATCCGGGCTCATCGGTGTCGAACGTGAGCACCACCACGCGGCGGGCAACGCGCCGCATCTCGCGCAGCCCCGCTATCGGGTCCCCCCAGTGGTGAACGGTGGAGACGGCCATCGCGACGTCGAAGGACTGGTCCTCGAACGGCAGGCTCTCCGCGGCGGCGGCCACGCACGGCGCCGAGCCGGCAGGCCGCTGCCCCCGCATGACCGCAGACGGCTCCACCGCGGTCACGTCGCGATCAGCAGGCTCGTAGGAGCCGGTGCCGGCCCCGACGTTCAGCACCGTCTGCGCGTCCCCGAGCGCGTCCCAGATCTGCGCGGCGATCCGCGGCTCCGTACGCCGTGTCGCGGTGTAGGCACCGCCGATCGCGTCGTACAGCCGCGCGCCGAGCATCTCCAGTTGCTCCTCCGGTGTCACCTTCAGTCCCTTCGCCCGTGCCTCAAGTTCCCTGTCGATGGCCGTCACCATGGCGTCAGCGCGATCACGCCGCTCCAGCAGCAGGCCGCGAAGTCGGTGCAGGTGCGCGACCGCGTCGGTGGACGGGTCGCCGACCAGTTCGGCAACCTCGCGCAGCCCGAAGCCCAATCGCCGATAGGCCAGCACCTCCCGCAGCCGCTCCACATCGCCCGCCGAATATGCCCGGTACCCGGCCACGGTCCGCGTCGACGGCCGAACGAGCCCGATCTCGTCATAGTGATGCAGCGTGCGGACGCTCACGCCGGCCAGCTCGGCCACGCGTCCCACGGTCCAGTGATCTTCCACGGCACCGACTATGGAGCCTGACGCCACGTGAGGGTCAAGAGCCGGCGTTGACTCCGGCCCGATGTCCGTCGGGGCCACCTACCAGCCCTCTCAGGGCCAACAACAAGTCTTCGCAAGCCTCTGGCCACCTGCTACCGAACGTCGCGGGGCCACCTATCGGTCTTTGTCACAGCGAGCTTCTACGTCTACGACACCCCGGCTCGCCCTGGAGCGCGGGCTGCTGCCGCTCGGACAGCAGCCCGCGCCGGAAGCGGCTGCTTCCGCTTGATCACTTCTGCTTGATCACTTGTGCTTGATCACCTCTGCTTGATCCTCAGGAAGGTGACGGAGTTCGCCGGGAAGGTGTACGTGAACCTGTCGGCGACCCCGGTGAAGGTGGACGTGACCGGCGCGACCGCCGTGGCCGTCTCGCTGTTCACCGCGTCCGGCGCGGCGGCCAGCGTGGTCACCCCGGCCCGGGAGGACACCTTGGCGCGGCCGAGGTCGATCGCCGTACGGGCCGCCGAGGACTGGTCGTTGACGACCTTGACGATCAGCTCACCGGTCTTCGCGTCCCGCGTCACGACCTGGCGGAACGGCTCGGCCGGTTTGTCGTCGGTGAAGCTGCCCCACTGCTGCCCGTCGAGCAGCAGGGTGACCTGGCGGCCGCGCACCTTGATGTCGATGTCGTAGGCGCGGCCCGTCTCGACCGAGCCGGCCTTGGAGACCAGCGTGGACTTGCCGCCGTCCACGGCCTGCTCGACCGCGGTCTGGGTGTTGTTCCAGCCGCCGATGTTCCACCAGTAGTAGTTGCCGGTGTCCTTGACGCCGAAGGCGACGAGGAAGCCTTCCTGGCCGGCCTTCTTGGTGGCCTTCACATGCAGGTCGTAGTCGTGCCAGGAGGGGTCGCCCGCGGAGACCATGGTGTTCTGGGCGCTGGTGTCGCTCTGGACGTACTGGCCGTCCTGGATGCTCCAGCTGCCGGTGCCGGTGTGGGTCCACTTCGAGGCGTCGCCGGAGAAGTCGTCGCCGAACAGGGCCGAGCCGTCGGCGGCGGTGACCTTCACGTCGTCGTAGGCGGCGCTGGTGTTCCAGGTGGACAGGCCGACGGCGCCGGTGATGGGGCCGCTGACGTTGGGCGTGGTGGTGGCCGTGCTCGGCACCACCCGGTCGCCGACGTTGTTCATGAACAGCTTCTGGACCTCGTAGTTGGCCGATCCCCAGGAGGCGTGGTTGTTGAACCACACCAGGTCCGGGCGCCACTGGACGTAGTCCTCGTTGGCGAACAGCGGGGCGTAGGAGGCGAGTCGGACGACGTCCGCGTTGCGTTCCAGGCCGGTCATGTACGCCGCCTCGGCGAGGCCGTTCTTGAAGGCGTTGCCCTGGGAGGCGTACTCGCCGACGAAGACCTTGGGGCCGGAGCGGTCGTAGGAGTCGTAGCGGTCGTTGTTCTGCAGGAACCACTGCGGGCTCTTGTAGTAGTGCTCGTCGACCATGTCGACCTTGGCGTCCTTGTTGAGCTTCCAAGCCGTGTCGAAGGTCGTGCCGCTGGAGTCGGGGCCGGAGTTGGAGATGAACTGCATGTACGGGTACTTCGCCTGGATGGCCGCGCGGAACCGGGTGAAGCGGGCGAAGAAGTCCTCCGGCAGGTTCTCCTCGTTGCCGACCTCGATGCGGGTGAGGTGGAAGGGTTTCGGGTGACCCATCCGGGCGCGCACCTTGCCCCACTTCGAGGTCGCCGGCCCGTTGGCGAACTCGACCAGGTCGAGGGTGTCCTGGATGTGCCGCTCGAGCAGGGCGTCGTCGTCCACGGCCTTGTTCTGGCCGCAGCCGGTCACCAGGGCCGGGACGACGGGCAGGGGCATGGCGCCGATGTCCTCGGCGAAGCGGAAGTACTCGTAGTAGCCGAGGCCGTAACTCTGGTTGTAGCCCCAGAAGTCGGAGTTGGTCGCGCGGGTCTCGACCGGGCCGATGGTGTCCTTCCACTGGTAGGCGCGCTTGCGCTGCCAGCCGGAGGCCTCGCTGTAGTCCTGCATGGAGCCGGTGTTGACCAGGCAGCCGCCGGGGAAGCGCAGGAAGCCGGGGTGCAGGGCGGCGACCTTCTCGGCGAGGTCCTTGCGCAGGCCGTTGGGCTCGTGCCGGTAGGTGTCGCGCGGGAAGAGGGACACCATGTCGAGGGCCGCGGCGGCGGAGGAGGCGACGGTGAGGCGGCCGGTGGTGCTGGTGCGGGTCGCGGTGAAGGTGGCCCGGTACTGGGCCCAGCCGCCCTTCTTCACGGCGATCCGCCGGGCGGACGCGAGGGTGCCGCCCGCGTCCTGGAGGCCGACGCCGAGCGTGGTGCCGGCGTCGGCGCGGGCCCACACCGAGAAGTCGTACTTCTTGCCGTCCTGGACGGCGATGCCGGTGTTGTAGCCGGAGTTGGTGACCGATGAACCGGCGCCCAGGGAGAGGTAGTTGCGGTTGCGGTCGGCCAGGCGGCCGGAGTCGTTCACGACCTGCGCGCTGCCCGAGACCGTCCAGGCAGTCAGCGGGGTGTACGCCTTGTTGTCGTCGGTGGAGTACTCGAAGGACCGGTTCTGGACCAGTTCGGCGTACAGGCCGCCGTCGGCGGCCCGGTTGATGTCCTCGAAGAAGACGCCGTACATCGTCTTGTCGATAGCGGGCCCCTTGGCCGAGGGGTCGACGCTGATCGAGTAGTCGGTGACGTCGTCGGCGTGGGCGGGGGCGGGGAGGGCGGCCATGGCGAGCAGAACGGCGCTCGCGCCCAGGCCGAATCGCCAGCGGGCGGTGCGTGACATGGATACTCCGCGGCTCTGAGGTGTCCGGAGGACAAGTTCGTTCGAAATATCAGACAGTTGTCAGCACTTCGAACGGCAAAAATAGGGAAGAGGTATGAGCACGTCAATGGGGCGGGCGATGCCGGGAAGGGGTGAGCCGATGGGCGAGGAGTTCTGGCCGGTCGCCGATGTGCTGGCCCATCTGGCCGGGCGCTGGCGTGTCGGGCGCAGCGTGCGGGATCTGGCCGGCCGGGGCGAGGGGCACTTCTGCGGGGTGACCCTCTTCAGCCCGCTGGACGGCGGCGGGCTGCTGCACGAGGAGTCCGGGGACTTCACCTGGCAGGGCGTGACCCGCCCCGCGACCCGGACGCTGCGCTTCCTGCCGGGAGCCGCCCCGGGCACGGCCGACGTACGCTTCGCCGACGGGCGGCCCTTTCACCCGCTGGACCTCCGCACGGGGCGGTACGTCGCCGACCACCCGTGTGCGGCCGATCTCTACCGGGGCGAGTTCACCGTCCGGGACGCCGACCACTGGCGCACGCTCTGGCGGGTCGGCGGACCCGCGAAGGACCTCCTGCTCACGACCGACTACGCGCGCGAGGGCTGAGCGGAAGCGGCGTCGAAGCGGAGGTTCCAGCGGCCTGCGCGGCCGGTCACGGTGATCGTCGACAGCGGGCGCACATCGAGGTTCCAGTAGGTCGCGGGCGGCGCCTTCAGGGCGTAGACCAGGGCCGCGCGGACCACGGCGGGTTCGGCGACGGCGACGATCCGGCCGCCGTCCGCCGCCGGCCGGGTGTCGAGCCAGCCACCGACCCGGGAGACGAACGCCAGCAGGGACTCGCCGCCGTGCGGGGTGGCGCGGGGGTCGGCGAGCCAGGCGTCCACCGCGTCCGGCTCGCGGGCCATCGCCTCGCCCAGGGTCAGCCCCCGCCAGCGGCCCATGCCGCAGTCCCGCAGCGCCGGCTGGACCAGCGGGGTGTAGCCCAGGGCGTCGCCGGTGGCCCGGCTGCGCGGGGTCGGCGAGCAGTAGCGCAGCTCGGCGCCGGCCAGCGGCAGCAGCTCCCCCGCGACGCGCTGCACCTCGTCCCAGCCGGCCCGGTCCAGCGGCCGGTCGTCCTCGAAGCGCTCCGCGAGCAGTGGGGCGCTGCGCGCGGCGGCGACGAACGTCACCCTCAGTGGCATGCGGTGATGGTGTGCCGCGGGTGAACACAGGTCAAGGGGTGTCCCGTGTGAGTTACGCCGGGTGTGCGGGCGCTCACTCGAAAAGTCTTCGTTCGCGAGGGTGCCGCTCGAACGTTCCTTGCTCAGAAGTTCCGCGCTCGAACAGGCCTGTGGAACACCTCGTCGCAGGCCGCCCGCAGCCGCCGTACGCCCTCCGCGATCTCCCCGGTCCCGGCGACCGCCGCGAAGCTCAGCCTCAGGTGGGCGGCGGGAGGTTCGGCGCTGAAGTAGGGGCGGCCGGGGGTGAGGGCGACGCCCGCGCGCAGGGCGGCCGCGGTGAGGGCCGACTCGTCGGCACCCTCGGGCAGGCGCAGCCACAGGTGGTAGCCGCCGGAGGGGATGTGGGGCAGGGCGAGTTCGGGCAGGTGCGTGGCGAGCGCGGCCGTCATGGCGTCCCGCCGGGCCTTCAACTCGCCCGACAGGGCCCGCAGATGGCGGGACCAGGCCGGGGAGCCGACCAGTTCCAGGGCCGCCTCCTGCAGCGGCCGGGGCACGAAGAAGCTGTCCACGACCTGGATGGCGCGCAGGCGTTCCAGCACCGGACCGTGTGCGGCCAGCGCGGCCACCCGGAAGCTGGGCGAGGTCGCCTTGGTCAGCGAGCAGACGTGCACGACGACGCCGTCCGGGTCGTCGGCGGCCAGCGGAGGGGGCAGCGGGCCCGCGTCGGCGTGCGCGAGGCGCCGTACGTAGTCGTCCTCGATGACGAACGCGCCCGCGGCGCGGGCGATGCGCAGCACCTCGGCGCGGCGGTCCGGGGCGAGGACCGCGCCGGTCGGGTTCTGGAACAGGGGCTGGCAGACGAACACCCGGGCGCCGGTGGCCCGGAAGGCGTCGGCGAGCAGATCTGGCCGTACGCCGTCGGGGTCGACCGGCACCGGGACCGGGCGCAGTCCGGCCGAGCGGGCCAGCGCCAGCATGCCCGGGTAGGTGGGCGACTCCACGAGCACCTGCGCGCCGGGCGGGGCGAGCGCCCTGAGAGCCGTGGCCAGCGCGGACTGCCCGCCGGCGGCGATCAGCACCTCCGCGGCCGTGACGGCGCCGCCGATGCCGCGCGCGAACCACTCCCGCAGCTCCGGCAGCCCCTCCAGCGGGGGCCTGCCCCACGCACCGGGCCGCCGGCCGGCCCGGGCGAGGGCCGCCGCCATCGCCCGCTCGGGCTGGAGGGAGGGATGGGGGTAACCGCCGTTGAACTCCAGCACTCCCGGGGGCGGTACGGCGAGGCAGATCGTGACGCCGGAGGCGTCCACCGTGCGCGGTACGAGGTCGGCGGCGCCCTCGGCGCTCAGCGCGACCTCCTGCCAGGAGGTGTCCCCGGCGGGCTCGGCGGGAGTGCGCGGCCGGGCCCGGAAGGCGCCCGCGCCGGGCCGGGTGACCACCAGCCCCTCGGCGGCCAGCTGGGCCAGCGCCCGCGAGACGGTCACCGGACTCACGTGGAACCGCTCGACCAGGGCCCGGCTCGATGGGAGCTTTCCCCCCGGAGAGTAGCGGTCGAGGTCCCGTCGGAGCTGTTCTGCCAGTTCATTGACGCTGCTACGCTGGTGCATGAGAGCACAGAGTAGCGCTACTGCCCCCGCCCCGATAGCGGTCACCGCCCCGCGCGAGCGGAGTGGCCTCGGCACCGGCCTGGCCGCCCTCGGCGTCGCCTCCTTCTCGCTCACCTTCCCGGCCACCGCCTGGGGTCTGGAGGGATTCGGGCCCTGGTCGCTGGTGGCCGTGCGCAGCGTCCTGGCCGCGCTGGTCGCGGGCGGCTGTCTCCTCGCCCTGCGGGTTCCGCTGCCCGAGCGCCGTCATCTGCCGGGCATCACGGTCGTCGCCGGCGGTGTGGTGCTCGGCTTCCCGCTGCTGAGCACGCTCGCCCTGCAGACCTCCACCACCGCGCACGCGGCGGTCGTGGTGGGGCTGCTGCCCCTGACCACGGCCGTGTTCTCGGCGCTGCGCACCGGCAGCCGCCCCTCGCGCCGGTTCTGGCTGGCCGCGCTCGCGGGGGCCGCGGCCGTGGTCGCCTTCACCCTCACCCGCAGCGGCGGCGCGCTCACGGCCGCCGACGGCTGTCTGTTCGCGGCCCTGCTGGTGTGCGCGGCCGGATACACCGAGGGCGGCCGGCTGGCCCGGGTGATGCCGGGCTGGCAGGTGATCGGCTGGGCGCTGGTGCTGTGCCTGCCGCTGAGCGTGCCCGGCGCCGCGGTGGCGCTGACGTACGAGCCCGTCCATCCCGTGTGGCACGCCATCGCCGGTGTGCTGTGGGTGGCGCTGGGCTCGCAGTTCCTCGGCCTGGTCGTCTGGTACCGGGGGATGGCGGTCATCGGGATCCCCCGCGCCAGCCAGTTGCAGTTGGCCCAGCCGCTGCTCACACTGGTGTGGTCGGCGCTGCTGCTGGGCGAGCACTTCACGGCGGCTGCTCCCCTGACTGCCGTCGCCGTGCTCGTGTGCATCGCCGTCACCCAGCGGTCGTGATCGTGAGGAGGGCCCGACATGCGTGCTTCCAAGGGCGACAAGCTGGTCCAGCACGGCAGAGTGGTCGGCCAGCACGACCAGGAGTCCGAAGTCGTCGAAGTGATGGGCGAGAAGGGCAATCCGCCCTACCGCGTCCGGTTCCCGGACGGCCACGAGGCGATCATGTCCCCGGGGCCCGACTGCCAGGTCAAGCACAAGGAAGAGCACCAGAAGTAGCTCACCGTGGCGGCCTCGCCGACCGGCCGTAGTGATCGGCGACCACACGTGCCATCGCGCCGATCGGGTCGGCCGCCACGTCCTTCGCGGCGAAGAACACATGCCCGCGCACCTGCGGGTACCGGGCGGCCAAGGTGAGGTGCCGGGACAGCTCGATGGGGTCCTGCCACGCCGGGGGCTGCCCGGCGGCACCCGCCTTGTAGAGGGCCTCGCCGATGTACAGACGTGTCCGCGTGCCCCGCGCGACCGACGCCCACCAGTCGACCAGCTTCGCGTAGTCGGCGGCGGCGAAGCCGATGTTCCAGTACAGCTGCGGGACGAGGTAGTCGATCCAGTGCTCGCGCACCCATCTGCGGGTGTCCGCGTTCAGGTCGTCGTACGTCTGCACGCCCGCCCGGGTGTCCGAGCCGCGCGGGTCGGTCGAGGCGTTGCGCCACACCCCGAAGGGGCTGATCCCGAACCGGGTGCCGGGCCGGACCCGCCGTATGCCGGCGGCCATGCCCTTGACCAGCTTGTCGATGTTGTCCCGCCGCCACGCGGCCCGGCTGCCGAAGTCGCCGCCGTAGCGGTCGTAGGCGTCATCGTCGTCGAAGGTCTGCCCGGCGACCGGGTAGGGGTAGAAGTAGTCGTCGAAGTGGACGGCGTCGACCGGGTACTTCGCGACCGCGTCGAGCATCGCCCGCTGGACGAAGGCACGGACCTGGGGCAGGCCGGGGTTGTAGTAGAGCTTGCCGCCGTAGGGCACCACCCAGTCGGGGTGCCTGCGGGCCGGGTGCGAGGGGGCCAGCCGGCCGAGGTCGGTGTCGAGCGCGATCCGGTACGGATTGCACCAGGCGTGCAGTTCCAGGCCCCGGGCGTGGGCCTCGTCCACCGCGGTGCCCAGCGGGTCCCAGCCGGGGTCCGCGCCCTGCGTTCCGGTGAGGTACTCGGACCAGGGCTCGTACGGGGACGGCCACAGGGCGTCGGCGGTGGGCCGCACCTGGAAGATCACCGTGTTGAGCCGGTCCCGGACCGCGTTGTCGAGATGGGCGATCAGCTCCCTGCGCTGGCCGGCGGCCGGCAGCCCGGGCCGGGAGGGCCAGTCCCGGTTCGCGACCGTCGCGACCCACACGCCCCGCATCTCGCCGGCCCCCCGCGGCCGGTGCCCCGGCCCCCTGGGGCCCGGCAGCGCCACCGCGTCGGGCGCCGTGGCCAGCGTCGACAGTGCCGCCAGGGCGAAGGCCCGCCGTGACAGCTCCCCCATCCGCACACCCCCATACGCACCGGATCCGCTCCGTCACGGATCGTTCCGCGCTCCAGGATGCCCCTACCCGCGCGATCGATCATCGATACTTGGCGGTAACGTGCACGATCGGAGCAGGCACCGAAACCCGGAGGCCCTGCGAGTGCCGTAGATCAGCGAAGGGGTCGATGTGACGGGCATCCCAGCGGGAGACATTGCGCGCGTCGGGGTCGTGGGCTGCGGCCAGATGGGCGCGGGCATCGCCGAGGTGTGCGCCCGCGCCGGACTGGACGTGAAGGTCGCCGAGACCACCGGCGAGGCTCTGGAGATCGGCCGTACCCGGCTGTTCAACTCCCTGTCCAAGGCCGCCGAGCGCGGCAAGATCAGCGAGGAGGAGCGGGACGCCACCCAGGCGCGCCTGAGCTTCACCACGGACCTCGGCGAGTTCGCCGACCGCGACCTGGTGATCGAGGCCGTCGTGGAGAGCGAGCCGGTGAAGACGGAGATCTTCCAGGTGCTCGACCAGGTGGTGACCCGCCCGGACGCGATCCTGGCCTCCAACACCTCCTCGATCCCGCTGGTGAAGCTGGCGGTCGCCACCTCCCGCCCGGACCACGTGGTCGGCATCCACTTCTTCAACCCGGCCCCGGTGCAGGCACTGGTCGAGCTGATCCCGGCGCTCACCACCTCCGAGGGCACCCTCAGCCGCGCCCAGCTCTTCGCCGAGAAGGTGCTCGGCAAGCACGCCATCCGCGCCCAGGACCGCTCCGGTTTCGTGGTCAACGCGCTGCTGGTGCCCTACCTGCTCTCCGCGATCCGGATGTTCGAGTCGGGCATCGCCAGCCGCGAGGACATCGACAACGGCATGGAGATGGGCTGCGCCCACCCGATGGGCCCGCTGAAGCTGTCCGACCTGATCGGCCTGGACACCATCGTCTCCATCGCCAACTCGATGTACGCCGAGTACAAGGAACCGCTGTACGCCGCTCCCCCGCTGCTCCAGCGCATGGTCGAGGCGGGCCGGCTGGGCCGGAAGTCCGGTTCGGGGTTCTACACCTACGGCTGATCACACAGAGCTACGCCTTACGGCCCGGCACCGGACTCGGTGCCGGGCTCATCTGTTTCACACACCGTGTGCGCGCCGGGCACGCATATGCCCGTCGCACACGCTCCCCACGCGCCCACCAGGCGAGTTGACTCCTCATGCGCATGCAAGGGATGCGGAACCATCCATGCCGACTACTGAAAGGAGTGGACCCGTGACCGTCGATCCGGAGCATCCCGTGGTCCCCGGAGAACTCGCAGAGTTACGGCGCCGCCTCGACGTGGCCTATGCCCGTGTCGAGGGAGGGCTGGCGCTGCTCAGCCACCGCACCGAGGAGACCGCGAAGGAACTGGACGAGCTGAACTCCCGCATGGTCTCGCTGGAACACACGCGCTGGCCGTTGCCTTCGCTCGCCGCACTCACGGCCCTGGGAGCGCTGGTCGTGACGGTCTGGCAGGCCGTCGCGGCCCGTTAGGGCCTGCCCCCGGCCCCCCTGTCAGCCTTCGGCGAGCCTGAGGTGGTGCAGCAGCAGTAACGCGGCCGCCATGTTGGCGGCCGGGACCTCCCCACGGGCGATCATGTCGGGGACGAGTTTGAGGGGAACCCATTCCCGGCGGTCCGACTCGAAGTCGTCCACGGGATGTCCGACGTACTCGCCCCGGTCGGACCAGTAGATGTGGTGCCGGGCGTCGGAGAGGCCGTTGGACGGCTCCACGGTCATGAGGTGGTGCAGGGGCCCCGGCCGCCAGCCGGTCTCCTCCTCCAGCTCCCGGGCGGCCGCCACGGCGATGTCCTCGCCGTCCTCGACGACACCCGCGGGCAGTTCCCAGCCCCAGCTGTCGGTGATGAAGCGGTGCCGCCACAGCAGCAGCACCTCGTTGGCCTCGTTGACGACCGTGGCCACGGCCACCGGCCGCAGCCGGATCAGGAAGTGGTCGAGGTGCCGGCCGTCCGGCAGCTCGACATCAGCGAGATTGACGCTGAACCAGCGATTTTCATACACAGTCTGTTCGTTCTGTTTCGTCCACTGCACGGTTCTGCCACCTTCCGCCGAGTAAGTGGCAATATCGCAGCAGGGACGGAGTACCCACAGAGGGCCTACAGCGGTACGCGCAGTGCCCCGTCGATGAGTTCGGCGGCCTCGGCGGTGCCGGCCGAGCCGCAGTTCACCAGGTGCTCGCGCACCGCGCGGAGTCTGTCGCGCAGCCGCTGGGACTCCATTCCGCGCGCCTGCTCGGCCATCTGCACGGCGGTCGCCACCGCCTTGTCGGCCTGGCCCTGGCGCAGTTCGATCGTGCACAGCATGGCGAGCCGGTGCACCCGCCCCCGGTCATGGGCGGGGTTGTCGACCGCCGCCGCCGCGTGCTCCCGGGCGGCGGAGATTTCACCGAGACTGAGGAGCGCCTCGGCCACCTGCACATTGACCAGACCCGGCTGCACATATCCGGTCTCGTCGGGTTCGTACCCGCGCCGGATCCGCTCGGCGGCCGTCTCCGCGCGCCGGATGCAGGACAGCGCGCTGCCGGCGTCGCCGAGGTGGGCGTACGCCTTGGCCTGCATCGCGTACAGGTCGGAGGCGAGCGCCGGGGTGATGTGCTTGCCGGCGGCCCGCAGCGCGGCCTCGGCGAAGGCGACGGCCTGCCGGTACTCCCGCATGAACAGCGACTGGTTGACCAGCAGCGCTATCACATACGCCCCAAGTCCCCGGTCGCCGCTGGCCTTTGCGAGCCTGAGCGCCTGGTGGAAGTAGCGCTGGGCGAGCCCGTGGGCGTCGGAGTCGTAGGCGCAGATGCCCGCCACCGCCACCAACCCGCCGGTGGCCCGGTGCAGTTGACGCCCGGTGGCGTCGGTGTAGCTGCCGCGCAGCAGCGGTGCCGCCTCGGCGTTGAGGAAACCGACGATCCGGGTCCGGGTCGCGATGCCGCCGGCCTTCCGGTACATCTGCTCGTAGTGTGCGCGGGCGGCTCGCAGCATCTCGATGTCGGCCGTGGTGACCCGGTGCCGGCCGCCGCGGGAGACATCGACGTCCTCCGGCGGGTTCTCCCACTCCCACACCGGCATGACCGCAGGGGTGCCGGTGACGGCGGCGGCGTCCAGCACATGGGGTCGCTGCTGTTCGTCCGAGCGCCACAGGGCGGTCGCCCGCTCCACGAAGCCGGACAGCGACCCGGCGTGCGCGACGCTCGGCTCACCGGGCACCCCGAGGCCGATGTCGTCGAGGGTGACCGGCCGGTGCAACCGCCCGGCCAGCACCTCGCAGATCAGATCGGGCACCTGACCGCGCGGCCGCTGCCCCTTCAACCACCGTGCCACGGCGGTGTGTTCGTAGCGGAGCGTGAGGCCCCGTCGCCGGCCGGCCTGGTTGACATGGGCGGCGAGACCGGCGTGCGAGATCCCCGCCTCGTCCAGGATCGCGTCGAGCAGAGTATTGGGCTGCATGGGATGCCCCCCGAGTGGCCTGGTGCCGTTCAGCGTAGTGTGCGCGCCTTCACACGGGGTGTGAACGGAACACCTGCATCCGCACGGTGCACGCGGTGTCGCTCAGCGTGTTCTCCCGGTTGACTGGGGTCCCGGCCAAGCTTCCGGCTCCCCCTCGAAAAGCGGCGGCTTGGCCGGGTCGAAGGGCGCGGTTCCCCGCACCCTCGACATGCACACCTTGGTGCGGTCGTTCCGCAGGACCAGTACCGCCATGTCGTCCGCCGGGCTGCCGGAGGTGTGGTGCAGGAGGGCGGTGAAGAGGGTGCGCAGAATCGACTGGGGCGAGAGAGACTGACTGCGTACGGCTTCCCGCAGCGCTGCCGGCAGCGAGAAGAAGCGGCCCTTGGCATCCCTGGCGTCCTCCGCCCCGTCGGTGAAGAGGACCAGGGACTCCCCCGGCAGCAGCTGTCCGCAGTGGTGGGCCTCCAGTTCCGCCGGCAACGGGAACGGACCCAGCGGCGGCAGCGGCTCGACGCGGCTCAGCGGCTCGACACGCGTACCGCTGATCCGGTACGGCCACGGATGACCGCAGTTGAAGGCGCTCAGCTCGCCGTCCCGGCCGATCTCCAGGAGCAGGACGGTGACGAACTCCTCGACGACCGGGTGTTCGGCGTGGGCCCCTTCACGCAGGTGGCGGGCGAGGGCGCGGTCCAACCGGCGCAGGACACGGTCGAGTTCGGGCTCGTCGTGGGCCGCCTCGCGGAAGCTGCCGAGGACGGCGGCGACGGTACCGAGGGCGGCCAGACCGTGCCCCCGCACATCGCCCATCACGACCCGCACCCCGTGCTCGGTGGCGACCGCCTCGTACAGGTCCCCGCCGACACAGGCGCCCCGGTCCGCGGACAGCTGGGCGGCGGCGACGTTCAGCCCGTCGAGCCGCGGGGGCAACGGCCGCAGTACGACGCTCTGCGCGGCCCGCGCCACCCGGCGGGCCTGCCGCAGCTCCCGCAGCGGGGCGCGCCGGACGTGGAATATCAGCCCGGTACCGACGGCGAAGAAGACGGCGCTGGTGACGATGCGTGCACCGAGCCCGTCCTGCTGGGCGAGCGGACAGCCGAACTTGTAGGCGACCGCCACACCGCCCCAGAAGATGGGCAGTACGGCTCCCCGCGCGGTGGGTGCCCGTGCCTTGATGCGGATCATGCCTCTGGTCCCCCATGGAGAGTCCCTGACAGAGCAGACGGACCGACCCCGAAAGGCCGGTCCGATTCTGTCGAGGGCATGGTCCAAAAGGGCCGGATCACTCCGGATTCCCACCCAAATGAGTGACCCGCCGTCAGCCAACCCGCATTTATGCAGCTGGGAGAGGGTCGGGCGCCCCCGAGGGGGCGCCGAACTAGCCCCTCAGCACCGCATCCGTACGCTCGCCCGCCAGGGCAACCGCCGCGTCCCGCGCAGCCGACGCCTCGTCCACGGTCAGCGTGCGGTCGGACGCCCGGAACCGCAGAGCGTAGGCCAGCGACTTCTTGCCCTCGCCCAGCTGCTCCGCGCTCTCGTACACGTCGAACAGCCGGATGGACTCGAGCAGTTCACCCGCCCCGTCCCGCAGCGCCGCCTCGACCTCCGCTGCCGGGACGAACTGGTCGACCACGAGGGCGACATCCTGCGTGGCGACCGGGAACACGGAGATGCCCGGCGCCTGCGGGACACCGTCGCCCACCGTCTCCAGGGCGTCCAGGTCCAGCTCCATCGCGCAGGTGCGCTCGGGCAGGCCCAGGGCCTTGACGACACGCGGGTGCAGCTCGCCCGCGTGGCCCACGACCTGCTCCGCACCGTCCGCGACGATCAGCAGCTCGGCGCAGCGGCCGGGGTGCCACGGGCCGTACTGGCCCTTGCGGACGGTCAGTTCGGCACCGGCCTCACGGGCGACGGCACGCGCCGCCTCCACCGCGTCGGCCCAGTCCGCCGGACGGCCCTTGCCCCACCAGCCGGCCTGCTCGCGGGCGCCCGCGAGGACGGCGGCCACGTGCCGCGGCTGCTCGGGCAGCGCGGCGTCCAGCGCGGCGATCTCCTCGTCGGTCGGCCGCCGGTCGACGGGCAGGTGGACCGCGGTCCGCTGCTCCTGACGCGGGTGGAAGACCAGACCGGTCTCGAACAGCGCCAGGTCGTGGCTGCCCCGGCCGACGTTGCGGCGCAGCGCGCCGAGCAGGCCCGGCAGCAGCGTCGTACGCAGCGCGGGCTCCTCGTCGCTCAGCGGGTTGACCAGCTTGACGACACGGCGGGCCGGGTCGTCGGCCGCCAGGCCGAGCTGGTCGAAGACCTGCTCGCCGACGAACGGGTAGTTCGGCGCCTCGACGTAGCCGGCGCCGGCCAGTACCCGGCCGGTCCGGCGGTGCAGCCGCTGCCGGTGGGTCAGACCGCGGCCCGAGGGGAGCTTGGGCAGCGTGGAGGGCAGGTTCTCGTAGCCCTCCAGGCGGATGACCTCTTCGGCCAGGTCGTTCGGGTCGACCAGGTCGGGCCGCCAGGACGGGACGGTGACGATCAGCTCGTCCTGCCCGTACACGTCGCAGCCGACCTGCTGGAGACGGCGTACGACGGTCTCGCGGCCGTAGTCGACGCCCGCGACCTTGTCGGGGTGGTTCGCCGGGATGGTGATGGTGTGCGGGGCCGAGGGCGCGATGATCTCGGTGACGCCGGCCTCCGCCGTACCGCCCGCGAGCAGCACCAGCAGGTCCACCGTGCGCTGCGCGGCGGCCGCGGCGGCCTGCGGGTCGACACCGCGCTCGAAGCGGCGCGACGCCTCGGACAGCAGCTTCTGGCGGCGCGACGCCCGCGCGATGGCGACGGCGTCGAAGTGGGCCGCCTCGATGACCACGTCGGTGGTGCCGTTGACGCCGTCCTCGGTGACCTCGTGGTCGGCGATCTCGGTGTTGGCGCCGCCCATCACACCGGCGAGGCCGATCGGGCCGCGGTCGTCTGTGATGACCAGGTCCTCGGCGTGCAGCGTCCGCTCGACGCCGTCGAGGGTGAGGAGCTTCTCGCCCTCCTCGGCCCGGCGCACGCCGATGGTGCCCTGGACCCGGGAGCGGTCGTAGGCGTGCAGCGGCTGGCCCAGCTCCATCATCACGTAGTTCGTGACGTCGACGGCGAGCGAGACCGGGCGCATGCCGACCTTCTGCAGCCGGCGCTGGAGCCAGATCGGGGAGCGGGCCTCGGGGCGCAGTCCGGTGACGGTGCGGGCGATGAAGCGGTCGCAGCCGAACGGGTCCGTGACCTGGACCGGGTAGCCGTACGCGTTCGGGGCCGGTACGTCGATCAGGGCCGGGTCGCGCAGCGGGAGGCCGTAGGCGATGGCGGTCTCGCGGGCGACACCGCGGATGGACAGGCAGTCGCCCCGGTTGGCGGTGACGGCGATGTCCAGGACCTCGTCGACCAGCTCGAGCAGCTCGATGGCGTCCTTGCCGACCTCGGTCTCCGGCGGCAGCACGATGATGCCGTGGGTGCCGTCGTCGCCCATGCCCAGCTCGTCGGTGGAGCAGATCATGCCGTGGGACGTCTTGCCGTAGGTCTTGCGGGCGGCGATGGAGAAGCCGCCGGGCAGCGTGGCGCCGGGGAGGACCACGACGACCTTGTCCCCGACCGCGAAGTTGCGGGCGCCGCAGACGATCTCCTGGGGCTCGCCGGTGCCGTTGGCCTGACCGACGTCGACGGTGCAGAAGCGGATCGGCTTCTTGAAGCCCTCCAGCTCCTCGATGGTCAGCACCTGGCCGACCACCAGCGGGCCCTTGAGGTCGGCGCCGAGCTGCTCGACGGTCTCGACCTCCAGGCCGGCCGAGACCAGCTTCTCCTGGACGTCGCGGCCGGTTTCCGTCGCCGGCAGGTCGACGTACTCCCGCAGCCAAGAAAGCGGGATCCGCATCAGATCTCCATCCCGAACGGCCGGGTGAACCGGACGTCACCCTCGACCATGTCTCGCATGTCCTCGACGTTGTGGCGGAACATCAGCATCCGCTCGATGCCGAACCCGAAGGCGAAGCCGCTGTACTTCTCCGGGTCGACGCCGCAGGCGGTGAGCACCCGCGGGTTGACCATGCCGCAGCCGCCCAGCTCGATCCAGCCCTCGCTGGAGCAGGTACGGCAGGGCCGGTCGGGGTTGCCGACGGACTCGCCCTTGCAGACGTAGCAGAGCATGTCCATCTCGGCGCTCGGCTCGGTGAAGGGGAAGAAGTTCGGCCGCAGCCGGGTCTTCATGCCCTCGCCGAACAGGGACTGGACCATGTGGTCCAAGGTGCCCTTGAGATCGGCCATGGTCAGGCCCTCGTCCACGGCGAGCAGCTCGACCTGGCGGAAGACCGGGGTGTGCGTGGCGTCCAGCTCGTCCGTGCGGTAGACGACGCCGGGGCAGATCACGTAGACCGGCAGCTCGCGGTCGAGCAGCGAACGGATCTGGACCGGCGAGGTGTGGGTGCGCAGCACGACACCGGACTCGGTGCCGCCGTCCGGGCCCTGGACGAAGAAGGTGTCCGCCTCGCCGCGGGCCGGGTGGTCCGGGCCGATGTTCAGGGCGTCGAAGTTGAACCACTCCGTCTCGACCTGCGGGCCCTCGGCGACCTCGTAGCCCATGGCCACGAAGATGTCCTCGATGCGCTCCGAGAGCGTGGTCAGCGGGTGCCGGGCGCCGGCCGGGACGCGGTCGTACGGCAGCGAGACGTCGACCGACTCCTCGACGAGGACGCGGGCGTCCCGCTCGGCCTCCAGCTCGGTCTGACGGCCGGCGAGGGCCTTGTTGACGGCGCCGCGGGCCATGCCGACGCGCTTGCCGGCCTCGGCCTTGGCGTGCGGGGGCAGGGCGCCGATCTCGCGGTTGGCGAGGGCCAGCGGGGAGGCCGGGCCGGTGTGGGCGACCTTGGCCTCGTGGAGCGCGTCGAGGGAGTCCGCGGCAGCGAAGGCGGCGAGCGCCTCGTCCCGCATGCGCTCGATCTCTTCCGGTTTCAACGCCTCGACCTCGACAGGGTCGTACGACTTATTGGGTGCCGACATCTCTTCCCGTGCTTCCGTTTGTCCCCCAGCTATCACTGGGAGGTGCCCCCAGGCGGATGGTCCCCGTCACCGACTCGCGAGGGCCGGTGAAGGACACAAAGGTGCCAAAGGCCGAGTCTAACGGGGTGGAGGTGGACGAAGAGCCCGTGGGCCGTCAGGCGAGGTACGCCGGGACCGCCACGGGCAGCGTAAATCGGAACTCGGCGCCGCCGACCTGGGCGCGGCCGACGGTGATGGTGCCGCCGTGGGCCTCGACGATGCCCTTGACGATGTACAGCCCAAGCCCCGTGCCGCCGCGCTTGCTGCCCCGCCAGAAGCGGGTGAAGACGCGGTTCATGGATTCCTCCGGGATGCCGGGCCCTTCGTCGCTCACCGTGACCGACGTGCCTGTTTCCTCGCCGTCGCGCGGGGATGCGCAGGGCGTCACGTCAATGGTGACGGTTCCCTCGCCGTGCCGCACGGCATTTTCGATGAGGTTGCTGAGCACCTGGTCGACCTTGTCGGGGTCGGCCCACAGGGCGGGCAGCGGCTGCTCGATGCGGAGCAGGAACCGGTCGGCGGGCTGGCCGGCGGCGACGTAGGCCTGGATGTGCCGGGAGACGGCGGCCCCGATGTCGACCGGCTGGCGGCGCACCTCGAGCCGTCCGCTGTCGATCCTGGAGATGTCCAGCAGCTCGGCGATGAGGCGGGTGACCCGGTCGGCGTCGGCGTCGACGGTCTCCAGCATCAGCCGTTTCTGGTCGTCGGTGAAGCGTTCCCATTTGGCGAGGAGGGTGGCCGTGAAGCCCTTCACGGAGGTCAGCGGGGAACGCAGCTCGTGGGCGACGGTGGCGATCAGCTCGGCGTGGCTGCGCTCGGTGCGGCGGCGGGCCTCGGTGTCCCGCAGGGAGACGAGGACGCTGCGGACGGGCCCGAGGGGCTCGGCACGGACGTAGCGGGCGCAGACGAGCACCTCCCGCCCGCCGGGCAGCAGCAGGTTCCGCTCCGGCTGCCGGACCCGGATGGCGAGCCCGCCGTAGGGGTCGGTGAGCTGCCACCACCGGCGGCCTTCGAGGTCCTCCAACGGCAGCGCCTTCTCCAGGGGCTGCCCGAGGGCGTGGGCGGCGCGCACGGCGGTGATGCGTTCGGCGGCGGCGTTGAAGCAGACGACGCGCCCGTGCTCGTCGGCGACGACGAGGCCGTCGGGCAGCTGGTCGGGATCGAGGCCCGCGTGCTCGCCGCAGTGGGGCGCGGCCGCGCGCCGCGCGTCCCGTCCGCCCGGTTCCCCCGGCGCGCTGCTCGTGCCGGCCACACTCATCCCCGTACCCCACCTCTCAGACGGCGCAGGGCCCCGAGCACGTCACCCTACTAGCTCTCGGTGACGGAGCGGCACCCTCCGGAGGCGCGCTGTGCACGGGCCGACGCGTAGAGACATACGGCGGCGGCGGTGGCGAGGTTCAGGCTCTCGGCCTTTCCGTGGATGGGGACGCGTACGACGGCGTCGGCGAGGGCGCGGGTCTCCTCCGGCAGCCCCCAGGCCTCGTTCCCGAACACCCAGGCGGTCGGCCCGCCCATGGTGCTGCCCCGGTCCAGCTCCTCGTCGAGGTCGCGGTCCCCTGCCCCGTCGGCGGCGAGGATGCGCACACCGGCGTCCTTCAGCCCCTGCACGGCCCGCTCGACGGGGACACCGACGGCGACGGGCAGATGGAAGTGGGAGCCGACGGAGGCGCGTACGGCCTTGGGGTTGTACAGGTCGACGGAGGCGTCGGTGAGGACGACGGCCTCGGCGCCGGCGGCGTCGGCGCAGCGCAGCACGGTGCCGGCGTTGCCGGGGTCGCGCACGTGGGCGAGTACGGCGACCAGTTTCGGCCGGGCGGCGAGCACCCCCTCGAAGGGCGTGTCGAGGAACCGGCACACCCCGACCAGCCCCTGCGGGGTCACGGTGGTGGAGATGTCCGCGATGACCTCTTCGGAGGCGAGGTGCACCCGGGCCCCGGCGCTGCGTGCGGCGCCGATGATGTCGGCGTACCGCTCCGCGGCCTCGACGGTGGCGAACAGCTCGACGAGGGTCGGCTCACCGCCGGCCCGATGCCCGGCCGCCTCCCTGACGGCCTGCGGCCCCTCCGCGAGGAACAGCCGGTCCTTGCCCCGGAAGTTCCGCTTGGCGAGGCGCCGGGCAGCGGCGACACGGGCGGACCGGGGGGAGATCAGCTCGGGGGTGGGCATCCTCTTCACTTTCACGAGAATTTCAACGCGGGGTGTCTCTCGGGCTGCGGCGACTGCACCCCCACCAGGGGCGCGGGGAACTGCGCGACCGGCCACGACGGACCCGCAGCCGAACAGCCGCGGCGCCCCCAACAGCAGGACCCGCAAGCCATAAGGCCTGCGGGTCCTTCAGTCACGTCGGCCGATGCCGGCGCAGCGTCACGCGGCCTTCGGCGCGTTGACGTCCGACGGCAGCGCCTTCTGCGCGACCTCGACGAGCGCCGCGAAGGCGTTCGCGTCGTTCACGGCCAGCTCGGCCAGGATCTTGCGGTCGACCTCGACGTTCGCGGCCTTCAGACCCTGGATGAAGCGGTTGTAGGTGATGCCGTTGGCGCGGGCAGCGGCGTTGATGCGCTGGATCCACAGCTGACGGAAGTCGCCCTTGCGCTTCTTGCGGTCGTTGTAGTTGTAGACCAGCGAGTGGGTGACCTGCTCCTTGGCCTTGCGGTACAGGCGCGAACGCTGACCGCGGTAGCCGGAGGCCTGCTCGAGGATCGCCCGGCGCTTCTTGTGGGCGTTGACTGCCCGCTTGACGCGTGCCACTTGTTAACTCCTTGTAGCGGGGTCGTGGTGGTCCTCACACGACCCGGAAACGACTGGGTCCCGGTCCTGACGTGCGGCGCTCAGGGATGGCGAGCGCCGGTCACGTCACTTGCCGAGAAGCTTCTTGATCTTCGCGGCGTCGCCCGGGGCCATCTCGGCGTTGCCGGTGAGGCGACGCGTGACGCGGGACGACTTGTGCTCGAGCAGGTGGCGCTTGCCGGCGCGCTCGCGGAGCACCTTGCCGGAGCCGGTGATCTTGAAGCGCTTGCTGGCACCGCTGTGCGACTTGTTCTTCGGCATAGCGCCGTTATCTCCTCGTCGGTGGCGCTCCGGTGCCCGGTCGTGAAACCGGGCACGGTGGAGCGTCGCTCTTCTTTCGGTTACATCCACTGGGGACCGCTGTCCCCCGGGATCACGCCTCGGCGGGCTCCTCGGACGGCGCCTCAGCCTCGGCAGGGTTCTGCGACTTACCGGGGTTCGCCTTCGCCTCGGCCTTGCGGGCCTCCTGCGCCTGACGGGCCTCGGCCATGGCCTCGGTCTTCTTCTTGTGCGGACCGAGAACCATGATCATGTTGCGGCCGTCCTGCTTCGGGTTCGACTCGACGAAACCGAGGTCCTGGACGTCCTCCGCGAGGCGCTGCAGCAGTCGGTAGCCCAGCTCGGGCCGGGACTGCTCGCGACCACGGAACATGATCGTGATCTTGACCTTGTCGCCCTGCTTGAGGAACCGTACGACGTGACCCTTCTTGGTGTCATAGTCGTGCGGGTCGATCTTCGGCCGGAGCTTCATCTCCTTGATGACCGTGTGCGCCTGGTTCTTGCGCGCCTCACGGGCCTTCATGGCCGACTCGTACTTGAACTTCCCGTAGTCCATGAGCTTGCACACGGGCGGACGGGCGTTCGCCGCGACCTCGACCAGGTCCAGGTCGTACTCCTGCGCAAGCTCCAGTGCCTTAGCGAGCGGGACGATGCCCACCTGCTCGCCACTGGGACCGACAAGTCGCACCTCGGGAACGCGAATCCGGTCGTTGATGCGGGGCTCGGCGCTGATGGATCCTCCTCGGTAGCACCACACGGTTGTCTGGCGGACAGCCGCGTAAGTCTGTGTTCGTTAGACCTAACCGCGCCGAAGCACAAAAAATGCCCCGGCCGATCACAGGCGGGGCTCCAACGACAACCGGAGCACCGCCGCGGTGACCGCGGGGCGCACTTTCGGGCGACTCCATCGTCCGTACGGAACGATGGTGGCCGCCTGACCGGGTGACCCGCCGTCCCTGAGGACGGTCAGGTGGGAGATCGGAGCCTCCACTTGTGGGCCGAACGCTCTGTTGCACACAGGGCATGTCCGGCCGGTCGTAAACCAGGTTAGCAGGATCGCTTGACAAGGCCTAATCGAGAAGCCGTAATCGGGAACCGCTTAGGGTGTGGGGCATGAGTGAGACCCCTCCTGAGAACCCCGACTTCGACGCGATGACCCGGGACATCGCCGAGGTCCCCGCCGTCGAGGTGATCGTGACGGTCGCCGTCAATCTGATGAGCGCCGCCGCCGTGAAGCTCGGGCTGAGCGAGGAGGGCGGGAAGTACAAGGACCTGGACGAGGCCCGCAAGCTGATCACCGGCCTCGCCGGTCTGCTGGACGCCAGCGCGACCGAGATCAGCTCCTTCCACGCGGCCCCGCTGCGTGACGGCCTCAAGTCGCTCCAGCTGGCGTTCCGCGAGGCGTCGCTCGTCCCGGACGAGCCGGGCCAGGGACCGGGCGAGAAGTACACCGGCCCGGTCTACGGCTGACTCATTCCTTCACGTACAGGGGCTCGCCCGGAGGCGTGGTCCCGGCCGGCAGCAGTGCCAGGTCGAGGCCGCGCACCAGGCGGGCCCTCAGTGTTTCGTCGGCGGCGAGGCGCTCGGCGACCGCGCGGGCGGCCTGGGCGGGCGCCGCGGCCGGGTCGAGGACGAGGGCGAGGGTGCCGTCGGCCTGCCCGGGTCCGAGGTGGGCGCGCAGCACGGCGGGTTCCGCCGCCACGGCCGTACGCACGGCCGCCAGCACGGCCGGGTCGGTGAGCGGGTCGGTGGTCGTGCGGCCCTCGGCGAGGGCGAGCAGCGCCGGGCCGGTCAGCTCGAACGACACGGGCCCCGCGAGATCCAGCACGATCGTGTCGGCCTTCTCGTGGGCGGCGGCCTGCAGCGCCTGGTGCAGGGGTACGGCGACCGGGCGGGCCTCGGGGTCCCAGCGGGCGAGCGAGCCGGTGGAGGTGAACGCGGGCAGCGCGGTGCGGTGGCCGGCCTTCAGGGTGGGTACGGCCATGTCGCTGGTCTTCTCGCGACGCAGCCCGTTCCCGTCCTCCTCGACCTCGCCGAGCACGGCGACGACCGGGACGAGCAGGCGGGCGCCCTTCAGGGCCTCGAGGACGGGCTCGAGGGCGCCGCGGTCCTCGGCCCAGGCGGCGAGCGCGGCGCTCAGCCGGGGGTCCGCGGAGCCGTCGTCGTCGGAGAAGCCGGGGTCGGGAATGTTCTTGTTCGCCACGGTCACCGACCCTATCGGGGGCGGCCGGCCGGACCGGTGCCGGGCCGCGGACACCGCTGTCACCGCCGTAACCGCTGTCTTTCACTGCCGTCACCCTGTGACTGCCGTCACCGCCGTCACCGTCGGCGGCACGGTCTATGTGAAGGCACGGGCGCACGCGGGGGCCGCGGCCGTATCGTCGGCGGCGACGCCCTCGGCCTCCCCTTCGGCCGGGGCGGGCGAGGAGGCATCGGTGACGAAGGCGGCGGTGGACCGGGGCGCGCTGCTGAGCGAGGCGATGGCCGCGGTGAGCGTGCCGTCGGGCGCCGAGGTGTCGGCGGCCGTACTGGCGGTGGACTCCGGCGAGAGCGCCGGGTACGGGGAGGCGGCCTTCGACGCGGCGAGCATCGTCAAGGTCGACATCCTGGCCACGCTGCTGCTCCAGGCCCAGGACGCGGACCGGCGGCTGACGGCGGCGGAGAAGGCGTACGCCACGAAGATGATCGAGAACAGCGACAACGCGTCCGCGACGCGGCTGTGGCACTCGATCGGCCGGGCGGAGGGTCTGGACGCGGCCAACGAGCGCTTCGGGCTGACGGCGACCTCCGGCGGCGACGGTGAGCTGTGGGGGCTGACCCAGACCACGGCGACGGACCAACTCACCTTGCTCCGGCAGGTGTTCGGGGTCGGCGGCACCCGGCTGAGCGCGGCCTCCCGGGCGTACCTCCAGGACTTGATGGGATCGGTCGAGGCCGACCAGCGGTGGGGGGTGTCGGCTGCCGCCGACACCGGCTCCTTCGCTCTGAAGAACGGCTGGCTGCCGCGCAGTACGACGGGGCTGTGGGACGTGAACAGCATCGGGCGGGTGACGGTGGACGGCACCGGCTACCTGGTGGCGGTGCTGTCGAAGGGCACCGGGAGCCAGGAGGAGGGCGTCGCGCTGGTGGAGGCGGCGGCACGGGCGGCGCTGTCGGCGTTCACCGGTAAGTGATCGGTGTGAACCGGTGATCGATCGGGTTTCCGTCGTCAATTGATCTAGCCTTCAAGGTACTTGACGATGAGCAGGCCGGACGATGGCGCCCTCTTTACCGTTTTGCTGAGCACCTCGGATCCGGCCACGGAAGGAGTGCGGTGCCTCCCGTACGCCCAACTCGCCGATCCCTCATAGCCGGTGGCCTCGGAGCCGTCGCCGCGGCGGCCGTTCCGCTGTCGCTGCCCGCTCCGGCGGCGGCGGCCGGTCTGGTCCCCGTCCGGCTGGCCGGGCCGACCGGGCCCGCTCCGGTGGGCGCGGTGGAGCTGCACCTGGTCGACCCCTCGCGGACCGATCCCTGGTCGGGGCAGGCGCGCGAGGTGATGGTGACCGTGACGTACCCGGCCGTCGACGTCCGTGACCGCGCGATGCTGCCCTGGCTGCCGGCGGGAGCCGAGCGCGCGCTCAAGGCCCGCTTCAAAGGCGCGGTGGACGGCTACGCGCTCCCGCGGACGCACAGCGCGGACCACGCGCCGGCCCGGCCGGGCCGGCGGCCGGTGCTGCTCCACTCGCCCGGCTACCAGGCGGACCGCACGTTCAACACGCTGGTCATCGAGGAACTGGCGTCCTGGGGCTACGTCGTGGCCGCGGTCGACCATCCCTACGACTCGGGCGAGGTGGAGTTCCCGGACGGCCGGGTGGTGGTGACCCGTCCCGGCGACGGGAGCGTCGAGGCCGTCACGGCCGCGGTCGACGTACGCGCCGCCGATCTGCGGTTCGTCCTCGACGCCCTGGCCGTGCTGGACCGTGGCGGCAACCCCGACGCCGAGCGGCGTCCGCTCCCGCGCGGGCTGCGCGGCACGCTGGACCTGACCCGGGTCGGCGTCTTCGGTCACTCCAGGGGCGGCGCCGCGGCGGCGGCCGTGATGTACCTGGACGGGCGGGTGCGGGCCGGCGTCGACCTGGACGGCGGCCTCGCCGGGCCGGTGGTCCAGCACGGCCTCGACCGGCCGTTCCTGCTGATGGACACGGCGATCCACGACGGGCTGAACCAGGATCCCTCCTGGCCCTCGTTCTGGGAGCACCTGACCGGCTGGCACCGCTGCCTGCGGCTCGCGGACGCCGACCACAACTCCTACACCGACATCGTGGCCGTCGCGCCCCAGCTGCCCGAGGCGGTGCGGCAGCAGTTGCAGGCCGGCACGATCCCCGCCGACCGGGCCGTCGCCGCCGTACGGGCGGCCGTGCGGGCCTTCTTCGATCTCCAGCTGCGCGGCCGCCCGGACACCGGGCAGCTGCTGCGGGGTGCCTCGCGGCGCCACCCGGAGATCCTGTACATCGCCGGTTAGCGGCCGCTGCCCCGGCGCCCTCAGGCCGCCGTCCGCCTGCGCCCCACCCACAGCACCACGCCCGCCACCAGCAGGACCCCGCCGGTGCCGCCGGCCAGGGGGCCCGCCCAGTCGGCGGGCGAGGAGGCGGCCTTGGGGGCGTCCGGGCCCGCACCGAAGTACTTCTTGCCGTACGACGCCGAGGGCAGGCTCTGCGACCGGATCCGGCCGGCCGCCTTCAGCGCGGCCGCCGGGTCGATCATGCCGAAGCCCCGGGAGTCGTCCCGGCCGCCCACCGGCGCGTCCTCGGCGGTGTCCTCCAGGAGCCTTTTGACCTGGACCGGGCTCAGCGTGGGGTGGGCCGCCTTGACGAGGGCCGCCGCGCCGGAGACGAAGGCGGAGGCGGCCGAAGTGCCCCAGCCCTCGTAGTACTTGTGGTCCGGGTCGGCGATGACCACGTCGACGCCGGGCGCGCTGACCGTGGCGTACCAGCGGCGGGTCGAGAAGGAGGCGCGGGTGCCGTAGCGGTCGACGGCGGTCGCGACGATGACGCCGGGGTAGGCCGCAGGGTACGAGATGTGGTCGCCCTTGTCGCCGCCGTTGCCCGCGGAGGCGACGACGACCACGCCCTTCTTCAGGGCGTACTGGATGGCCTCGTCCTCGCTCGGCTCGGGGTGCGCGGAGTCCGAGTCGTCGCCGAGGGAGAGGTTGATGACGTCGGCGCCGTGGTCGGCGGCCCAGCGGATGCCCTCGGCGAGGGCATTGCCCCGGGTGGTACGGGCCTGGGTGCGGGCGGGGTCACCGTCCTCCAGGATCACGCGGACGGGCAGGATCTTCGCCTCGGGGGCGACACCCATGACGCCGGCGGAGCCGCCGGGTCCGTGTCCGTGCCCGGCGATGATGCCGGCCATGGCGGTGCCGTGCCGGGCCCAGGTGCGCTCGCCCCGCCTGGCACCGAAGCCGATCATGTCCTTGCCGGGCAGGACGTTTCCGGCGAGGTCGGGATGGTCGTCCTCGACGCCGGTGTCCAGGACGGCGACGGTGACGCCCCGGCCCTTGGTGGTCTGCCAGGCCTCGTCCAGGTGCAGGGCGTCGAGCCCCCACTGCTGGGCGCGGATGCCGTCGGCGTGGGCCGCGGCGCACGGCAGCAGCGTGAGAGCGCCGGTGAGCAGCAGGCTCAGCGCCGCCCCGGCGGATCGCTTCATGAAGGTTTCTCCGTGGCCGTACCGATGTGCTCGCGCAGCCGCCGTTCGATCCGGTCGGCAAGGCCCTGGGCCTCGTTGCCGAGACCTGCCTGGGCGGGTGCGGTGGTGGCGCCGGAGCCGACGGCGTCGGCGGCGGGCTGGGGCGCATCGGTGCTGCGGCCGTCGGCCCAGCCGGAGACGGCGTAGGCGACGACGGGGGCGTCGGTGAGGACGGAGAGGGTCCAGGAGGCGCGCTGTTTGTCGCCGAAGGCGGCCGCGACGGTGCCCTCGGCGGCGTACGGCCGGGGCATCAGGTCGGTGCGCCGGTCCAGGCGCTCGGTGCGCAGGCGGGTGGCGAACGCGGACATGGCGGCGGGGTCGGCCTTGGTGAACAGCAGGCCGACGGTGGTGACATAGCTCTGTGTGGCGTCGGTGTAGGTGGCGCGCAGCAGGCGCTGGCAGCCGAGCGGGGCGAGGACCTTCTGCAGCAGCGGGTCGAAGGCGTGGCCGCAGCCGCTGTCCGGGGCCACGGCGATCCTGGTCCAGGTGCGGTCGGCTCCGCCGGGTCCGGCGCCGGTGCCGTCGACGGTGGGCGGGAAGAGCTGGTCGACGGGCACGCTGTGCCAGAGCGAGGAGGCAGTGGTGAAGTGGTCGACGGCGGCGTCGTCCCCGCCGTCCCCGGTGAGCCAACTCCCGGCCGCGGCACCGCCGATGAGGCCGAGACCGAGCACGAGGCAGGCGGCAGCGGCGGCGGTGCGGTGACCCACCCGGTGCCCCTGCGGCTCGGTGAAGGCCTCGGGCTGCCCGAGCGACACGACGGGCCGCACGGCCGCGCCGGCACTCCAGGACAGCGCCGGGTCCGGCACGGCGCCCGGCCCGGGCGGACCGGTGACGGGATGGGCGGGCGCGAGGGGACTCCAGGCGGTGGTTTCCCGCACGGGCCCGGCGGAGACGGGGACGGGGGCGGCACCGGGGCGCCGGGTCTTCGGGGCACCGGGAACCGGGCGCAGCCGGGTCGTGGTCTCCGACGCCGTGGGCTCGGGCGCCGTAGTCTGCGACGCGGGTACGGGGCGAAGCCGGGTGGTTGTTTCCGGCGAGGTCTCGGCCGGGGCTCCGCGCCGCTGCCGTCCGGCACGCGGCGGCGTGTCGGGGAACCGCGCCGAAGCGGGCGGCGGAGGCGGGCTCACGGGATCGGCTCCCTCGGGCACCACGGGCCGGCGCCCGTCCTCGCTCCCCCGCCCGTCACGCACGGCGCCCCCGGCGGACGTCCGGGAAGCCGGCGGAGCAAAGACCGAAGGCTCGTCGTCGGGGTCGTCAGGGTCGTCGACCGGAGCCGGCTCGGGCACCCGGGCACCGCCCGCGACGGCCCCCCGCGAAGCCTCCACAGGACGACCCGCCGGACCCGCCGGACGCGGCGCCCCAGGCGCACCTGGTGAACGCGGCTGAGTCAGCGGCGCTGACGGAGCGGAGGAGACCGGCGGAGCCGGGGGACGCGGCGTCCCGGCGCCACCCGACGAACGCGCCAGACCGGCCGGGCGCGCCGAGCCCGAGGGCCCGGCCGGCGCGGACGGACTCGGCGCGGTCGAGGGATACGGCGGCACAGCCGGAGCCGACGGGCTCGGCGAAGGCGACGGGCGCGACGGAGCCGACGGGCTCGGCGACGACGGGCCCGGCGAAGACGACGGGCGCGGCGGAGCAGCCGGAGCCGACGGCCCGTGCGCCGCAGACGGGCGCGCCGCAGCCGACGGACCCGGCGAAGACGACGGGCGCGACGGAGCCGACGGGCTCGGGGCGGGGGGTGGGGAAGTGGTGGAGGGGTGTTGTGCAGGCGGCGGTGTGGGTGGGCTCGGTGGAGTCGACGGGCGCGGCGGGACGGGGGCGTGGCGCGCTTCCGTGCTCATGCACCCCCCGTTTCCTCGTGCCCGGGCCGTCCTCGCGTACGCGGGCCCTTCCACCGTTCGGCCGTGCCCGGCGCGGAAGCTCCGTCCCGGGCACGCATACCCGTACGGCCGGACCGGCATCCCGGTTCAGCCGAAGCGGCCGGGCGTGTTCCGCCGTACGTGCGCGTCACTCTACGGGTTGTCCCGCGGAGAAAGAGAACCAGTCCACGCGCCGGGGGCATCTGCCCGGAACGTCCCCCTACCCTGCGGTAATCCTCTCTGGCAGGCTTCCGTCATGACTGCGCGCGCCGCTGACCGGGCCCGTTACGACCGGGCCACCGCCCATCTCGACGCCCCTCTCGCGATCGTGGATCTGGATGCCTTCGACGCCAACGCGGAGGATCTGGTCCGCCGCGCCGCCGGCAAGCCGGTCCGGGTCGCCAGCAAGTCGGTCCGCTGCCGGACCCTGCTGGAACGGGTCCTGGCCAAGGACGGCTTCCAGGGCATCATGTCGTTCACCCTGGCCGAATCGCTGTGGCTCGCACGGTCCGGTTTCGAGGACGTCCTGCTGGCCTATCCGTCCGCCGACCGGGCCGGCTTCGCGGAACTGGCGGCCGATCCCAAACTCGCCGGCGCCGTCACCGTGATGGTGGACGACGTCGCCCAGCTCGACCTCATCGACGCCGCCCGCGACGGTGGACGTGAACTCATCCGCGTGTGCCTGGAGTTGGACACCTCGCTGAAGCTGCTGGGCGGCCGGGTGCGGGTCGGGGCCCTGCGCTCTCCGCTGCACTCCGCCGCCCAACTGGCCGACGTGGCACGGTCGGTGGCCCGGCGTCCGGGTTTCCGGCTGGTGGGGATCATGGCGTACGAGGGACACATCGCCGGGGTCGGGGACGCGGTGGCCGGGCGGCCGTTCAGGTCGCGGGCGATCCGGCTGATGCAGGCCGCGGCCCGCCGGGAGCTGGCCGAGCGGCGGGCCGCGGCCGTGCGTGCGGTCCGGGCCGTCGTCCCCGGCCTGGAGTTCGTCAACGGCGGCGGCACCGGCAGTGTGCAGCACACCGCGGCCGAGGACGCCGTGACCGAGATAGCGGCCGGTTCGGGGCTGTACGTGCCGCGGCTGTTCGACAACTACACGTCGTTCACCGGCCGTCCGGCGGCCCTGTTCGCCCAGCCCGTCGTACGCCGGCCGGGCGTCGGGGTCGTCACCGTGCTCGGCGGTGGCTATCCGGCCTCCGGCGCGGCCGGCCGCGACCGGCTGCCGGTGCCGTACCTGCCCGAGGGGCTGGCGTACGACCCGCAGGAGGGCCCCGGAGAGGTGCAGACCCCGCTGCTCGGCTCGCCCGCCGACGATCTGCTGATCGGCGACAAGGTGTGGTTCCGGCACGCCAAGGCGGGCGAGCTGTGCGAGCGGTTCGAGGCACTGCACCTGGTCGAGGGGGACACGGTCACGGCGACCGTGCCCACCTACCGGGGTGAGGGACGGACCTTCCTCTGACAGGCCCTACAGGGGCGTGACGTACGCGCCCGCGATTCCGCCGTCCACCAGGAAGTCGGTGGCGTTGACGAAGGAGGAGTCGTCGCTGGCCAGGAAGGCGACGGCGGCGGCGATCTCCTCGGCCTCGGCGAACCGGCCGAGCGGGATGTGGACGATGCGGCGGGCGGCCCGCTCGGGGTCCTTGGCGAACAGTTCCTGCAGCAGCGGGGTGTTGACCGGCCCGGGGCACAGGGCGTTGACCCGGATGCCCTCCCGTGCGAACTGCACGCCCAGCTCGCGGGACATGGCGAGGACGCCGCCCTTGGACGCCGTGTACGAGATCTGGCTCGTGGCCGCGCCCATCCGGGCCACGAAGGACGCGGTGTTGATGATGGAGCCCCTGCCCTGGCGGCGCATGTAGGGGATGGCGGCCTTGCAGCACAGGTAGACGGAGGTGAGGTTGACCTCCTGGACGCGCTTCCAGGCCTCCAGACCGGTCTCCAGGATGGAGTCGTCGTCGGGCGGGGAGATGCCCGCGTTGTTGAAGGCGACATCGACGCTGCCGTAGGTGTCGTACGCCGCCTTGAACAGCGCCTCGACCTGCTCGGGGTCGGTGACGTCGGTCTTCACGAAGTGTCCGCCGACCTCGTCGGCGACGGCCTTGCCGCGGGCCTCGTCGACGTCCGCGCAGACCACGTGGGCGCCCTCGGAGGCGAGCCGGCGGGCGGTGGCGAGGCCGATGCCGCTGCCGGCTCCGGTGACGACGGCGGTGCGGCCGACCAGGCGGCGGCAAACAGTTTCTGCGGTCACTGTGCGGGGCCCTCCGTGCTGATGAAGACGTTCTTGGTTTCGGTGAAGGCGGTCAGGGCGTCGGGGCCCAGTTCGCGGCCGAGGCCGGACTGTTTGTAGCCGCCGAACGGGGTCCAGTAGCGCACGCTGGAATGGGAGTTGACGGACAGGTTGCCCGCGCGGACGGACTGCGAGACGCGCAGGGCGCGGCCGAGGTCGCGGGTCCACAGGGAGCCGGAGAGGCCGTAGGGGGTGTCGTTGGCGAGGCGGATCGCGTCTGCTTCGTCGGCGAAGGGGAGGAGGACGGCGACCGGGCCGAAGATCTCCTCGCGGGCCGCCTCGCCGTCCGGCCGCTCCCCCGTCAGGACGGTCGGCGGGAACCAGAAGCCGGGGCCGTCGGGGGCGCTGCCCCGCAGAGCGGGGGCGCCCTCGGGGACGTAGGACCGTACGCGGTCGAGTTGCTGACGGGAGATCAGCGGGCCCATCTGGGTCTTCTCGTCGGCGGGGTCGCCCACGACGACGACGGCCAGCGCGTCGGCGAGGAACTCGCGGGCCTCGTCGTAGACGGACTCCTGGACCAGGATGCGGGTGCGGGCGCAGCAGTCCTGGCCGGAGTTGTCCAGGAAGGAGAACGGGTTCAGGGCGGCCTCGAGATCGGCGTCGGCGAAGACGACGTTGGGGCTCTTGCCGCCGAGTTCCAGGGTGACCGGCTTGACCAGGCGGGCACAGCGCTCCATGACCTCGCGGCCGGTGCGGGTGGAGCCGGTGAACACGATCTTGGCGACGTCCGGGTGGTCCACCAGGGCACGTCCGGCGGTGTGGCCGTGGCCGGGCAGCACCTGGAGGACGTGCTCGGGCAGGCCCGCCTCCAGGGCGAGTCCGGCGAGGCGGAGCGCGGTGAGCGGGGTGGTCTCGGCGGGCTTGAGGACGACCGCGTTCCCGGCCGCGAGCGCCGGGAAGGAGCCCCAGGCGGCGATGGGCATGGGGAAGTTCCAGGGGGCGATGACACCGACCACGCCGAGGGGTTCCTGGAAGGTCACGTTCCAGCCGCCGGGCACCGGGATCTGCTTGCCGAGGAGGCGCTCGGCGCCGCCGGCCGCGTACAGCAGCAGGTCGCGGGCGTTGCCGGCCTCCCAGCGGGCGTTGCCCACGGTGTGCCCTGCCTCGCGGACCTCCAGCTGGGCGAGTTCCTCGAGGTGGGCGTCGACCACGTCCGCGAAACGCCTGAGCAGCCGGGCCCGGTCGGCGGGGGCGAGGGCGGCCCACCGGGTCTGGGCGCGTACGGCCCGTACGACGGCGGCGGCCACGTCCTGTTCGCTCGCGGCGGGGACGGTGGCGACGACCTCTTCCGTGGCGGGGTTGAGGACCTTCAACTCGTCTGAGTCGGACACGGATCGACCTTTCACGGGCTGGCTCACAGGCGTTCGAAGGAGCGGCGCAGCTCCCAGTCGGTGACCGCGGCATCGAAGGCCTCCAGCTCGACGCGCGCCATGTTGCGGTAGTGCGCGACGACCTCGTCACCGAAGGCCGCCTTGGCGATGGGGCTGTTCTCCCACAGCTCGGCGGCCTCGCGCAGGGTCGTCGGGACGTGGGCGAGGCCGGCGGTGTACGCGTTGCCGGGGCAGGGTTCGGGGAGTTCGAGTTTCTGCTCGATGCCGTACAGGCCCGCCGCGACGAGTCCGGCGACGGCGAGGTGCGGGTTGACGTCCCCGCCGGGCAGGCGGTTCTCGAAGCGCAGGGAGCGGCCGTGGCCGACCACGCGCAGGGCGCAGGTGCGGTTGTCGTGGCCCCAGGCGACGGCGGTGGGGGCGAAGGAGCCCGGCTGGAACCGCTTGTAGGAGTTGATGTTCGGGGCGTACAGGAGCGAGAAGTCGCGCAGGGCGGCGAGCTGTCCGGCGAGGAAGTGCCGCATGACGTCGGACATGCCGTCCCCGTCGGCCATGGCGTTGGTGCCGTCGGCGCCGGCGAGCGAGAGGTGGATGTGGCAGGAGTTGCCCTCGCGCTCGTTGTACTTGGCCATGAAGGTGATCGAGACGCCCTCCTGGGCGGCGATCTCCTTGGCGCCGGTCTTGTACAGCGCGTGCTGGTCGCAGGTGACGAGGGCCTCGTCGTAGCGGAAGGCGATCTCGTGCTGGCCGGGGTTGCACTCGCCCTTGGCGGACTCGACGGTGAGGCCGGCGCCCGCCATGTCGTTGCGCAGCCGGCGCAGCAGGGGCTCGATGCGGCCGGTGCCGAGGATGGAGTAGTCGATGTTGTACTGGTTGGCGGGCGTGAGCCCCCGGTAGCCCGCGTCCCAGGCCGCCTCGTAGCTGTCCTTGAAGACGATGAACTCCAGCTCGGTGCCGACCTGGGCGGTGTAGCCGAGGGCGGCGAGCCGCTCCAGCTGCCGGCGCAGGATCTGGCGGGGCGCGGCGACGACCGGGGAGCCGTCGTTCCAGGCGAGGTCCGCGACGAGCAGGGCGGTGCCGGGGTGCCAGGGGATACGGCGCAGGGTCGACAGGTCGGGGCGCATGGCGAAGTCGCCGTAGCCGCGGTCCCAGGAGGACATCGCGTAGCCGTCGACGGTGTTCATCTCGGTGTCGACGGCGAGGAGGTAGTTGCAGCCCTCGGTGCCGTGGTGCAGTACCTCGTCGAGGAAGAAGCGGGCGGCGAACCGCTTGCCCTGCAGACGCCCTTGCATATCGGGGAAGGCCAGGACGACAGTGTCGATCTCACCGCTCGCGACGAGGGCGTGCAGTTCCTCGACGCCGAGCGGGGGTGTGCGGTCTGCCACGGGAGAGCCTCCTTCGGCGCCTTCGCGCTTTTTCGGCCGGGCCGGGAGCCATAAGGTATTGCTCAGAACCATTGCTTGGGAAGGGGGTACGGCCGGATGTCCTGGGAGAGTGACGCTCAGGGGCTGGGTGACCGGCTCGCTCCGGTGTTGCGGCCGGTGCGGGCCGGCAACGGCTTCGAGGAGGCGCTGGAGCAGATCCTCCAGGTCGTACGGCTCGGTCTGGTGCCCGGCGGGCAGCGGCTGCCGGCCGAGCGGGAGCTGGCCGAGCGGCTCGGGATCAGCCGGGTGACGCTGCGCGAGGTGCTGAAGGTGCTCCAGGACCAGGGGCTGGTGGAGGCGCGGCGCGGGCGCTACGGCGGAACGTTCGTCCGGCCGCGCGCGGACGTCGGCGGCGAGGACGAGCTGCGGCGGCGGATCGCCGAGGTCGACATCGAGGACGTGCTGCGCTTCCGCGAGGTGCTGGAGGTGGGGGCGGCCGGGCTGTGCGCGGCGCACGGGCTCGACGACGAGCAGGCGGACCGGCTGCGCGAGGCACTGGACCGCACCCACGAGGCCCCGCTCGCCGACTACCGGCGGCTGGACACCCTGCTGCATCTGACGATCGCCGAGCTGTGCGGCTCCCCGTCCCTGACCGCGCAGTACGCCGCGGTCCGGGCCACGGTCAACGAGCTGCTCGACTGCATCCCGCTGCTGGTGCGCAACCTGGAGCACTCCCAGCGGCAGCACACCGCGCTGGTGGAGGCGGTGCTGGACGGGGACGCGGACGGGGCGCGGGAGATGATGCGCGAGCACTGCGCGGGCACGGCGGCCCTGCTGCGGGGCTTCCTGGCGTAGGACAGCTCTGCAAAGGTATGTATTAACACCTTTAACTGTCCGGGGAGGGCGTCATGACCGTACGACCGCTGATCGGCATCAGTACGTATCTGGAGTCGCGCACGCGCTGGGGCGTGTGGGAGCTGGAGGCGGCCCTGCTGCCGGCCGGCTATCCGCGGCTGGTGCAGCGGGCCGGCGGCCTGGCCGCGATGCTGCCGCCGGACGCGCCCGGGTTCGCGGCGCAGACCGTGGCCCAGCTGGACGGGCTGGTGATCGCCGGCGGTCCGGACGTGGCCCCGGCCCGGTACGGCGCCGAACGCGACCCCCGCACGGGCCCGCCCGCGCCGGCCCGCGACGCCTGGGAACTCGCCCTGATCGAGGCCGCGTTGGACGCCGGGGTGCCGGTGCTGGGCATCTGCCGGGGCATGCAGCTGCTGAACGTGGCGCTCGGCGGGACGCTGGTGCAGCACCTGGACGGACACACGAAGGCGGCCGGGGTGTTCGGCGACCACCCGGTGAAGCCGGTGCCGGGGAGCTTGTACGCCGGGATCGTCCCGGAGGAGGCGACGGTACCCACCCACCACCACCAGGCTGTCGACCGGCTCGGCACGGGACTGGTGCCCTCGGCCCACGCGGCGGACGGCACGGTGGAGGCGATCGAACTGCCGGGGGCCCGGGGCTGGGTACTGGGCGTGCAGTGGCACCCCGAGATGGACGAGGATCCGCGGGTGATGCGGGCACTGATCGCTGCCGCGAGCTGAGCACAACGGCGCCGTCGGGCCTGCGGCCGCCTGCCGGGCGCGGGATGCCTTCGGCGGGATGTCTCCGGTGGGACGCCTTCGGCGGGGTGCCGGGCGGGCCGGCGGGCTGGCGGTTGCGGGTCGCTGCCGGTGCGGGCGCGTGGGCATGGGCGGGTGCGGATCGCTGCCGGTGCGGGCGCGTCGGCGGGCGCGGGGGCGCTGGGCGGGTGCGTCGGCGGGCGTGGGCGCTGGGCGGGTGCGGATCGCTGCCGCTGCGGGTGCGTCGGCGGGCGCTGGGCGGGCGCGTCGGCGGGCGTCGGCGCTGGGCGGGTGCGGATCGCTGCCGCTGCGGGCGCGTGGGCGCTGAGCACGCCCGCGCGGCGCGGTGGCGCGGCGCGGTGGCGCGGCGCGGCGCGGTGGCGCGGCGCGGCGCGGTGGCGCGGCGCGGTGGCGCGGCGCGGTGGCGCGGCGCGGTGGCGCGGCGCGGTGGCGCGGCGCGGTGGCGCGGCGCGGTGGCGCGGCGCGGTGGCGCATATCGGTTCAGCCCCGCGCACAGCCGTACCCCGTCACCCCCGCGTCAGCGACAGCAGCTCCCTCGCCGGCCCCGTCGGCCGGTGGCCCGTCGGCCAGACCGCTCGCAGGTCGCGGCGGAGCGAGACGCCCTCCACCGGGATGCTGACCAGCCGTCGCAGCGACAGCTCCTCCCCCACGACCAGTTCACTCAGGACCGAGGGGCCCGCGCCGCTGACCGCCGAGGCCTTGACCGCCGTGGTCGAGGACAGTTCGATCAGGGGGCGGGCCAGGCCGCCGAGGGCCGCGTCCAGGACCTGGCGGGTGCCCGAGCCGCGCTCGCGCAGGATCAGGGGGGTGGAGGCGAGTTCCTCGGGCGTCAGGGGACGCCGGCGGCGGGCCCAGGGGTGACCGGGGGCGGTGACGACGATCAGCCGGTCGTGGGCGATGACGGTCGAGTCCAGGCCCGTCGGGACCGTCAGCCCCTCCACGAAGCCGAGGTCCGCCTCGCCGGACAGCAGCAGTTCCGCCACCTTCGCCGAGTTGCCGGCGAGCAGGGACACCGCCGTGTCGGGGCGCTCTGCGTGCAGGGCGAGGAGCCAGCCGGGCAGCAGGTACTCGGCGATGGTCATGCTCGCCGCGACCCGCAGGCGTGAGTCCCGTCGGTCCCGCAGCGCCCGCGCGCCCGCGTCGAAGGCCGCCGCCGCCTCCACCACCCGGCGGGCCCAGTCCGTCACCAGGGCGCCGGCGTCGGTGAGCCGGGAGCCGCGCGGCGAGCGGTCGACCAGGGCCACGCCCAGCTGCCGTTCCATCGAGCGGATCCGGCTGCTCGCGGCGGGCTGGGTGATGCCGACCTCGCGTGCCGCCGCGCCGAGACTGCCCAGCCGTGCCACCGCCAGCAGCAGTTCCAGCGCGGCCAGGTCCGGCACCCGGTGTGCCAGGGATCGTGTGCGTTCGTACTGCCCCTCCACCTCGCTCATAAGACCAGCTTATGCCCTGATACAGAGGAACTCCCTGGTCAGGGGCGCACGTCGGCGCGACGGTTGAGTCATGGTCACCGCGCTCCCGCCTGCCCCCGCCCCCTCCGTCCCGCGCGCCGCCCGGGTCCGGCATCTCGGCCCGAACTGGTACGCCGCCGTCATGGGCACCGCCGTCGTCGGCTCGGCCGGCGTCGCGCTGCCGGGGCACGGGACCGTGCCGGGCGGAGTGCTCGCGGGGGCCTGGGCGCTGTCCCTGCTCGCGCTGACGGTCCTGCTGGCGGCCCGCGCCCTGCACTGGGCCCGCCATCGCGACCAGGCCCGGGCCCACCTCCTCGACCCGGCCGTGGCGCCCTTCTACGGCTGCCTGTCCATGGCCCTGCTGGCGGTGGGCGGCGGCGCCATGACCGCCGGGCGGCCCTTGACCGGCACGGGCACGGCCGTCGCCCTGGACGCCGTGCTGTTCACCGCCGGTACGGCGGTCGGGCTCGCGGCCGCCGTGGCCGTGCCGTACCTGATGGCCGTACGGCACCGGGTGGAGCCGTCCGAGGCGACCCCGGTGTGGCTGCTGCCGCTGGTCGCGCCGATGGTGTCGGCGGCGCTCGGTCCGCTGCTCGTGCCGCGGCTGCCGCCCGGGCAGCCGCGGGAGACCCTGCTGCTGGCCTGCTTCGCGATGTTCGGGCTGAGCCTGTTCGCGACGCTGCTGATGCTGCCGCTGGTGTTCGCCCGGCTGATCGGCCGGGGCCCGCTGCCGCTCGCGCTCACCCCGACGCTGTTCCTGGTCCTCGGCCCGCTCGGGCAGTCCACGACCGCGGCCGGCAAGATCGCGGACGCGGCTCCCGGTGTCGTACCGGCCCCCTACGACCGCGGTCTCGCCGTCTTCGCCGTGCTGTACGGGGTGCTGGTCATGGGGTTCGCCCTGCTGTGGCTGGCGTTCTCGGTCGCGCACGTGGTGCGGGCCCGGCGCCACGGCATGGGGTTCGCGATGACCTGGTGGGCGTTCACCTTCCCGGTGGGCACCTGTGTCACCGGCGCCGCGGCCCTCGCCCGGCACACCGGCCTCGCCTGCTACGACGGGCTGGCCATCGGTCTGTACGCCGCCCTGGTCGCCGCCTGGGCGGCCGCCGCCACCGGGACCGTACGCGGCCTGCTCAGCGGCGAGCTGCTCGCAGCGCCTCGCCCAGTACCCGCGGCGCCTCGGCCAGCGACGGGCCGTACCACGTCAGGTGCCGTCCGCTGACCAGGGCGCAGGGCAGGGCGGGGAAGGCCTCCGGGCCGTCCTCGGCGGTGAAGCGGTAGGGCTCGTCGGGCAGGACCACCAAGTCCGGTGCCGCCGCGCGCAGTTCGTCCAGCGGGACGCGGGGATAACGCTCAAGGTGACCGGCGTGGACGTGGTCGATGCCGAGCCGGGCCAGGACGTCGCCCGCGAAGGTGTCCCGGCCGAGGACCATCCAGGGCCGGCGCCAGACCGGCACGACCGCCGTCCTGCGCGCCGGCGGCTCCGGCAGCGCGGCCCAGGCCGCCTCCGCCTGCGCCAGCCAGCGCGGTCGCCCCGGCGCACCGCACGCGGCGAGCACCCGGGCCAGCTCGGCGAAGGCCTGCGGCACGCTGCGCACCTCGGTGACCAGCACCTCGCAACCCGCCGCGCGCAGGGCGTCGAGGTCGGCGGCGCGGTTCTCCTCCTCGTTGGCGATGACCAGGTCGGGGGCGAGCGCGAGGATGCGGTCGAGCTTCGGATTCTTCGTACCGCCGATCCGGGTGACGTCCAGGTCTGCCGGATGGGTGCACCAGTCGGTGGCGCCGGCGAGGACGCCGGGCAGGGTCACGGCCACCGCCTCGGTGAGGGAGGGGACGAGGGAGACGGCCTTCACTAACGGGACCGGTCCTGCATGGCCTCGATGTGTTCCGCCACCGCCACCACGACGACCCGTGTATCCGGAACCGTCGCCCGCCAGCGGTGCCGCACCCCACCGGTCAGGTACAGGGTGTCGCCCCGGCCGAGGCGGTACGCACGGCCCTCGGCCTCGATCTCCACCGCGCCGTCGGCGACGTACATCAGCTCGTCGTTGCGGTGCTGGAACTCGCGGCCGGCCTCGTGGTCGCCGGTGAACTCGGAGGCGTGCAGCTGGTGGTGACCGCGGACCAGGGAGCGCGTGCGCGGCTCGAAGTCGCCCTCAGCGACGGGCTCGGCGCGTACGACGTCCACGCTGGCAGCCGGGTCGGCGGCGGCGAGGAGTTCGACGGCGGTGGTGCGCAGGGCGTCGGCGAGCTTCTCCAGGGAGGTGCGGCTGGGGCGGGCCCGGTCGTTCTCGACCTGGCTGAGGAAGGGCACGGACAGGCCGCTGCGCTCGGCCACGGCGGCGAGGGTCAGCTCAAGCGCGCGGCGGCGTCGCCGGACGGCCGCGCCCACCCGCACGGGCTGTTGCTCTTTGTGGTCGCCCATCGCTCCGGCTCCCTCCCTCGCTCGTCGTGCCGCGGACTTTCCTGATGACTTCTCTGCACCCTACGCATGTTCGGCAAACCGTTTCACGCCGCTGCCACATCCCTGTCATGTCCCCGCGTCCCCACCTTCACGGTTCGCGCCAGTATGTCGCGGTCGTGCACCCCCTCGGGGCGCTCTCCCACCCGGTGAGGAATATGCCGACGAGCTGGGCCGGGAGCCCGGGCTCGGGCCAGGGGAGGTCACGTTCCGTGGTTGGCCGGATCCTTCTCGTACGCTCAAGGGCGTGATTCGGGCGCTTCTGCGGACGCCGAACACCGCGAGGGGCGGGCCGCGCCGGACGCCCTGGGGCGTACGGCGGTGCCCGCCCCTCGGGTGGCGGTCCGCAGCGGTCAGGTCACCCGGCCGCCTGGCTCTTGCCGGCCTCCTTGGCGACCGGGGCCCACTTGTCGACCAGGCCCGGGTGGGCACGCAGCCAGCCGCGCACGGCGTCCTGCTCCTTGCCCTTGCCGGCCTTCTGGATCTGCGACTCCAGGTCCGTGAGCTGCTTCTCGGTCATCGAGAAGTTCTTCAGCCACGCGCCGACCTGCGGATTGCCGGCGCTGAAGCCCTTGCGGGCGAGGGTGTGCACGCCGTCGCCCTTGCCCCAGGCGCCCTGGGGGTCCTGCAGCTTCTTCAGGTCGTAGTCGCTGTAGGCCCAGTGCGGGGACCACAGGGTGACGACGACCGGCTGCTTCCTGGCGTAGGCGCGCTTGAGTTCGGCGAGCATGGCCGGGGTGGAGCCGTCGATCACCTGGTAGGTGCCGTCGAGGCCGTAGGCCTTGAGGACCTTGCTCTTGAGCAGGCCCATCTCGCCCGCGCTGGGCTCGATGCCGACGATCTTCCCGCCGAACTCGGAGGCGTGGTCCTTCAGGTCCGCCAGCGAGTTCACGTCCTTCACGTACGACGGGACGGTCAGCTCCAGGGAGGTGGGGCCGAACCAGGAGCCGAGGTCGTCGAGCTGCTTGCCGTACTTCTTCCAGTACTCGGCGTGCGTGGTGGGCAGCCAGGAGTCGGTCTCGAAGTCGAGCTGGCCGGTGGCCAGGCCGGTGTAGAGGGGGCCGGCCGCGTACTGGGTGGTGGTGACCTTGAAGCCGCGTTCCTCCAGGATCTCCTTCCACAGGAAGGTGGAGGCGACGCCCTCGTCCCAGGGGATGTAGCCGATCTTGATCTGCTTGCCCTTGCCGACGTCCGTGCCGGAGGCCTCGGAGGAGGTGCCGGAGGTGGAGCCGAAGATGCCGAGGCCTCCCGCGACGAGCGCGAGCACGACCACACCGGCGATGGCGACGGCCGGGCGCGGGCGGTACGACCACGCGCGCGTGCGGGCCTTGGCGGCGGCCCTGCGCCCCAGCGGGGAGAGCTGGGTGCCGAGGGCGCCGGTCATCCGGTCCAGGTAGATGGCGAGGACGACGATGCCGACGCCCGCCTCGAAGCCGTAGCCGATGTCGAGCTGGCCGATGGCCTCGTTCACGGCGCCGCCGAGGCCGCCGGTGCCGACCATGCCGGCGATGACGACCATGGACAGGCCCAGCATGATCACCTGGTTGACGCCGGCCATGATGGTCGGCAGGGCGAGCGGCATCTGGACGCGCCACAGGATGTCGCGCGGGGCGGTGCCGAACGCCTCGGCGGCCTCGACCAGGTCCGCGTCCACCTGGCGGATTCCCAGCTCGGTCATGCGCACGCCCGGCGCGAGCGCGAAGATCAGGGTGGCGACGACACCGGCGGCGGTGCCGAGGCCGAAGAAGAGCATGGCCGGGATCAGCAGGACCATCGACGGCATCGTCTGGAGCAGGTCCAGGACGGGCCGTACGGCCGCGCTGACCGCCTTGGAGCGGGCGGCCCAGATGCCCAGCGGGACGGAGATTCCCAGCGCGATCACGGTCGCCACCAGGACCAGGGCGAGCGTGGACATGGCCTGGTCCCACAGCTGGAGCGAGTCGACCAACGCGAATCCGGCGAAGGCGAGGACACCGGCGAGCAGGCCGCGCAGCCACCAGGCGATGAAGGCGAGGATGCCCGCCATCAGCAGCGGCTGGGGCGCGCCGAGGACGGCGTCGATCCCGTTGTACATGCCCTCCATGACGGCCTTGACGGCGTCGAAGAGCCAGGAGAGGTGGCCGACCAGCCAGTTGACGCCGGAGTCGACCCAGTCACCGAGGTGGATCCTAGGCACGGCCGGTCACCTTCTTCCCGTTCTTGTCGCCCCTGTTGTCGCACGCCGTCGGCTCGGCGTCCTCGTCGCCGAGGAAGGCGACCAGCCGCTGCCGGGGCACGACGCCGACGACGGTGCGGTCCTCGCCGAGGACGGCGACCGGGTGGGGCACGCGCGCGCTGATGGCGCACAGCTCGGTGAACGGTGTGTCCGCGGTGGCGGTCTCGCAGCCGCAGTCGGCCTCGTCACCGCGCAGATCGTCGTCCATGACGGCGGCGGCGGTGAGCACCCGGGAGCGGTCGACGTCCTGGATGAAGGAGGCGACGTAGTCGTTCGCGGGGCGCAGCAGGATGTCCTCGGCGGTGCCGGTCTGCACGATCCGGCCGTCGCGCATCACGGCGATGCGGTCGCCGAGCCGCATCGCCTCGTTGAGGTCGTGGGTGATGAAGACGATGGTCTTCTTCAGGGTCTGCTGCAGTTCGAGGAGCTGGTCCTGCATGTCGCGGCGGATCAGCGGGTCCAGGGCGCTGAAGGACTCGTCCATGAGCAGCAGGTCGGCGTCGGTGGCGAGGGCGCGGGCGAGGCCGACGCGCTGCTGCATACCGCCGGACAGCTCGTCGGGCCAGGACGTCTCCCAGCCGGCCAGGCCGCACAGGGCGAGCGCCTCGTCGGCGCGGCGTTCACGCTCGGCGCGGGGCACGCCCTGCACTTCCAGGCCGTAGGCGGCGTTGTCGCGGACGCTGCGGTGCGGGAACAGCGCGAAGTGCTGGAAGACCATGCTGATCTTCCGGGAGCGGACCTCGCGCAGGGCGCGGCCGGTGAGCGTGGTCAGGTCCTGGCCGTCGAAGCGCACGCTGCCGGCGGTCGGCTCCAGCAGCCCGTTGAGCATGCGCAGCAGGGTGGACTTGCCGGAACCCGACAGGCCCATGACGACGAAGATCTCGCCCTCGCCGACCCTGAAGGAGGCGTCGATCACGGCGGCGGTCGTGCCGTCGGCGCGCAGTTCCTCCCGGTCGGTGCCCTGCCTCAGGCGTTCCACTGCCTCGTCCGGTCGTCTGCCGAACACCTTGAACAGGTGCTCCGCCTCAAGCCTGGCTGACACGCGTACCTCTCGTCTCGGGGACCGAACCGATGCGTCCCGGGGTTAGAACCGAGGCCGCGCCTCCCCGCGATCGACATGGTCAAACTTTTAAGTGGCCCACCTCACATCGCCTTGACTGTCAGTGCCGTACGGCATGATGCGAGCGTGACCGGACGACTCATGCTCCTCGACACCGCATCGCTGTACTTCCGCGCCTACTTCGGCGTCCCGGACTCCGTGAAGGCTCCCGACGGCACGCCGGTGAACGCCGTGCGCGGGCTGCTGGACTTCATCGACCGGCTGGTCAGGGACCACCGGCCGGAGCAGCTCGTGGCCTGCATGGACGCCGACTGGCGCCCGCAGTGGCGGGTGGACCTCATCCCCACGTACAAGGCGCACCGGGTCGCCGAGGAGCACGAGGCGGGGCCGGACGAGGAGGAGGTGCCGGACACCCTGGCCCCGCAGGTGCCGGTCATCGAGGACGTGCTGGACGCCATCGGGATCGCGCGCGTGGGCGTCGCCGGGTACGAGGCGGACGATGTGATCGGCACGTTCACCGCGCGCGCGAAGGGCCCGGTCGACATCGTCACGGGCGACCGCGACCTGTACCAGCTGGTGGACGACGCGCGCGGGATCAGGGTGCTGTACCCGCTCAAGGGCGTCGGCACGCTCCAGCTGACCGACGAGGCGGTGCTGCGCGAGAAGTACGGCGTCGACGGGCGGGGGTACGCGGATCTGGCGCTGCTGCGCGGCGACCCGAGCGACGGCCTGCCGGGCGTGGCCGGGATCGGCGAGAAGACGGCCGCCAAGCTGCTCGCCGAGTTCGGCGACGTGGACAGGATCATGGCGGCGCTGGACGACCCGCAGGCCAGGCTCACGCCGTCGCAGCGCAAGCGGCTGGACGAGGCCCGGCCGTATGTGGCGGTCGCGCCGAAGGTGGTGCGGGTGGCCGCCGACGTCCCGCTGCCGGACGTCGACACGGCCCTGCCGCACACCCCGCGCGATCCTGCGGAGCTGGAGCGGCTGGCCGGGCGGTGGGGGCTCGGCGGCTCCCTGCAGCGGCTGCTGACGACGCTGGCCGGATGACCTTGACCGAAAATTTCCGGCAAAGGGCGCTCGCTGCGCCCTTTGAGAAGAGGTGTGAGGGGAGAGCGAGATGCTAACTTAGGTAAACCTAACCAATTTCGCAGGAGGCCGTGATGGCAGAGCGCCCGGGACGTAAGCCTCGCAAGCCCCGTACCGCCCAGGTTGTCCGCACCGAGCGGCTCACCCCGCACATGCAGCGCGTGGTGATCGGCGGCGAGGGCCTCGCCGGCTTCACGGCGGACACCTGCACCGACCACTACGTGAAACTGCTCTTCGGCCCCGCGGGCGTGACCTATCCCGAGCCCTTCGACCTGGAGCGGATCCGCGAGGAGTTCCCCCGGGAGCAGTGGCCGGTCACCCGGACCTACACCGTGCGCGCCTGGGACCCCGAACTGCGGGAGCTGACCCTGGACTTCGTCGTCCACGGCGACGAGGGCCTGGCCGGCCCGTGGGCCACCCGCGTCCGGCCCGGCGAGACCGTGCGTTTCATGGGCCCCGGCGGCGCCTACGCCCCGGACCCGGAGGCCGACTGGCATCTGCTCGCCGGTGACGAGAGCGCGCTGCCCGCGATCGCCCGGGCTCTGGAGAAGCTGCCCGCCGGTTCCCGTGCGCATGTCTTCGTGGAGGTGCCCGGGCCCGAGGAGGAGCAGAAGATCGACTCCGATCTGGAGGTCGTCTGGCTGCACCGCGGGGACCGCCCGGTCGGTGAGGCCCTGCTGGCGGCCGTACGCGCGCTGGACTTCCCAGAGGGCCGGGCGCAGGCGTTCGTGCACGGCGAGGCGGGCTTCGTGAAGGAGCTGCGCCGGCTGCTGCGGGTCGAGAAGCAGATCCCGCGCGAGGACCTGTCGATCTCCGGTTACTGGCGCCTGGGCCACAACGAGGACGGCTGGCAGGCCTCCAAGCGGGAGTGGAACGCCCGTATCGAGGCCGAGCAGGAGGGTGGCGCGGCGGCCTGAGGGCCTACGGTGCCGTCTCGTTGATCTTGCCGAAGGGGATGTGCACGCTGGGCGTGGTCCGCGAGGTGCTCTCCAGGTGGGTCACCTGGTCGTCGAAGAAGATGTGCGGTCGGAGCACCTTCATCACCGCGCCCTTCTCGATCCCGCCGAGGAAGAAGGCGCCGTTGACCCGCACGCCCCACTGCTTGAGGCTGCGCACGGCCCGCTCGTGCGCAGGTGCGTTGCGCGCGGTCACGATGGAGACGTGCACCCGGCTCGGGTGGTCCGGGTCGGCCGCCCGCCGCTCCTCCTCGCGGCGCTGTATCCGGTTCACCCCGGCGAGGAAATCGCGCAACGGCCCGGGATCGTGCGGGGTCGCCGCGTTACGGGCCTCGTGCGCGCGGAACTCCTCCAGCCCGCCCGACTGGTACACCTGCTCGGCGGCGTCACTGGCGAGCACCCCGTCGAAGTCGAACGCGATGCGCAGTTCCCGGTCGGCGGGGTCGTCCGCGTACGACGAACCGAGCACATGCCCGGCCGGCAGGCCCGCGGCGACGGCCTCGCGCACGTCGTCGCCGTCGGCGGACAGGAACAGGGACATGTTCAGCGCGGTCATGAACGCGTACGGCGACCTGCCCTGCATGAACACGGCCCGGCTGATGGGCAGTTCATGGGCCTGGATCGAGCGCATGACCCGCAGGCCGGTGTCGGGGTCGTTGCGGGAGAGGATGATGACCTCGACGAGCGGGTCCGACGGCTCGCCGAGGTCGTTCAGCGACAGCAGCCTGCGCAGGAAGGCGAACGCGACGCCGGGCCGGAGCGTGTCGTCCACGTGCGCTTCCTGGTAGGCCCGGTACGCCTCCTCGCCCTGCTCACGGAAGACCGCGTCCGACTCCCGCAGATCGAACAGGGCACTGGAGGCGACACCGACGACGAGTCGGCCCGCGAGGTCGTAGGACGGCATGCCCCACATCTTCACAGGGAAACCTCGTACCCTTGAACCCGATGAGACGCCGTACCCCGCCCCCGCCCGCGCCGCTCCCCCAGCGCGACGGAGTGGACCCCGTGCGGGTCCGGCTGCCGTACGGCGGGGCGTGGGCCACCGTGCGGGAGCATCTGGTGGAGCGGCTCACCGGGGCCGGACCCGGGACGGTCGAGGGCATGTTCCACGCGGGACTGATCGTCGGGGCCGACGGCCTCGCGGTGGCGCCGGACGCGCCGTACGAGCCGGGCATGTTCGTGTGGTTCCACCGCGAGCTGCCCGCCGAAGTGCCGGTGCCGTTCCCGGTCGAGGTGGTCCACCGGGACGCGCACATCGTCGTGGCCGACAAACCGCACTTCCTCGCCACGACTCCGCGCGGCACACACGTCACCGAGACGGCGCTGGCCCGGCTGCGCCGCGAGCTGGGCATCCCGGCGCTGACCGCCGCACACCGCCTGGACCGGCTGACGGCGGGGCTGGTGCTGTTCACCGTACGGCCCGAGGAGCGCGGCGCCTACCAGAACCTGTTCCGGGACCGACGGGTGCACAAGGAGTACGAGGCCGTCGCACCGTACGACCCCGCGCTGGTCCTCCCCCGGACCGTGCGCAGCCGGATCGTGAAGGAACGCGGGGTGCAGGCCGCCCGCGAGGTCGAGGGCGAGCCGAACGCCGAGACACATGTGGAACTGGCCGGGCACCGGAGCGGGTTGGGCCGCTACCGGCTCCTGCCGGCCACCGGGCAGACCCATCAGCTGCGCGTGCACCTGAACTCGCTCGGCGTGCCCATCCTCGGCGATCCGCTGTATCCCGAGGTGACCGGCCCGGTACCGGCCGACGACTTCCGGCAGCCGCTGCAACTGCTCGCACGGAGGCTGGAGTTTACCGACCCGGTCACGGGCGTGGAGCACACGTTCGTCAGCGAGCGGGTACTCCACGCCTGGACGTCGTAGCGCGGTTACTCGCCCCGCCACCAGCGCAGCAGCCGCTTCCAGATCCCACGCGGCCGGACCGGCTCGGGCGCCGCGGGCGGCGGCTCGGGCAGGGCCGGGCGCGCGGGGGCGGGCCGGGGTTCCGGCATCGGGGCCGGGTCCGTGCGGCGGGTGCCGGCCTGCCAGGTGGAGTGCGGTGCCGAGACCGCCATGGGCCGCGGCGGGAGGTCGACGTCCTGCTGCGGCTTGGGCTCGAAGCGCACGGGCAGGGAGACCAGATGGCGGGAGGCGATCGACGACCGCCAGCGCAACTCCTCTTCCTCGCAGTCGAGTTGGACGTCCGGCAGCCGCATCAGCAGCGCGTCGACACCGACGTCGGCGATGGCTCGGCCGATGTCCTGGCCGGGGCACTCGTGCGGGCCGCCACCGAAGGCGAGATGCGAGCGGTTGCCCTGCATGCTCGCGGACAGGTCCGGGCGGATCCGCGGGTCGAGGTTGCCCGGCGCGGGCGCGAAGAGCAGCCCGTCGCCCTTGCGGATGCGCTGCCCGCCCAGCTCGGTGTCCTGCTTGGCGAAGTAGCCGAGGACGGTGCTGAACGGCGGCTCGTCCCACAGGGACTGTTCGATCGCCTCCGGCACGGTCATCTGGCCGCCGCTGAGCTGCGCGCGGAAGCCCGGCTCGGTCAGGACCATGCGCAGTGCGTTGGCGAGGAGGTTCGCGGTGGCCTCGTAGGCCGCGAAGAGGACGAGCCGCAGGTGTTCGCGGACCTCGTCGCCAGTGAGTGCGGCCGGGTGGGTGATGAGGTGGCTGGTGAAGTCGTCCTCGGGCCGGGCGCGGCGCCGGGTGGTGAGCCGGCTCAGCGCGTCCATGACGTAGGCATGGCTCTGGATGGCGGTCTCGGTGCCCTTCAGGGCGTCCCGGGCGGCCTGCACCATGCGGTCGTTGTACTCGTCGGACATGCCGAGGATCTCGCACATGACGGCCATGGGCAGGTGCTCGGCGAACTGGGCGACCAGGTCGGCCCGGCCCCGCTCGCAGAAGCTGTTGACCAGGCCCTGGGTGTAGCGGCCGATGTGCCGGCGCATGCTGCGGTGGTCGATGGTGGCCATGGCCGCGGTGACCGCCGCCCGCAGCCGCTGGTGCTCGTCGCCCTCGGCGTGGGAGCAGATCGGCTGCCAGGCGATGTGCGGCATGAGCGGGTGGTCGGGCTTGACCGCGCCCTCCGCCAGTGGGGTCCAGATCCGGCTGTCGCGGGTGTACACGGAGGAGCTGCGGACCATGTGGAGGTTCTCGGCGTGCCCGAGGACCACCCACATCGGCACGTCGTCGTGGAGCAGCGCGGGTGCCACGGAGCCGTGCTCCTCGCGCAGGCGCTCGTAGAGGTCGCCCAGATCCGCCGCGTCGGGGCCGTAGAGCCGGTGCAGCGCGCCGGGGCCGAGGCCGTGCGCGGGGCAGCCCGGGGGCGGGCCGGGAGTGGGGTCGGTGCCGGTCAGGGACGGGGATTCAGACGTCACGGTGTCGCTCCGGAACGGAAAAAGGGGTACGGGGGCGGATCGTTGGTGGGTCAGGTGAGGGCGGCCCGGGACAGCGCGATGGAGTGCAGGAAGCGCATCAGGGTCATCAGCACGTCCTTGCTGGAGGCGCGCCGGCGCACATCGCATTCCATGATCGGGATCTCCGGGGTCAGGTCCAGGGCGGTGCGCAGTTCCTCGGTCGGGTAACGGGGCGCGTCCGGGAAGGTGTTGACGGCGACGACGAAGGGGACACCGCACTCCTCGAGCCGGCCCATCACATCGAAGCTGACCTCCAGGCGCCGGGTGTCGACGAGGACGACCGCGCCGAGCGCGCCCTCGAACAGCCCGTTCCACAGGAACCAGAAGCGCTCCTGGCCAGGGGTGCCGAACAGGTAGAGCACCAGCTGGTCGGTGATGCTGATGCGCCCGAAGTCCATGGCCACGGTGGTGGCCGTCTTCGATTCGGAGCCGTAGTTGTCGTCCACGCCGATACCGGCCTGGGTCATGGTCTCCTCGGTGGTCAGCGGCCTGATCTCGCTGACGGAACCGACCATGGTGGTCTTGCCGACACCGAAGCCGCCCACGATCACGATCTTGACCGCGGCCTGGGCCGTGTGCGGCAGATGGTCCTCGGTGCGTGGGCCGGGGAGGGTGTCAGAGCCGTTGAAGTCCATGCATCACCGCTTCGAGGAGGGAACGGTCGGGGAGCGCCTGTCGGACGATCGGGGCGCGCGCCTGGACCAGTCCGGCCGTGATCATGGCGGTGATCAGTACGGTCATCGCGCTGAACGGCAGGCTCAGATAGGCCGACAGCTCGGCCACGGACAGCGGGGCGGCACACAACCGCAGCACCGCCGCCTGCTCCGGCGAGCCGTCCGGCTGGGGTGCGGAGCGCGCCACGATTAACGTCACGAGGTCGAGTTCGGCGCGCGCGCCGTCCTCGGATTCGGCGAAGGCGTAGAGCCGTTCGGGGTTCTTGGGCTCGGCCTGGCCGTCCGCCGCCCCGGGCGCGGGAGGCTTCGGCTGCGCAGGCGGCGGGAGCGGCGGCTGTCGCCGCTTGCGTCGTGGAGGAGTCATACGGTCTGCCCGTTCCGCCGGGGCGGACTGGTGAGGTGGGCCCCGATCCGGACGACGAGGTCGCGCATCATGCCGCTCATCCGGCCGGGCTCGCAGGTCACGTCGGCGAGCACGGCGAGGTAGGCGTTGTCACCGGCGTTCATGAGGTAGAAGTAGCCGCCCTCGATCTCGAAGACGACGACCTTCATGTCGCCGGCGCCCGGAAGCTCCTGGATGATGGCGCCGGCGAGGCTCTGTACGCCCGCGCAGGCGGCGGCCACCCGGTCGGCGGCGTCGGGGTCGCCGCCGTAGCGGGCGATGCGCAGTCCGTCGGCGGAGAGGACGACGATCATCTCGATGCCCGGCACACCGTCGTTGAGCTGCTTGAGCATCCAGTCGATGTTGCCTCGCTGCTGGATCACTTGAGGTCCCCCTCGTCATAGGCCTCGGTGGCGCCCTCGACGGGCTCGTCCGCATAGTCGTTGAGCAGGTGCACGTACTTTTCCGGGTGCCGCGTGAAGTCGGTGAGTTCGGGCCCGGTGGCGTCCTCGGGCATGCCCTTGCGCAGGCCGTTCCAGAAGTCCTCGATCCCCTGGCCGATCGGCCGCTCCATGAGCTTCTTGCGCTCGGGGTCCATCTCGGGCTCGGGCTCCGGTTCGGTCCTGGTCTGCGACCAGATGCTGGGCCTGCCCTCGCGTTCGGCCCGCTCGACCTCGGCCTGTTCGGCATAGCGCTGGCTGAGCGGGGTCTTCATCCGGCTGCGGCGCTGCGGCAGGCCGCCCGCCGTCCACTCGGTGACGACGGGGACGTCGTCCTCCATCGAGATGCCGGCGGGGATCTTGGGGCTGGTCGGGCGCCGCTTCTTGGGCCGGCGCTTCGGGCCCTCCACCGCGCCGAGTTCCGGCTTGGGGATACCGGTGGCACCGATGCCGTGGGCGGCGCCCACGCCGGGCTCGGTGGTCGTCATGACGCGCGGCACGATGAGGATCGCGCGGACGCCGCCGTAGGCCGAGGCCCGCAGCGAGACCTCCATGTCGAACATCTTGCACAGGCGGCCGACGACGGCGAGGCCGAGGCGCGGGTTCTCGCCGAGGTTGTGGGCGTCGTCGCCGTTCTTGGCGTCCTCGATCATCTGCTCGATGCGGATGCGGGACTCCTCGTTGAGGCTGACACCGGCGTCCTCGATCTCGATGACGATGCCGGTCTGCACCTCGGTGGCGGTGACGTGCACCTTGGTCGAGGGCGGCGAGTAGCGGGTGGCGTTGTCGAGGAGTTCGGCGGCGGCGTGGATGACCGGCTCGACGGCGGTGCCCTTGATGTTGATGTTGACGATGGAGTTCAGCTGGATACGGCGGTACTCCAGGATGCGCGACATGGCGCCGCGCAGTGTGCTGTAGAGGGAGACCGGCAGGGGCCACTGGCGGCCGGGACGGCCGCCGCCGAGCACGGAGATGGTGTCGGCGAGCCGGCCGATCAGCGAGGTGCCGTGGTCGATGCGCAGCAGGTCGTCGAAGACCTCGGGGCTGCGGCCGTGGTCCTCCTCCATCTCCCGCAGTTCCTTGGCCTGCTGGTGCACGATGGCCTGGACGCGCCGGGCGATGGTGACGAAGGAGCGCTCGGTGGCGTCACGCATCGAGATCTCGCGGTCGGCGCCGCGCAGCGCGACCCGGAACATCTCGCGGTACATGGGCGGCAGCGCGCGCAGCTCGGGGTCGGGGTCGTAGATGTTGGCGAGGACGTCCCGGAGGTGCTCGCCGGCGCGCAGTCGCGCCAGACCGGTGGGAATGATGTCGGTGGCGAACTTGTCGATCAGCTCGTCCTGGGCGGCGATCCGGTGTTCCAGATACGCGGCGTGACGGGCGTACTCGGCCTGCTGCTCGCGGAGCCTGCGGCCGCGACGGGCGGCCTCCGCACCCGTGGCGAGGACCAGGAGCAGGGCCAGGGCCCCGACCGCACCGACGGCGATCCGGGCGGACGCCGGTGCCAGGGCGGCCGCCGCCCCGGTCGCGGCGGCCATCAATATGGCCGGCGGCAACAGCACGCGCGCATACGGACGTTCACGGCGACCGGGCGGCTTCTGAACACTCACCATGGATGCCTTCTGAGACGAATCGGCTGGGTGTCGGGAGAGCTTGTGGGGGGAAGGTTCATAGAACAGTCAGGATCTATCGGATGTTTGGGAACAGGCGCACGAATTCACCTCAACTCGGTGCGCCGCGGGCGAGCTTAGTCCGACCGGATCATCGCCGTGTCATATTCAGCAAGCACCTGAAATCGCCCCCGTAACAGGAGTACGCTCATCTCCATTTATACGTAGGGCTGCGATTCGAACACATGCGGTAACGGCATGCGGGCATGCGAAAGTCGCTCACCGTAATGAGTGAAGTAACGAGTGAAGGGGCCGCGAATGCGACCCCTTCAGTTCACCGGGAAGGTCATCCCACGGACGAGTAGGCGACCACACCCCGCAGCAATTGATCAACGGCCTTGCGCGCGACCTTGGCCACGGTCGAGCCCTCCGCAGGAGAAGCCGCGGAGATCTGGCCGAGCACGTCGATCACCTGCTTGCACCACCGCACGAAGTCACCGGCGGGCATCTCCGCCTCGCGCAGCACCTCGTCGAGCCCCTTCCCGGAAGCCCACATGTACGCGGCCCAGGCGAAGCCGAGATCCGGCTCGCGCTGTCCGACGCCCTCGGTCTGGTTGATCCGGAACTCCTCCTCCAGACCGTCGAGCCGGCCCCAGATCCGGACCATCTCACCGAGCGCGGCCTTCGCCTTGCCCGAGGGCAGCTTGGGCGCCATCGCGTCGTCGCCCACCCGCGCCTCGTACACCAACGCCGAGACGCATGCGGCCAGTTCGGCCGGGCCGAGACCCTCCCAGACGCCCTCGCGCAGACATTCGCTGGCCAGCAGGTCCAGTTCGCCGTACAGCCGGGCGAGGCGCTTGCCGTGCTCGGTGACTTCGTCGCCGCGCAGGTAGTCCAGCTCGGTCAGCAGGGCCACGATCCGGTCGAAGGTCCGCGCGATGGTGTTCGTACGACCCTCGATGCGGCGCTCCAGCTGCGAGGTGTCGCGCAGCAGCCGGTGGTAGCGCTCGGCCCAACGGGCGTGGTCCTCACGGTCGTTGCAGCCGTGGCAGGGATGCGCGCGGATCGCGGTGCGCAGCCGGGCGATCTCGCGGTCGTCGGCGGCCTGCGAGCGCTTCTTGCGGGCCCGCTCCGGCGGGATGTGCCCGGCCTTGCTGCGCAGCGCCGAGGCGAGGTCCCGACGGGACTGCGGCGAACGCGGGTTGAAGCTCTTCGGGATCCGCATCCGGTCCAGCGGCTCGACCGGCACCGGGAAGTCCATCGACGCCAGCCGCTTGACCTGCCGTTCGGCTGTGAGCACCAGCGGGCGCGGGCCGTCGTGGTGGTCGAAGCCGCGGTGGCCGGTGGCGCGGCCGGCCGGCAGCCCCGGGTCCAGCACCAGCGCGAGGCCCGCGTACTTGCCGGCCGGCACGTGGATGACGTCGCCCGGCTTGAGCTTCTCCAGGGCCACGGCCGCCTCCGCGCGCCGCTCGCTGGCGCCCTGCCGGGCCAGCTCGGTCTCGCGGTCCTTCAGTTCGCGGCGCAGGCGCGCGTACTCCTCGAAGTCGCCGAGGTGGCAGGTCATCGACTCCTTGTAGCCCGTGAGCCCCTCTTCGTTGCGCTGGACCTGGCGGGAGATCCCGACGACCGACTTGTCGGCCTGGAACTGGGCGAAGGAGGTTTCCAGCAGCTCGCGCGAGCGGTGCCGGCCGAACTGCTCGACCAGGTTGACCGCCATGTTGTACGACGGCTTGAAGCTGGAGCGCAGCGGGTACGTACGCGTGCCCGCGAGACCGGCCAGGTGCTCGGGGCTCATACCGCGCTGCCACAGGACGACCGCATGCCCCTCGACGTCGATGCCCCGGCGCCCGGCGCGGCCGGTCAGCTGGGTGTACTCGCCGGGCGTGATGTCGGCGTGCTGCTCGCCGTTCCACTTGACGAGCTTCTCCAGCACCACCGAGCGTGCGGGCATGTTGATGCCGAGGGCGAGGGTCTCGGTGGCGAAGACGGCCTTGACCAGGCCGCGCACGAACAGCTCCTCCACGACCTCCTTGAAGGTCGGCAGCATGCCCGCGTGATGGGCGGCGATACCGCGCTCCAGGCCCTCCAGCCACTCGTAGTACCCAAGGACGTGCAGGTCCTCGGTCGGGATGGCGGCCGTGCGCTCCTCGACCAGGGCTCGGACCTGCTCGCGCGCCTCCTCGTCGTTGAGCCTGAGGCCCGCGTACAGGCACTGCTGTACGGCGGCCTCGCAGGCGGCGCGGCTGAAGATGAAGGTGATGGCCGGGAGCAGACCCTCGGAGTCCAGCCGCTCGATGACCTCGGGCCGGCCCGGGGTCCACACCCGCGAGCGCTGCCTGCGCTCGCGCTCCCGGTCGGCCTCGCGCATCGCCCGGCCGCGGCGGCGGTCCTGGTACGACGGTCTGGTGGCCTCCATACGGGCCAGGCGGGCCAGGTCGGGGTTGACGGCCTTCTTGTGGCCCTCGCCCTCCTCGAACAGGTCGTACATCCGGCGCCCGGCGAGCACGTGCTGGAACAGCGGCACGGGCCGGTGCTCGGAGACGATCACCTCGGTGTCGCCGCGGACGGTGTCCAGCCAGTCACCGAACTCCTCGGCGTTGGACACGGTCGCCGACAGTGACACCAGGGTCACCGACTCGGGCAGGTGGATGATCACCTCCTCCCAGACGGCGCCGCGGAAGCGGTCGGAGAGGTAGTGCACCTCGTCCATGACCACATGGCCGAGGCCGAGCAGGGTCTGGGAGCCGGCGTACAGCATGTTCCGCAGCACCTCGGTGGTCATCACGACCACCGGGGCGTCGGAGTTGATGCTGTTGTCTCCGGTGAGGAGGCCGACCATGCCGTCCCCGTAGCGGCGGCACAGGTCGGCGTACTTCTGGTTCGACAACGCCTTGATGGGTGTCGTGTAGAAGCACTTCTTGCCCTGCTTCAGGGCGAGGTGGACGGCGAACTCGCCCACGATCGTCTTGCCCGAGCCGGTGGGGGCGGCCACCAGCACGCCCTTCCCCGCCTCGAGCGCCTCACAGGCCTCGATCTGGAAGGGGTCGAGGCCGAAGTCGTACATCTCGCGGAAGGACGCGAGCGCGGTGGCCTGCTCGGCTGCCCGCCTGCGGGCTGCCGCGTACCGCTCGGCCGGTGAGAGGTCCTCTGTCATCGTGCTTTCGAGCGTACCGGGCCCCACTGACAACCGGACGATCATTATCCGAAGCCCGTCGCACGCGGATACGCACAAGCGGGACGAGCGACCCCGGATCGCTCGTCCCGCTTGTGCTCGCAGCGCAACTACGTGATGTCGTCGTACCCGTTCACCTGGTCGGTCACGGACCGGCTCGCCGGAATGGCTTCCGGCTCCTCGATGCTCTCGGGGGTGAGATCCAGCTCGGACGCCTCGTCGTCCGCGGGTCCCTTGCCCGCCAGGCGCGCCCGGCGCCGGTCGTTGAGCAGTGAGAAGCCCACGGCGATGAAGAACAGCGCCCAGATCGGCGTCGCCAGCGCCAGCATCGAGATCGGGTCGGCACCGGGCGTGGCCACGGCGGCGAAAGCGGCGATGCCGACGACCATGGCACGCCACCAGCCGAGCATGCGCCGGCCGGACAGGATGCCGGTGAGGTTCAGCATGACCAGCAGCAGCGGCATCTCGAAGGCGAGACCGAACACCACGATCATGCGCGTGACCAGGTCGAGCATGTTGTCCAGCGGCAGCAGGTTCTCCGCGCCCTTGGGCGTGAGGTCGATCATCACCTTCGCCGTGGTGGGCAGCACGTGGTAGGCGAGGTAGCCTCCGCCCAGGAAGAGCGGGACGCCGAAACCGACGAACGCGTAGGCGTACTTCTTCTCGTGCCGGTGCAGGCCGGGCGCGACGAACGCCCACAGCTGGTAGAGCCAGATCGGCGACGCCAGGACGACACCGGCGGTCAGCGAGGCCTTGAGCGCCAGGGTGAAGGGCGTCAGCAGACCACTGACCGTGAGGTGCGCGCAGTGGACGTTCTTCGTCTTCGCCAGCTCTCCGAAGGAGCCTGAGCAGCCCACCGAGCGCAGGAGCGGCTCGGTGATGAAGTTGATGATGTGCTGGTAGAAGAAGGCGGCCACGATCGTGACGACGACGATCGCCAGGACACCCTTCGCGAGCCGGTTGCGCAGCTCACGCAAGTGATCCGCGAGCGGCATCCGCCCCTCGGGATCCCTCTCCTGCTTGCGGGCAGACTTGAGCAACCCACATCCTCATCTCGTGCAGCGGACCGGGTGCCCCGATCCTCGCGTCAGCGCTGGGTCGTGTCGGTCGGCTCGTTGACCGGCCGGGAGCTGGTCACGTCGCCGGGCGCCGCCTGGATCGTGCGCTGAGCCGGGGACTGCTCCTCGGCGGGCTGGGCGGAGGTGGTGGACTGCTTGCCGTCGTCCTTCATCGCCTTGGCCTCGCTCTTCAGGATGCGCGCGGACTTGCCGAGCGAGCGCGCCATGTCCGGAAGCTTCTTGGATCCGAACACGAGGACGATCACCAGAACCAGGAGCACCAGGTGCCACGGCTCAAGTGCGTTGCGGAACATAAGTCTTCACCTTCTCACTGAGGCGGGGCGGCGGGAGCATGTCCGACCGGTCGGACAAGTGTCTGACCATCGTGCTGGCAGCGATCGTATCGCCCGGGGGTGAACGTAGGACAATCCCCGTGCGTACTCCCGCTCCCTCTGCGGACCGCGCCTCGATTTCCGGGCCGCGACCAGCAGCGTACCCGGCCGGACCGGCAGGGTGACAGGGCGAAGTGGCCCAAAGGGCACGGGCCGGCGCATCTACAGGGCCTCCGCAGCGCCGGCCGCACTGACCGCGGCCCGCTCCAGGTCCTCGGCCGCCCTGTTGATACGACGGGCGGAGTCCGCGACCTGCTCGCCGAGGCGCCGCGCCTCCAGGAAGACCCGGACGGCGAGCACCCCCAGAACCGCGAGACCAAGGAAACCCACCGCTACCGCGAACATCGGCCAGAACATGACGCCGAGACTAGTCCGTCCCCGCCCGCACGCCGCGACCACCTACACCGTGGAGTGCAGCCGCAGGGTCCTGACCCCGCCGCCGGTGAGCAGTTCGACGATGCGCTCCCCCGCGGGCTTGCGGACGGCCACGCCGCAGTCGGGGCAGGTGAAGGAGTAGAACGTGGTCCGGCTGGACCCGCCGATGGCGAGGCGCAGCGCGCTCGCGGCGAGTTCGAAGCGGCCCCGGCAGTCCGGGCAGCCCGCCTTGAACACGACGGGGGCCGCTCTCCTCATCCCGGCGAAGGCGGCCGCCACCGTCATCTCACCCGCACGCTCGCTCACAGGCCTCGCTCCTCTTGTCTGGTCGTTCGCCGGCACCGAACACTCCGCTACCGCCGTCGATCGTCCGCGACGCCGTCGTGGCTGGTCGCTCCCACGCAACGGAGCCGCGTGTCCGACACAGCCCCGCGCCCCTCCGGGCGCGCCTCACCGCCCGGCGCCGGCCGGCTGCCCTGTGTCGTACGCCGCCAAGGCCTCGCGGGCCGCCTCGCGGGCGCTCGCGGCCAGCTCCGGCGGGGAGACGATCCGGCCATCCGCGCCGAGTCGCAGCGCCAGACGCCGCAGGGAAGCCGGATCGGGGGTGCGCAAAGTGATACGCAGCCCGCCGTCGGGAAGCTCATCGGCGCTGTCGTGCGGGTAGTACTCGGCGACCCAGCGGCCGCCCGGGCCGACCTCCACGACGACCTCCGGGTCCTCGGCGGCCGGCTGCACCAGGGCCTCGGAGAGGTCGCGCAGCTCCATCTCGGGCGGCGCGGACGGCGCGTCCAGGATCCGGATCTCGGCGACCCGGTCGAGCCGGAAGGTCCGCCGGGCCTCGGAGCGGCGGCACCACGCCTCGACGTAGGTGTGTCCGACGCTGACGAGACGGATGGGGTCGATCTCGCGCTCGGTGACCTCGTCGCGGGCCGGGGAGTAGTAGCGGATCCACAGCCGGCGGCGCTCCGAGATCGCCCGGTCGACGTCGGCGAAGACACCGCCCTCGGACTCGAAGGTCACCGACAGCCGGGAGCTGGCACCGGCGGCCTCGCCGGCCGCGGCCTCCACCTTGGCGGTGGCCCGCAGCAGGGCCTGGCGATCGCCCTCGCGCAGACCCGGCAGCGTGGCGACCGCACGGGCGGCGACCAGCAGGGCCGTGGCCTCGTCGGCGGCGAGCCGCAGCGGCTCGGCCGCCTCCTCGCCGAGCGCGGCGGGGTTGTGCCACCAGATGCGCTCACCGTCGGTGTCGATGTCCAGCAGGTCGCCGCCGCGGAAGCTCGTGCCGCACATGGGGAGCAGATCGAGGTCGGCGACCAGCTCGTCCTCGGTGATGCCGAAGGCGCGGGCGACGTCCGCGATCCGCGCGCCGGGACGCTCTCTCAGATAGGTGACGAGCGAGAGCATCCGCCGGGTCTGGTCGATGGCGTTCACGGGCCTGGCCGGTTTGCCTGCCATGGTTGCGCTTCCCTTCAGCCCTTGGCCACGGCACGCAGCCGGTCCACCACGTCCGCGCGCAGCTCGGCCGGCTCCAGGACCACCACGTCCGGCCCGAACTCGACCAGCCAGGCGTCCAGACCGTGCCCGTACGGAATCTCCAACTCGTCCCAGCCGTCGCCGAGTTCCCGGACCTTGGTGGCCTTCGCCCGAAGCGGGTACCCGGAACCGGAGCGCAGCCGGATCAGCGCCGAGCGGTCGGCGATCTCGCCCGCCCAGCCGGCGACGGTCTCCCGCACGGTGACGACGTCGGGCACGGCAGCGGTGAAGCCCGTGCCGCGCGAGCGGACCTTGCCGGTGATCCGCGACAGCCGGAAGACGCGCTCCGCACCCCGGTCACGGTCGAAACCGGCCAGGTACCAGTGCCCGCGCCAGCACTCCAGCGCCCAGGGCTCCACATGCCGGGGCTCGGGGCGGGCGGCGGAGGCCTTGCGGTAATCGAAGACGACCGGGCGGCGGTCGCGGCAGGCCAGCATCAGCGGCTCGAAGGCGGCCTCGTGCACCGGGATACGGGGTTCCAGGGCGCCGTGCGCCTCGTACGGGTCGACGTCCTCAGGGAGCCCCGCGGCGCGCAGCTTCTGCAGGGCGCCACTGGCGGCACCGGCGAGCCGGGCCTGCTGCCACACCTTGGCGGCCAGGCCGAGAGCAGCGGCCTCCTCGGCGTCCAGGGTGATCGGGGGCAGGCGGTTGCTGTCACGGCGGGCGAGGTACCCGACCTCGCCGTCGAGGTTCTCCACCGTCTCGATGACCAGGCCCAGCTCGCGCAGGTCGTCCTTGTCCCGCTCGAACATCCTGTTGAAGGAGTCGTCACCGCCCGAAGCACCCTTGTCCGGCCTGGCGGCCGGCCCTCCCCCCGGCCTGGCGGCCGCCCCTCCTCCCGGCCTGGCGGCCTCGACGTAAGCCTCGATGGAGTCCCGCAGCTCACGCTTGCTGAGCGGCCGCCGCGCCCCGAGCAGACACAGCGCCAGGTTCATCAGCCGCTCGGCCTTGGCAATGGCCATCGACGCCCTTCGCCTCCCCTTTTCATGCTTCCGACCGACGACCGTACCGCTCCTGGGCACGGGGACAAAAGCCGAGGGCCCACGCCCGCACGGGCATGGGCCCCAGGTGATCGGATCCGGTCGGATCAGGCCACCGGTTCAGGGGTCGATCCAACGGGAACGGACACGATCAGACGGCGAGGAGGTCCACCACGAAGATCAGGGTCTCACCGGGCTTGATCGCCGGGGTCGGGCTCTGGTCGCCGTAGGCGAGGTGGGCCGGGATGGTCAGCTGGCGACGGCCGCCGACCTTCATGCCCTGCACGCCCAGGTCCCAGCCCTGGATCACACGGCCGCCGCCCAGCGGGAAGCGGAACGGGGTGCCGCGGTTCCAGCTGGCGTCGAACTCCTCGCCGGTGCTGAAGGCGACGCCCACGTAGTGGACGGTGACGGTCTGGCCCGCCTTCGCGACCTCCCCGTCACCCTCCCAGATGTCCTTGATCTCGAGGTCCGCCGGGGGCTCGCCGCCCGGGAAGTCGATCTCGGGCTTGTCGTTGTTCACGTCGAAGCTCCTGCTTGTGTACGTCATGAAACGCGGACAGTCTTTCATCCTCGCGGCCCGTGCGCCCGCCGCGGGCACCGGGCACTACATCGCCGCGAGGATGTCCACCGTGAACACGAGGGTGGAGCCCTTCTTGATGACGCCGCCGCTCGGCGGGGTGTTGCCGTAGCCCAGCTCCGGCGGGACGACGATCAGCACCCGGCTGCCGACCTTCTTGCCGGTCAGGCCCTCGGCCAGGCCCTTGACCGCCTGCTGCATCTGCTGGAGCGAGAACTGGCTGAGCCGGCCCGAGCCGTACGTGCGCTGGAAGGTTTTGCCACCGTCCCAGACCAGGCCCTGGAACTGGCACAGGACCGTCTGGTCGGCCTTCAGCTGGTCGCCGTCGCCCTCCAGCACATACTCCGAGACGAGCTTCTTCGGCGGGTTCGTCCCGGGGATCGTGACCTTGGGGACGTTGCCGTCGGTGTTGGTGGCCACCTTCGGCAGGGCCACGTCGGTCTGCGGGACCTCCTTGCCCTTGGCGGAACTCTTGGAGTTGAAGGAGTCGATCAGGTCGATGACGAACACCAGCGTGTCGGTGCCCTTGATGCCCGCCTGCGCGTTGCCCGACTTGCCGTAGCCCAGGTCCGGCGGCACGGCGATCTCGATGCGGCTTCCGGTCTTCTTGCCCGTGAGCGCGTAGAGCCAGCCGTCGATGATGCTGCCCCGGGCGAGCTGCATCACCAGCGGACTCTTGCGGTCGTAGGAGTTGTCGAAGACCTTGGCCGTGTCCCAGATCTGGCCCAGGTAGTTGGCCCGGATGAAGTCGTTCTCGGCGACGGTGCGGCCGGTGCCCGCGATCACCGTCCTGACCGCCAGGTTCTTCGACGGCTCGCCCGTGCCCTTGGCCACGGTCGGCTTCTCGCCGAACTTCGTGCCCGCCGTGATCGCCGGCAGCGGTCCTTCCACGATCTTCGGCGGAGGCGTCGTGGACACCGAGGGCGACGGCGAGACACTGGCCTTGCTGGACTCGGACTTGTTGTCACCGCACGCGGAGAGGGTGACCAGTCCTGCGGGTACGGCGGCGAGGAGGAGTGAGCGTCGGCGCACGGAAGGGCCTCGTAATCGGTCGATCTTGTGGTTGGCGTGCGCGCAACTCTACGACGCGAGAAGGGCGCCGTACGGGAAACGTACGACGCCCGTGTGGCGTTCCGGCATTTCGGTACGGAAACGCTTGACTCACACGCTTTTCGCTACATTCCGGCGATCAGCTTCTCCACCCGGTCGTCCACCGAACGGAACGGGTCCTTGCACAACACGGTCCGTTGGGCCTGGTCGTTGAGCTTGAGGTGGACCCAGTCGACGGTGAAGTCCCTGCGCTGTTCCTGTGCCCTGCGGATGAAGTCGCCGCGCAGGCGCGCCCGAGTGGTCTGCGGGGGCACCGACTTGCCCTCGAAGATCTTCAAGTCGTTGCAGATCCGGGTGGCTTGGCCCTTCTTCTCCAGCAGGTAGTACAGGCCACGACGGCGGTGGATGTCGTGGTAGGCGAGGTCTATCTGCGCGACCCGCGGGTGGGACATGGTCATGTTGTGCTTGGCCCGGTACCGCTCGATGAGCTTGTACTTCATGACCCAGTCGATCTCGGTGGCGATCCGGTCCAGTTCCTCGGTCTCGATCGCGTCGAGGGTGCGGCCCCACAGCTCCAGGACCTGCGCGACCGTGCCGGTGCGGATGCCGCGGCGGTCGCAGAAGTCCACGGCCTTGTCGAAGTACTCGCGCTGCACCTCGAGGGCGGAGGCCTCCCGGCCGCTGGCCAGGCGCACCTTGCGGCGGCCGGTGATGTCGTGGCTGACCTCGCGGATCGCCCGGATCGGGTTCTCCAGGGTCAGGTCGCGCATCACGGTGCCCGCCTCGATCATGCGCAGCACCAGGTCGGTGGCGCCGACCTTGAGCAGCATGGTCGTCTCGGACATGTTGGAGTCTCCGACGATCACATGCAGCCGGCGGTAGCGCTCGGCGTCCGCGTGCGGTTCGTCACGGGTGTTGATGATGGGCCTCGAGCGGGTCGTCGCCGAGGAGACGCCCTCCCAGATGTGCTCGGCGCGCTGGCTGACGCAGTACACGGCGCCGCGCGGCGTCTGCAGCACCTTGCCGGCACCGCACAGCAGCTGCCGGGTGACCAGGAAGGGGATGAGGATGTCCGCGAGCCGGGAGAACTCGCCGTGGCGCGCCACCAGATAGTTCTCGTGGCAGCCGTAGGAGTTGCCCGCCGAGTCGGTGTTGTTCTTGAAGAGGTAGACGTCGCCTGCGATTCCCTCCTCGTGCAGGCGTCGTTCCGCGTCCACCAGGAGTCCTTCGAGAATGCGCTCGCCGGCCTTGTCGTGGGTGACCAGTTCGATCACGTTGTCACATTCGGGTGTCGCGTATTCCGGATGTGAGCCCACGTCGAGATAGAGCCGGGCGCCGTTTCGCAGAAAGACATTGCTGCTGCGGCCCCATGACACGACACGGCGGAAGAGGTACCGCGCCACCTCGTCAGGAGACAGGCGCCGCTGTCCCCTGAACGTGCACGTGACGCCGTACTCGTTCTCCAGCCCGAAAATGCGGCGGTCCATGACTGAACATTACGCCCGATCCTCCGAGCTGAAACGGGGTTCGACGGCACGATTTGGATCATTTTCCGATGAAGCCGCAACGACCCCGCCCCGCGCGGGAGCTGCGAGGACCCGTCCGGTGGCGAAAAGGACCAGCAGCGACACGGCCCCGGCGGCACCGGGAACCGCGAAGCCCCACTGCGTGCCGCCGGCCTGGACCACGGGGCCGGCGAGGCCCGTTCCGACCGAGGCGCCCACGGTGAACGTCGTCACGAGCCAGGAGAACGCCTCGGTGACGGTCCCGCTCGGCGCGTGCCGGTCCACGACGATGAACGCGCAGGCGATGCAGGGCGCGAGGAACACCCCGGCGAGCACCGTGAGCAGCACCATGGGCACCGCGCCCGGCACCAGCGTCAGCGGCAGGTAACACACCGCCAGAAGCGCCACCAGGAACCGCAGTCGCCGCTCGGGCGCACCGGCCCACCGGCGGGCGCCGTAGACGGTGCCGCCGACGAGCGCGCCGAGGCCGATCCCGGCCATCATCCAGCCGTAGACCGCGTCGCCGCCGTGCCCGTCGGCGTACGACACCGACGCGACCGTGATGGAGCCGAGCGCGATGCCGACGAACAGGAAGACGCCGAGCAGGACGAGCAGGCCGGGCGAGCGCAGGGCGCCGAGCCAGTGCGCCTCGCGGGGGCCGGAGCGCCACGCGCGCGAGGGCGGCGAGAGGACCACGCAGAGCGCGCCGAGCACACCGAGGACGTTGAGCACCAGCAGGGCGGCGCGCTCGTCCCACAGGGACACGCACAGGGTCACCAGCAGCGGCCCGACGGTGAACATCACCTCCTGCGCGATCGCGTCCATGGCGTACGCGGTGTGCACCTGCTCCTCGCCGCGCACCACGGACGGCCACAGGGCGCGCAGGCCGCCCTCCAGCGGCGGGGCGAACAGTCCGGCCGCGGCGACGGCGGCGTAGGCGAGCGGCAGCGGGTCGATGCCGCAGAAGGCGAAGGCGGTCATGGACAGGGCCGCGAGGACCGCCGCGGGCAGCTGGACGCGCGGCTGGCCGTGCAGGTCGACGAGCCGGCCGAGGAGCGGCTGGCCGACGGCGTTGGCGACTCCGTAGACGGCCGCGAGGGCGCCCGCGAGGCTGTAGGTGCCGCCCTGGGCACGGACGAACAGCACCATGGCGATCGCGGCGGTCGCGTTGGGCAGCCGGCCCACCAGAGTGCCGGTGAGCAGCCGCAGTGCGTGCCGCGCCCGGAGTATCTCCAGGTATCCCGTGGCCATGTCCCGCCCTCCGTTGGGTCGCCCGGGGCGCCTCTACGACCCGACGTGTTACGTATAACTTCTCCGCTCATACGTACCATGTGGGCTGTTCACAGTCCAGGCGAACGATCCGCACGAGGGGAGCAGGCCCGCGGTGGCACACAGCAGCACCCGCCCGACCAGCCGTGACGTGGCCCAGGCGGCCGGGGTCTCGCAGGCCGCCGTCTCGCTCGTACTCGGCGACAAGTGGCGCGGCCGGGTCTCCGAGGCCACCGCCGAGCGCGTCCGCGAGGCCGCACGCGACCTCGGCTACCGGCCCAACCTCGCCGCCCGCAACCTCCGCCTCGGCCGCACCCGCACGGTCCTGCTGGTCGTCCCGGCCCTGACGACGGAGTTCTTCGCCGGTGTGTACACGGGCGCCGCGCGCGTGGCGGCGGAGAACGGCTTCGGCGTCGTGCTCTACCCCTCCCCCGAGGGCATCGGCCCCGCCCGCGACCCCTTCGCCTCCGCACAGGCCGCCCTGGACGGCGTCATCGCCTCCTCCATGGCCGCCGACGCCCTCACCACGATCCGCGGCGACCAGCTCCCCCTCGTCATGCTCGACAGCGACCCCCGGGGCAGTCTCGGCGCGGCCACCGTCAACCTGGACATCGCCGACGGCATCCGCCAGGTCACCGGCCATCTGCTGGGCCTCGGACACCGCCGGGTGCTGCACCTGGCTGCCGATGTGCCGTCCTGGACCTTCGAGCTGCGCGCGCGGGAGCTGGCCGCACGCATGGCGGCCGTGCCCGGCACGGAGGTCCGCACCGCCCGCGCGCCCATCTCCATCGAGGGCGCCCTGTCCGCCGCCGAGGCCGCGCTCACCGCGCCCGGCCCCCGCCCCACCGCCGTGGTCTGCGACGACGACAAACTCGCCGCCGGTGCCTACAAGGCCGTGCGCCGCCTCGGCCTGCGCGTCCCGGACGACATCTCGGTCACCGGCGTCGACGACCTCGGCCTGGCCACGGCCCTCGACCCGGAGCTGACGACCGTACGACTGGACGCCGAGCTGTTCGGCGAGCGCGGCATGCGGGCCCTGCTGGCCGTCCTGGAGGACCGGACACCCGAGAGCGGTGACATCCCCGTAGAACTGGTCGTCCGGGGATCCACGGCGCCGCCACCGGGCCGCCAGGCACCGCCCGGGGCGCCGTAGGAGTCCGCGTCCGGGGCGCGGCCGCCCGGCGCGCCCGGACACGGGTGTGCCCCGGTCAGGACGGCTGCCGGGGCACACACGAGCGGGAGGGGCGGCGGACTACTCGTCCTCGGACTGCTCGGACTCCTCGGCACTCTCCGCCTCGGTGGCCGCGCCCCCCGCCTCCAGCAGGCGGGCGAGCTGACGGCCGACGATGCGCTTGAACTTGCGCTTCTGCGGGCGCGTGCGGTCCAGCACCGCGACCTCCAGGCGCTCGGCGGGGATCTCCCGCTGGCTGCCGCTGGACTCGCGGGACAGGGCCTGTACGGCGAGCCGCAGCGCCTCGGCCAGGGGCATGGCGTCCCGGTGCTCACGGTCCAGGTAGGTGCTGATCTGCTCCGCGTTCCCGCCGACCGCGACCGAGCCGTGCTCGTCCACGATCGAGCCGTCGTGCGGCAGCCGGTAGATCTGGTCGCCCTCGGGGGTCTCGCCCACCTCCGCCACGACCAGCTCCACCTCGTACGGCTTCTCGGCCGCCGAGGAGAAGATCGTGCCCAGCGTCTGGGCGTAGACGTTGGCGAGACCGCGGGCCGTGACGTCGTCCCGGTCGTAGGTGTAACCGCGCAGGTCGGCGTAGCGGACACCGCCGATGCGGAGGTTCTCGTACTCGTTGTACTTGCCGGCGGCCGCGAAGCCGATCCGGTCGTAGATCTCGCTGAACTTGTGCAGCGCGCGGGACGGGTTCTCGCCGACGAACACGATGCCGTCGGCGTACTGGAGCACGACCAGGCTGCGGCCGCGGGCGATGCCCTTGCGGGCGTACTCCGCGCGGTCGGCCATGGCCTGCTGGGGTGAGACATAGAACGGCGTCGACACCGGTTATCCGTCCCTTTCTGTCATGGTCACTGGATCGCCTTGGTAAGAAGCCGGGGCCGGCGCTCAGAGCAGGGCGGCCTTGGGGCCGTCGGGCTCCTCCAGGCGGCGCTGGAGCACCGCGCGGGAGAGTTCGGAGGACTCGTCCCCGGTGAGCCGGCGGAAGCCGTCCTCGGTGATCACGGTGATGATCGGGTAGATCCGGCGGGCGACATCGGGACCACCGGTCGCCGAGTCGTCGTCTGCCGCGTCATAGAGGGCCTGGACCACCAGCGTGGTGGCCTGCTCCTCGGTCAGGTCGTCACGGAAGAGCTTCTTCATCGCACCGCGCGCGAAGATCGAGCCGGAGCCGGTCGCCGCGAAGTTGTGCTCCTCGCTGCGGCCGCCCGTGACGTCGTAGGAGAAGATGCGTCCCTTCTCGCGGTCCACGTCGTATCCGGCGAAGAGCGGGACCACGGCCAGGCCCTGCATGGCCATGCCGAGGTTGGAGCGGATCATCGTCGACAGCCGGTTCGCCTTGCCCTCCAGGGACAGCTGGGCGCCCTCGACCTTCTCGAAGTGCTCCAGCTCCAGCTGGAAGAGCTTGACCATCTCGACGGCCAGACCGGCGGTGCCGGCGATGCCGACCGCCGAGTACTCGTCCGCCGGGAAGACCTTCTCGATGTCCCGCTGCGCGATGACGTTGCCCATGGTCGCCCGGCGGTCACCGGCGAGCACCACGCCCCCCGGGAACGTCACGGCCACGATCGTGGTGCCGTGCGGCGCCTCGAGCACGCCCTGTGTGGGCGGCAGCTGCCTGTTGCCGGGCAGCAGCTCGGGCTGGTGCTCGGAGAGGAAGTCCATGAACGAAGAAGAGCCTGGCGTCAGGAAGGCAGCTGGTAGACGCCCGGTGCCACGAGTATTGGCTTCCACAAGTTTCCTTCCAAGTAAGCGATATGCCACGGACCCTACCCGGGTGGTGGCGGTGATCCACCTGCCCGGCCGGAACAGGTACCGGAAACGAAGACTGCTCGCGGCCCGGACTTGTCCGTCCGCGAGCAGCTCTCCGTCGTCCACTCATCGGCCACTCACGACTCCCCCACCCTCGAACCTGTGATTCGAAGGCAAGGACGGCCTACTGCCCGCCCTTTTGCACGAAGGAACGCACGAAGTCCTCGGCGTTCTCCTCCAGGACGTCATCGATCTCGTCCAGGACGGAGTCCACGTCGTCGGACAGCTTCTCGTGCCGCTCCTTGAGGTCGCCCTGGGCCTGCGCGTCCTGCGCCTGCTCCTCGACCTCCTCGGTGGAGCGTGTGGCCTTCTGCTGGCCGCCGCCGGTGTCCTTGGTTGCCATAACCCTCACCCCGCTCAGTTCGCCTGCCGATCGGTGATGATCAGACCCTACAAGCCGGGTCCGACATCGGCCCCGCAGTTTCCACAACGTACGAGGGCCACCTCGATGATTCCCGGACGGCGGGATTTCCACCCCGGCCGCCCGGAGCGCCGCCCGTGCCCGCCGGCCCGGCTCAGCCGCCCGACAGGACCCTGACCAGGTCTTCCGCCGTGCGGCAGCGGTCGAGCAGCTCCTTGACGTGATTTCGCGTTCCGCGTAGCGGTTCCAGGGTTGGGACGCGCTGCAGCGAGTCCCGGCCGGGGAGGTCGAAAATGACCGAGTCCCAGCTCGCGGCGGCGACGTCGTCCGCGTACTGCTCGAGGCAGCGGCCGCGGAAGTACGCGCGTGTGTCCTCCGGCGGCTTCGTACGGGCCTGGTCGACCTCGGCCTCGTCCAGCAGCCGCTTGATGCGCCCGCGGGCCGCCAGGCGGTTGTAGAGGCCCTTCTCGGCGCGTACGTCGGCGTACTGGAGGTCGATCAGGTGCAGCCGGGCGGCGTCCCAGTCGAGGCCGTCACGGCGGCGGTAGCCCTCCATCAGCTCGCGCTTGGCGACCCAGTCCAGCTCGCCGGCCAGGCTCATCGGGTCGTTCTCCAGGCGGTTCAGGGTGTCCTCCCAGCGGCTGAGGACGTCCTTGGTCTGCTCGTCCGCGTCCGCGCCGTAGCGCTCCTCCACGTACTTGCGCGACAGCTCGAAGTACTCCATCTGCAACTGGACCGCGGTGAGTGTGCGGCCGCTGCGGAGGGTGACCAGGCGCTTGAGGCCGGGGTCGTGGGAGACCTGGTGCAAGGTGCGCACGGGCTGGTCGACCGCCAGGTCCACCGCGATGAAGCCGTCCTCGATCATGGACAGGACCAGCGCCGTCGTCCCCAGCTTCAGGTACGTCGAGATCTCCGACAGGTTGGCGTCGCCGATGATCACGTGCAGCCGGCGGTACTTCTCCGCGTCCGCGTGCGGCTCGTCCCGCGTGTTGATGATCGGGCGCTTCAGCGTCGTCTCGAGGCCCACCTCGACCTCGAAGTAGTCCGCGCGCTGGCTGATCTGGAAGCCGTGCTCGTGCCCGTCCTGGCCGATGCCGACGCGGCCCGCTCCGGCGAAGACCTGGCGGGAGACGAAGAAGGGCGTGAGGTGGCGCACGATGTCCGAGAAGGGGGTCTCCCGCTTCATCAGGTAGTTCTCGTGCGTGCCGTAGGAGGCGCCCTTGTTGTCGGTGTTGTTCTTGTAGAGGTGGATCGGCTGGGCGCCGGGGAGCTGTGCGGCCCGCTCGGCGGCCTCGGCCATGATGCGCTCGCCGGCCTTGTCCCACAGGACGGCGTCGCGGGGATTGGTCACCTCGGGGGCGCTGTATTCGGGATGTGCGTGGTCGACGTACAGACGCGCGCCGTTGGTGAGGATCACATTGGCGAGGCCGATGTCCTCGTCGGTGAGCTGGCTGGCGTCGGCGGCCTCCCTGGCGAGGTCGAAGCCTCGCGCGTCGCGCAGCGGATTCTCCTCCTCGAAGTCCCAGCGGGCCCGGCGGGCCCGGTGCATCGCCGCCGCGTAGGCGTTGACGATCTGGGACGAGGTGAGCATGGCATTGGCGTTGGGGTGGCCGGGGACGGAGATCCCGTACTCCGTCTCGATGCCCATTACTCGCCGTACGGTCATGCGGCCCTCCTTGCCCGGCGGCACCCTCGGTCGTGGGCGCCGCTCAAGTACCGCTGGCGCTCCGGTGCGTGTGCGGTGCCCGTCCCCGCACTGCGCGACTCGGCGGTAGGAACGAGCCTAGAACGCCTTTGCGCTGGTGGGGAGATCATTTGCGTCATTGCCTGCTCCGGTCGTGGCCGGCCGTGGCCGGAAAACAGAGAGCTGCGGGTACCCGGCGAGGGCACCCGCAGCCGCCCTGCTTTTACAGGTACTGACCGGTGTTCGCCACCGTGTCGATGGAGCGTCCGGTGTCCGCGCCCTGCTTTCCGGTGATGAGCGTACGGATGTATACGATCCGCTCGCCCTTCTTTCCGGAGATCCGGGCCCAGTCGTCCGGGTTGGTGGTGTTGGGCAGGTCCTCGTTCTCCTTGAACTCGTCCACGCAGGCCTGCAGCAGGTGGGAGACGCGAAGACCCTTCTGGTTCTTCTCGAGGAAGTCCTTGATCGCCATCTTCTTGGCACGGCCCACGATGTTCTCGATCATGGCGCCGGAGTTGAAGTCCTTGAAGTAGAGGACTTCCTTGTCGCCGTTGGCGTAGGTGACCTCCAGGAAGCGGTTCTCCTCGGACTCGGCGTACATGTGCTCGACCGCCGTCTGGATCATGCTCTGGACGGTCGTCTCCTTGCTGCCGCCGTGCTCGCCGAGGTCGTCGGCGTGCAGCGGGAGGCGCTCGGTGAGGTACTTGCCGAAGATGTCCTTGGCCGCCTCGGCGTCCGGCCGCTCGATCTTGATCTTCACGTCGAGCCGGCCGGGGCGCAGGATGGCGGGGTCGATCATGTCCTCGCGGTTGGAGGCGCCGATCACGACCACGTTCTGCAGGCCCTCGACACCGTCGATCTCGGCCAGCAGCTGCGGGACGATGGTGTTCTCCACGTCCGAGCTGACACCGGAGCCGCGGGTGCGGAAGAGGGACTCCATCTCGTCGAAGAAGACGATGACGGGGGTGCCCTCGCCGGCCTTCTCACGCGCACGCTGGAAGACGAGGCGGATCTGCCGCTCGGTCTCGCCGACGTACTTGTTGAGCAGCTCGGGGCCCTTGATGTTCAGGAAGAAGCTCTTGCCCGCGGCCTGGCCGGTGACCTCGGCGACCTTCTTGGCCAGCGAGTTCGCGACGGCCTTGGCGATCAGTGTCTTGCCGCAGCCGGGGGGGCCGTAGAGCAGCACACCCTTGGGCGGGCGCAGCTCGTGCTCCTTGAACAGGTCCGGGTAGAGGTACGGCAGCTCGACCGCGTCGCGGATGGCCTCGATCTGGTTGCCGAGACCGCCGATCTGGTCGTAGCCGATGTCCGGGACCTCTTCGAGGACGAGTTCCTCGACCTCGCTCTTGGGGATGACCTCGTAGACGTAGCCGGAGCGGGGCTCGAGCAGCAGGGCGTCGCCGGCGCGGATGGTGACGTCCAGCAGCGGCTCGGCGAGCCGCACCACCCGCTCCTCGTCGGTGTGCCCCAGCACGAGGGCGCGCTCGCCGTCCTCGAGGATCTCCTTGAGGGTGACGATGTCGCCGACGCGCTCGAACTCCATGGCCTCGACCACGTTGAGCGCTTCGTTGAGCATGACTTCCTGGCCGCGCCGCAGGTCGTCGAGGTCGACGCTTGGGCTGACGTTCACCCGCAGTTTGCGGCCGCCGGTGAAGATGTCTGCGGTGCCGTCCTCGTTCGCCTCCAGGAAGACTCCGAAGCCGGCCGGCGGCTGGGCGAGCCGGTCGACCTCCTCCTTGAGGGCCACGATCTGGTCGCGGGCCTCGCGCAGGGTGTTGGCCAGTCGTTCGTTCTGGGCGGACACGCCGGCCAGGTTGGTCTGCAGCTCGACGATCCGCTCTTCGAGAATCCTCGTGTGTCGCGGAGAGTCGGCGAGCTTGCGTCGCAGGACGGCGATCTCCTGCTCAAGGTAGGCGATCTGCCCGGCCGGGTCTTCGGACCCTCGTCCCGGGCGGATGCCGCGGTTCATGTCGTCGTCGTGGGCTGCCACGGTCCTCACCTCCTCCAAGGGGAGCTGGACGCTTCCAGACCCTACCTGGGTGGGTGTCGATTGAAACCCCTAGATCACCAAGACTGTCAAGGTGTGTCGTCGGTCACCCGGTGCGCTCTCCCTCGCACGGAGGGGATACCCACTCAACGTGATGTGGAAGCAGCTTGTTCCGGGCATCGCGTGGTCGAATTCCTTCAACGCTGGCCGGAGTTGTCCACTCCGGGCCGGTCGGCCCGTATGCGGGCAACCCGCAGCGCGCCCGCGCAGCCATCACGCAGAGCGACGGTCCGGGCGGACGGTGTCACCGCCGACCGGCGCTGAAGTGGTCGTCCCCTGGCCGGGACACACCTGTCCTGGCCGGGCGGTCGTACCCGAGCGGGATCGGGCGGAAACCCGGTCACCGGCGGAAGAAGGCCCGAAAGCGGCGGAGGTAGGGTCGAGGGTGTTCAACAGCCGCCGGAGCGGACCAGGCTGGCCTCGGGCCGGCCGACCGCCCGGCGAACCGGAAGGGCAGGAGAAGTGACCGTACAGCAGGAGGCCCCGGGCGGCGAGGCGCTGGAGGTCTGGATCGACCAGGACCTGTGCACCGGCGACGGGATCTGCGCCCAGTACGCCCCCGAGGTGTTCGAGCTGGACATCGACGGGCTGGCCTATGTGAAGGGCGCGGACGACGCACTGCTCCAGGACGCGGGGGCCACCGTGCCGGTACCGCTGCCGCTGCTGACCGATGTGGTGGACTCGGCCAAGGAGTGTCCCGGCGAGTGCATCCATGTGCGCCGGGTTTCGGACAAGGTCGAGGTGTACGGGCCCGACGCGGAGTGAGTCCCGGCGCCGGGCCCGGTGTCAGACGCTGTGGGCCGAGGCGGGCGTGGAGCGGACGAACGCGCTGCCGTTCCACTGCCACTTGACCGGGGTCTTCAGGTCGGGGCAGCAGTTGGGCACGGCGCTCGAGGAGTAGCCGAGCAGGGTCGCGTCGACCCCGCGCGCGCGTATGGAGAACCCGGTGACGGTGACCCTGTCCTGCGGGGCCACGAGGGTGGCGACCACGCGCGGCTTGCCGCCGTCCGACGGGCGGGTGACGACGTAGACCCCGTCGGGCGGGGTGCCCATGGCGGAGTCGCAGTGCACGACCGCGACCGTCTCCGGTCTGCCGTCGCCGTCCAGGTCCCCGGTGGCCTTCTTCGCGACCACCGCCTTCACCCGGCCGCAGCTCAGCGGGAAGTCCACGCCGGTGGTGCTGGGCGCCGCGACGGCGGCGGGAGCGGAGGCGGTGTGCGTGCCGGTGGCGGCCGTGGCCGATCCTGGCTGGACGACGGAGGAGAGGGCCACGACGCCGGCGACGGCCGTGGCGGTGGCGACCCAGTGGATGGGCCTGGTCTGGGTGTGGGCGAGTTCCGGAACGGCGGATTGCTGCACTAGGAGTGTCTCCCGTGAGGGCTGTGCCGGTGGGGTGGCCAGCATGGTGCCACACGTCACAGTGCGGGGGAACGGCGGGGTCCGGGATTCCCGCAGGCGAACCGCCCGCGCGTGTGCGGGCGTACGCCGACGCGCTCGCGTGCGGGGCGTGCGCGACCGCGGCGACACGGGGCACCCTGTGCGCTCTCAACGAACGGGCGCCGTGGCCGAGTTCCCCTCGCTCGGCGGGAACTCGGGCACGGCGCCCTCGCGTTGGGATGTGTGCGCGGCCGGTCAGCGGCCGGTGCCGCCGTCGGCGTTGGGTCCGGCGTAGTCCTCGCCGTAGGCGCCCTTGGCGGGGCGGCGACGGCGCATGGGCGGCTCGACGCCGTCCGCGAGGCGGCGGGCGGTGAGCAGGAAGCCGGTGTGGCCGATCATCCGGTGGTCCGGGCGGACGGCCAGACCCTCGATGTGCCAGTTGCGGATCATGGTCTCCCAGGCGGTCGGCTCGTTGAAGCAGCCGATCTCCCGGATGGACTCCACGGTCCGGGCGAGCTGGGTGGTGGTGGCCACGTAGCAGCACAGGATGCCGCCGGGGACGAGCGCCTTGGAGACGGCCTCCAGGCACTCCCAGGGGGCGAGCATGTCGAGGATGACGCGGTCGACGTCGGTGTCGGACAGGTTGTCCTGGAGGTCACCGACGGTGAGCTGCCAGGCGGGGTGCGGGCCGCCGAAGTAGCGCTCCACGTTCGCCTGTGCGATCTCGGCGAAGTCCTCGCGGCGCTCGTAGGAGTGCAGCATGCCCTGGTCGCCGATGGCGCGCAGCAGGAAGCTGCTGAGCGAGCCGGAGCCGACGCCGGCCTCCACGACGCGGGCGCCGGGGAAGATGTCGGCGAAGGCGAGGATCTGCCCCGCGTCCTTGGGGTAGACGACGGCTGCCCCGCGGGGCATGGACAGGACGTAGTCGGGGAGCAGGGGGCGCAGCGCGAGGTAGGCGACGTTGCCGGTGGTGCGGACAACGCTGCCCTCGGGAGCGCCGATCAGTTCGTCGTGCGGGAAGGAGCCCTTGTGGGTGTGGAAGTTCTTCCCGGCTTCGAGCGTGAACGTGTAGTGGCGGCCCTTGGGGTCGGTCAGCTGTACCTGGTCCCCGACCTTGAAGGGCCCGCGCCTGCGGGCGGCACCGGTCGGTTCGGACATGTGAACAGACTACCGGCCCGAGCGGGAGGCTCTGACCACCAGACACTGGACACTAGACGGACGGGCGGGCCATCGCCTTCACGAAGGCGCGCTCGACGTCGGCGGCGGACAGCACGCCGTAGATCTCGCCGGTCTCCTCGACGACCAGGTACTCGGTGGCCGGGGTGGCCCGCAGGACGTCCAGCAGGTCCTCGCCGGCCAGCTCGGCGGAGACACGCATGCCGTCGGTGAGTTCCTGGGCGAGGCCGCTGACCGTCACCCAGGGGCGGCGGTGTTCGGGGACGCCGACGATGGCGGCCTCGCGGACGAGGGAGAGGGGGTTGCCGTCGGCGTCGACCACGACCAGGGCGCGGGCACCGGCGGCGTTGGCGCGGCGCAGGGCCTCGGAGAGCGGGGTGTCCGTCTCGACCGGTACGGCCCGGCGGGTGAGGGTACGGGCGCGCAGCTCGGGGAGGTGTTCACGCAGCCGGGCCATGCGCAGGCTGTTGCCGGCGCCGGTCCAGATGATCGCGGCGAGGATGGCGGCGAGCAGGGCGTCGGTGACGGTGTCCATGCCGCCCGTGTCCGCGCCGTCGCCGCCGAGCGCGCCGGACTGGTTGAGCAGGGGCAGGCCGATCAGGACGGCGACGGCGAGGGCGCGGCCGACCCAGGCGGCGGCGACGGTGCCGCTCATCGGCTTGCCGGTGATCTTCCAGACGACGGCGCGGAGCATGCGGCCGCCGTCGAGGGGCAGGCCGGGCAGGAGGTTGAAGGCCGCCACGATCAGGTTCGAGATCATCAGCCCGGCGAGCAGCACACCGGGGACGGAGCGGGGTTCGACCGGCTTCATGGCGAGGTAGAAGAGCGCGGCGAGGACGAGGGAGAGCAGCGGCCCGACGAAGGCCAGGACGAACTCCCGGCCCGGGGTCTCGGCCTCCTTCTCGATCTCGGAGACGCCGCCGAAGAACTGCAGCTGGATGCGGCGGACGGGGAGTTTGAAGCGGATCGCGGCGACCGTGTGGGCCAGCTCGTGGACCAGGACGGAGGCGTAGAAGGCGACGGCGAAGAACAGGGAGACCAGGTAGCGGGCGGCGCCCAGCTCGGGCAGCACACGGTCGAGCTGGCCGCCGAAGACCCAGGTGATCAGCGCGGCGACGAGGAACCAGCTGGGCGCCACGTACACCGGCACCCCGAAGGGCCGGCCCATGAGGATGCCCCCGCCGGGCTCCTTGGGCCGCGGCTTCGGCGGCTCGCTCCGGGCGATGCCGGAGTGGGCGAGGGAACGGTGTTCCGCGTTGTGGTGCTGATCGTTCCGGACGGCGGCCGGGTCGGTGGGGGCCGCGTCGCGGGGCGGGCCGCCCGGGTCACCGGGGTCGCCCGCGTCGCCGTCGCCGTCGACCGCAGCGTCCCCGTCCTGGGCCTCCGCAGCCACGGCACCGTCAGCGCCAGTGCCCCGGTCCTGGGCGCCCTCGCGCCGGGCCGACGCCTCCCCGGCACCGTCCACCGCAGCGTCCCCGTCCTGGGCCTCCGCAGCTGCCCCGGTGTCCTGGTCCGGGACGTCGTCGTGCCGGGAATCCGTGTCCCTGGTGTCGCGGTCCCCGGTGTTCTTCCCCCGAGTGCTGTCGTCGTGTGCGGCGTTCTCCCGGCCTGTGTGCGCGTCCGTGTCCGGGGGGCGGCCGTCCCCGGTGTCCTCGTTCACGGGTCCCCGGTCGCTGTCCAGGGGCCGGGGCGCCGGGGCGTGGTGGGGCGGTGGCCCGGGGTGGTCGGCGGGGCCGGTTGCCGGGGCCGTAGGACCTGCGGGGTGCTCGGCCGGCTCCTCGTTGCCGGACCGCGGCTGCCCGCTCCCGCCGCTCACGTCCACGGTGTCCCCTCGTTCGAAGCGTCTCCCGCACCTGCCGGGCGGAAGGTTCTGAGGTCGATGGTATGCGGCCGTGGCGGCACGTTTCGCCCCGGCACCCCTTGTGTTCGCCCCGCGCTCGCGCGGCCGGCGCGGGCGGCGCGGGCGGCGGGGTGGGTCACTGTCAGTGGTGGGCCGTAAGGTCTGTGGGCATGGACAGCAGCTTCGAGGACGCGGCGGCCGGGCCCGCCGCCGTCGCGCCCACCTCCCTGTCGCCCTCCCGGGCCGGTGACTTCATGCAGTGCCCGCTGCTGTACCGGTTCCGGGTGATCGACCGGCTTCCGGAGAAGCCGAGCGAGGCGGCCACGAGAGGCACGCTGGTGCACGCCGTCCTGGAGCGGCTCTTCGACGCCCCCGCCGCGGAACGGACCGCGCCGCGGGCCAAGGCACTGATCCCGGGCCAGTGGGACCGGCTGCGGGAGAGCAGGCCGGAGGTGACCGAGCTGTTCGCCGACGATCCGGAGGGCGAGCGGCTGGCGCGGTGGCTCGGCGAGGCAGAGCGGCTGGTGGAGCGCTGGTTCACGCTGGAGGACCCGACGCGCCTGGAGCCCGCCGAGCGGGAGCTGTTCGTCGAGGCCGAGCTGGAGTCGGGGCTGCGGCTGCGCGGCATCATCGACCGGGTCGACGTGGCCGCCACCGGTGATGTGCGGATCGTCGACTACAAGACGGGCAAGGCGCCCAGACCGGAGTACGCCGAGGGCGCGCTGTTCCAGATGAAGTTCTACGCCCTCGTGGTCTGGCGGCTGAAGCGGGTCGTGCCGCGGCGGCTCCAGCTCGTCTATCTCGGCAGCGGCGACGTGCTGACGTACGACCCGGTCCTCTCCGATCTCGAGCGGGTGGAGCGCAAGCTGCACGCGCTGTGGGACGCCATCCGGCAGGCCACGGAGAGCGGCGAGTGGCGCCCCCGCCGGACCAAGCTGTGCGGCTGGTGCGACCACCAGGCGCACTGCCCGGAGTTCGGCGGCACTCCCCCGCCCTATCCGCTGCCGGTGAGGGCGGCCGAGTCGGAGGCCGGGCCGCAGGGCAGAATGGGGCCCGACTAGCGAAGGAGTGTCACGTGGCCATCCGCGTCCTACTGGTCGACGACCAGCCCCTGCTGCGTACGGGTTTCCGGATGATCCTGGAGGCCGAGCAGGACATCGCGGTCGTGGGCGAGGCCGGTGACGGCCTGCAGGCCCTCGATCAGGTGCGGGCCCTGCAGCCGGACGTCGTGCTGATGGACATCCGCATGCCGCGGATGGACGGGGTGGAGGCGACCCGGCAGATCACCGGGCCCGACCGGTCCGGCCCGGCGAAGGTGCTCGTGCTGACCACGTTCGATCTCGACGAGTACGTGGTGGAGGCGCTGCGCGCCGGCGCCAGCGGCTTCCTGCTGAAGGACGCCCCCGCCAACGAGCTGGTGCAGGCGATCCGCGTGGTGGCGGCGGGCGAGGCGATGCTGGCACCGAGCATCACGCGCCGGCTGCTGGACAAGTACGCCACGCATCTGCCTTCCGGCGAGGAGCCGGTGCCGGACACCCTGCACACCCTCACCGACCGTGAGGTGGAGGTGCTGAAGCTGGTGGCGCGCGGGCTGTCCAACGCGGAGATCGCCGCCGATCTGTTCGTCAGCGAGACGACGGTGAAGACCCACGTGGGGCATGTGCTCACCAAACTGGGGCTGAGGGACCGGGTGCAGGCGGCGGTGTACGCGTACGAGAGCGGGCTGGTGCGCCCCGGCGCACAGTAGGTCTCTCCACCACGGAGGTCTCTCCACCACGGCGAAGGGCGCCCCTCCCGCACGGGAAGCGCACCCTCGGCGTGTGTCCGGGCGTCAGCCCTTGCTCAGTTCCCAGAACCGGAACACCGTGGAGGCGTCCAGGCAGTACTCAAGACCGTAGACGCCGTCGCGGGCGACCGCGTACTGCTTGGCCTGCCACACGGGCAGGACGGGCAGTTCGGCGGCGACGATGTCCTGGAGCCTGCCGAAGTCCTTGTCGGTGGCGGCGCGGTCGCTCTGCGCGGCCGTGTCGGGGATGAGCGAGCCGGTGATGGTGCGGTTGCTGTAGTTGTTGTCCAGCACGTTGCCCTTGCCGAAGAAGGGCGCCGTGAAGTTGTCGGCGTCCGGGTAGTCCGGCACCCAGCCCTTGACGTAGACGCCGTACTTGCCGGCGGCGATGTCCTTCTCGTACTGGTCGAAGGCGACCGACTTGACGTCGGCGTCGAACAGGCCGCTGGCGTTGAGCTGTCCGGCGATGGCCTTCAGCTCCTCGTCGGTGGCGGGGCCGTAGCGCGACGGCGTGGACCACAGGGTGAGCTTCGCCTTGCCGGTGATGCCGTCGGCGCGCAGCGCGGCCGCGGCCTTGGCCTGGGACGGGCGGGCGCCGTAGGTGTCGAAGAAGGCCGTGTTGTGGCCGACGATGCCCGCCGGGATGATCGAGTACAGCGGGGTGGCGGTGCCCTGGTACACGTTCTTGATCAGGGCGTCGCGGTCGAGGAGGTAGGCCATGGCCTTGCGGACGCCGAGCTTTCCGGCGACCGGGTCCTTCATGTTGAAGACGAGGTGCTGGACCTCGGCGCTGCTGCCCTCGATGACGTTCACGCCCTTGCTACCGCCCTGCTGGTCGAGACCGGCGATGTCGGAGGCGGACAGGCCTCGGTAGGCGATGTCGATCTTGCTGTCGAGGAGGGCCTTCTTCAGGGCGGCGCGGTCGCCGTGGAAGAACTTCATGGTGACGCCGGAGTTCTTGACCTCGGCGGTGCCCTTGTAGTTGCCGTTGACCGAGAAGACCGCCTGGTCCCCGTCGAAGGAGTCCAGCTTGTAGGGTCCGGAGCCGACGGCCTTGCCGTCCTTGCGCAGCCCGCTCGCGTCGTACTGGCGGTGGTCCACGATGGAGCCGGCGCCGGAGGCGAGCTTGCTGGGGAAGGTGGCGTCGGGGACCTTCAGGCGGAAGACCACGGTCTTCGCGTTCGGGGTGTCGACGGAGCCGAGCATCGGGAACATGATCGCGGGCCCCGAGGGGTCGTTGATCTTCAGCATGCGGTCGAAGGAGAACTTCACGTCCTCGGAGGTCAGCGCGTCACCGTTGCTGAACTTCAGGCCGTCCTTCAGTTCGCACTGGTAGACCATGGCCCGGCTGTCGGTGAAGGTGCACTGCTTGGCCAGTTCGGGCTGGGGTTCGGTCCCTCCCTTCGGGAAACTGAGCAGCGACTGGAAGACGTTGTCGAACAACAGCCAGGAGCCGGGGTCGTAGCCGGAGGCCGGGTCCGTGGCGAGGACGTCGTCGGACATCCCCATCACCACGGAGGAGCCGGTACCCCCGGAATCACCGCTCCCCGAGCCGCAGCCGGTCAACAGGCCGGAGGCCAGTCCCGCCACGATGGGCAGGACCGGCCACTGGTTGCGCATGTTCACTGCATGTGCCTTTGTCGTCGGTTCCGTCATCCCGGGGCCACCGTCCTGGCCCCGGGATCCCGGGGCAGCCGTCCCTGGCCCCGGATGAGGAGAGCCGTCAGCCGCTCACACCACGGCCGAGCTCCCACAGCTGAAGGGTCGAGGAGGAGTTGAGGGCGTACGCGGTGCCCGTGATGTCGTCCCGTGCGGCGACGTACTGCTTGCCCTGCCACAGCGGCAGGACCGGGACGTCCTCGGCGACGGTGTCCTGGATCGCGGTCAGGCTCTTGGAGGCGGCGAGCCGGTCGGCCTCGCGGCGGGAGTCCGGGATCAGCGTGTGCTGGATCGTCGTGTTGGAGTACGGCGAGCCGAGGAAGTTGTCCTTGTCGAGGAAGGGCGCGAGGAAGTTGTCGGCGTCCGGGAAGTCGGGGAACCAGCCCATGCCGTAGACGTCGTACTGGCCCTTCTGCTCGGCCGGCCGGAACTCGGTCCAGGGGTGGCCCTGGATGGAGACGTCGAACAGGCCGCTGTTGTTGAGCTGCTTCTGCAGGTCCTCGAACTCCTGCTTCGTGGCCGCGCCGTAGTGGTCGGTGGTGTAGTGCAGGGTCAGCTTGACCGGGGTGGTGATGTTGGCCTGGGCGAGCAGGGCCTTGGCCTTGGCGACGCTGGGGTTGCCGTACTTGTTGAAGAACGAGTTCGAGTGGCCGGTGATGGTGGCCGGGACCAGCGAGTACAGCGGCTCGGCCTCGGTGCCGTAGACCTTGTTGGCCAGTTCGCCGCGGTCGATGAGCTGGGCCATGGCCTGGCGGACGGCCTTGGACTTCACGCTGGGCGCGTTGGTGTTGAAGGCCAGGTAGCGGATCTCGAGGCCCGGCATGTCGACGAGGTCGACCTTGTTGCTGCTGCCGGCGTCCAGCTTCTGGATCTGCGCGGGCGTCATGGTGCGGGTCATGACGTCGATGTCGCCCTTGTCGATCGCCGCGCCCATGGCTTCGGCGGAGTCGTAGGAGCGGATCACGACCTTGCTGTTGTTCACCGTCACGCTGCCCTTGTACGAGGGGTTCTTGGTGAAGGTGGCGCTGACGATCGCGTTGTCCTTGACGTCGGCCTGGAAGGTGTAGGGGCCGGAGCCGTCCACCGTGAAGCCGTCGCGCAGCTTGTCCTTCTCGTAGTCCTTCGGGTTGACGATGCCCGCGACCGGCGTGGACAGCTTGTACGGGAAGGTGGCGTCGGCCGTCTTGAGGTGGAAGATGACCTCGCGGTCACCCTGCGTCTCGACCGTGTCGATGGTGTTGAGCAGCGAGGAGACACCACTGTCGGACTTGATGCGCAGGACACGCTCGATGGAGTACTTGACGTCCTCGGCGGTCACCGTGTCGCCGTTCGCGAACTTCAGGCCGTCCCGCAGCTTGCAGGCGTAGCGCTCGCTGCCGCTGTCGGTGAAGCCGCAGCTCTCCGCGGCGTCCGGGACGGGGTCGCCCTCGCCCTTGGGCTGCGCCATCAGCGTCTGCTGGGTCTGGCGCAGGATGTTCCAGGTGCCGACGTCGTAGGCGTAGGCGGGGTCGAGGGGCGCCGGGGCGTCCTTGGTGGCCGCGAACTGGTCGGTGGTACCGACGACGATGGCGTTACCGCTCTTGCCCCCGCCGCCGGATCCGCCGCACGCGGCCAGAACCGGCGTGAGCAGGCCGACGACCGCCGGCAGCACCAAAGTCTTGCGGTTCATGCGGGAGTTTCTCCAGAGCAGTTCGGTCCGTGTATCCGGCATGCAGGGGTGGTGCGGCGGAACGCGGGTGTTGCGGCGATGTTCTCGCGATGAGATTAGTCCGCGCTCGCAGCAGGGTTCACGGCCGCGCGAGTTGACCCATCATCACGCAGTGGAACCGGGTGTGGACACACTGAAAACCCGACTGCGACAGGATTAGTGCAGCATCCCCCCAATCGGGACACAAGGATCCGCCGATCCCTCTCCAGCCGGGCCGACCAGCACACTCCGGCCATGATGTCGAGGCCTGCCGAGGTGGGGAACGTCACACTCGCAACTGTGCGGGCAGTCAGTGGAATTCGGCCGCGCGGCCGGGCGCGAATTCCGCCCGGGTGTACTTCCCCGGAAATTTGTCCAGCACGGTCAATGGGCTTTGTGCGCCGCTGGACGGCGGACTTTGCACGCTGGGTGAACGGCTAGCGCATTTCCGTCATCAGACCGCGCAGAAATGCCAGGTCGACCTCTTCCAGGGAGGTCACGAGGGTGCGTCCCTCGGCGGGCGCGATGGGGGCGACGGAGGGTACGGCGACCACCCGGCAGCCCGCGGCCTCGGCGGCGGCGACCCCGGTCGAGGTGTCCTCGACGACGGCGCAGCGGGCTGGTTCCGCGCCGATCCCCGCCGCGGCGAGCAGGTAGGGGTCCGGGTAGGGCTTGGTGCGGGAGACCTCGTCGCCCGCGACGGACAGGGCGAAGTGGTGCGGGCCGAGCACGGACAGCACACGGTCGATGATGCGCCGGTGGGAGGCCGAGACCAGGGCGGTGGGGACGGCCTGCTCGTGCAGCTCGGCGAGCAGGCGGGCGGCGCCCGGCATCAGCGGCAGGGCGCGGCCGATGCGGTCCTCGAAGCCCTCGTTGAGCAGGTCGGTCAGCTCGGCGAGGGTGATGTCGGCGCCGGTTGCCTCGATGAGGAACCCGGCGCTGCGGGTCATGGGCCCGCCGACCACGACATGGCGCCAGGACGCGTCCAGGACGTGGCCGAGGGCGGCGAAGACTTCGACCTCGACGTCCCACCAGAATCCTTCGGTGTCCACCAGGGTGCCGTCCATGTCGAGGAGCACCGCCTGCAGCGTCGAGCCTTCGGCCGTACGGGTTCCGAGCGCGGGGACCGTGCTGGTCATCCACGCACCTCCTTGCGGGACGAGCAGGCCGGCTCCCGCGCGGGAGCCGGCCTGCAGTGGACCGACAAGTGTACGTCTCCGACGCACGAAGCGCCTCGTTCACCACTCGAGGCCGGGGACAGCCCGTGAAACAGCCCCGGCAGGGGCAAGCGGAGCTTCGGCCTGATCCGGCCCGGCGGCCGGGCGTCCCGGCCCCCTGGCGGGCTCAGCGGGCGTTGAAGTACTTCGCCTCCGGGTGGTGGATCACGATCGCGTCGGTGGACTGCTCCGGGTGCAGCTGGAACTCCTCGGACAGGTGCACGCCGATCCGCTCCGGCCCCAGCAGCTCGGCGATCTTCGCGCGGTCCTCCAGGTTCGGGCAGGCGCCGTAGCCGAGGGAGAAGCGCGCGCCCCGGTACTTCAGGGCGAACATGTCCTCGATGTCGGCCGGGTCCTCACCCGCGAAGCCGAGTTCGCCGCGGACGCGGGCGTGCCAGTACTCGGCGAGTGCCTCCGCCAACTGCACGGACAGGCCATGCAGTTCGAGGTAGTCACGGTAGGAGTTGGCCTCGAACAGCTTCGCCGTCTCCTCGCCGATGCGCGAGCCCACGGTGACGACCTGCAGGCCGACCACGTCGGTCTCCCCCGACTCCTCCGGGCGGAAGAAGTCCGCCAGGCACAGCCGCCGGCCCCGGCGCTGCCGCGGGAACGTGAACCGGGTCCGCTCATTGCCGCGCTCGTCAAGGAGGATCAGGTCATCGTCCTTGGAGACGCAGGGGAAGTAGCCGTAGACCACGGCGGCTTCCAGCAGGTTCTCCGTCTGGAGCCGGTCCAGCAGACCGCGCAGGCGCGGCCGGCCCTCGCTCTCGACCAGTTCCTCGTACGACGGCCCCTCACCGGTACGGGCCTGCTTCAGCCCCCACTGCCCCTTGAACAGCGCGCCCTCGTCCAGCCAAGACGCGTACTCCTTGAGCTGGATGCCCTTGACGATCCGGGTGCCCCAGAACGGCGGGACGGGCACGGGGTTGTCGGTGGCCACGTCGGAGCGGACGTGGCCCTCCTCCGGGCGCTCCTCCACCTCGACCGCGGCCGCGGCCCGCACCCGGCGCTGCTTCAGCTCGGGCAGCCTGGCCCCGGGCACCCCCCGCTTGACGGCGATCAGGGCGTCCATGAGGCGCAGGCCCTCGAAGGCGTCGCGGGCGTAGCGGACCTCGCCCTCGTAGACCTCGTGCAGGTCCTGCTCGACATAGGCCCGCGTCAGGGCCGCGCCGCCCAGGATGACCGGGAACCGGGCCGCCAGACCACGCTGGTTCAGCTCCTCCAGGTTCTCCTTCATGATCACCGTGGACTTCACCAGCAGCCCCGACATACCGATCACATCGGCCCGGTGCTCCTCGGCCGCCTCCAAAATCGCCGACACCGGCTGCTTGATACCGAGATTGACCACGTTGTAGCCATTGTTGGACAAGATGATGTCGACCAGGTTCTTGCCGATGTCGTGCACGTCCCCGCGCACAGTCGCCAGTACGATCGTGCCCTTGCCCTCGGCATCCGACTTCTCCATGTACGGCTCGAGGTAGGCGACGGCCGCCTTCATCACCTCGGCGGACTGCAGCACGAACGGCAACTGCATCTGACCGGAGCCGAACAGCTCGCCGACGACCTTCATCCCGTCCAGCAGGGTGTCGTTGACGATGTCGAGGGCCGGGCGGTCCGCCAGCGCGAGATCCAGGTCGGCTTCCAGACCGTTGCGCTCACCGTCGATGATCCGCCGCTTGAGCCGCTCCTCCAGCGGCAGGGCGGCCAGTTCCTCGGCCTTGCCGGCCTTCAGGGACTTCGCGGTGGCGCCCTCGAAGAGCTGCATGAGCTTCTGCAGGGGGTCGTAGCCCTCCGAGCGGCGGTCGTGGATCAGGTCCAGCGCCGTGGCGACCTCTTCCTCGCTGAACCGGGCGATCGGCAGGATCTTCGACGCGTGGACGATCGCCGAGTCCAGGCCCGCCTTCACGCACTCGTCCAGGAAGACACTGTTGAGCAGGATCCGGGCGGCCGGGTTCAGACCGAAGGAGATGTTCGACAGGCCGAGAGTGGTCTGCACCGCCGGGTGACGGCGCTTGAGTTCCCGGATCGCCTCGATGGTGGCCAGGCCGTCCTTACGGGACTCCTCCTGACCGGTGCAGATCGTGAACGTCAGGGCGTCGATGAGGATGTCCTCCTCACGGATGCCCCAGTTCCCCGTCAGGTCCGCGATCAGCCGCTCGGCGATCTCGACCTTCTTCTCGGGCGTGCGGGCCTGCCCCTCCTCGTCGATCGTCAGGGCGATCAGGGCGGCGCCGTGCTCCTGGGCGAGTTTGGTGACCCTGGCGAAGCGGGAGTCGGGGCCGTCACCGTCCTCGTAGTTCACCGAGTTGATCACCGCACGGCCGCCGAGCTTCTCCAGGCCCGCCCGGATCACCTCGACCTCGGTGGAGTCCAGCACGATCGGCAGGGTGGAGGCGGTGGCGAAGCGGCCGGCGAGTTCCTCCATGTCGGCGACGCCGTCGCGCCCGACGTAGTCCACGCACAGGTCGAGCATGTGCGCACCCTCACGGATCTGCTCCCGCGCCAGCTCCACACAGTCGTCCCAGCGGCCCTCCAGCATGGCCTCGCGGAACTTCTTCGAGCCGTTGGCGTTGGTCCGCTCACCGATCGCCAGGTAGGACGTGTCCTGGCGGAACGGCACCGACTGGTAGAGGGAGGCGGCGCCGGGCTCGGGGCGCGGGTCACGAGCGGGCGGGGTCAGGCCCTGGACGCGCTCGACCACCTGCCGCAGGTGCTCCGGCGTCGTACCACAGCAGCCGCCGACGAGCGAAAGGCCGTACTCACGGACGAAGGTCTCCTGCGCGTCGGCCAGCTCGGGCGCGGTCAGCGGGTAGTGGGCGCCGTCCTTGCCGAGCACGGGCAGGCCCGCGTTGGGCATGCAGGCGAGCGGGATGCGTGCGTTGCGGGCGAGGTAGCGCAGGTGCTCGCTCATCTCGGCCGGGCCGGTGGCACAGTTCAGCCCGATCATGTCGATGCCCAGCGGCTCCAGCGCCGTCAGCGCCGCCCCGATCTCCGAACCCAGCAGCATCGTGCCCGTCGTCTCGACCGTCACCGACACGATCACCGGCAGATCGAGACCCAGCACCTCCAGACCCCGCCGCGCACCCAGCACCGCCGCCTTCGTCTGCAGCAGATCCTGCGTCGTCTCCACCAGCAGCGCATCCGCACCACCCGCGACCAGACCCTCCGCATTGCGCTGATACGCATCACGCAACGTCGGGTACGGAGCATGGCCCAGCGTCGGCAGCTTGGTCCCCGGACCCATCGAACCCAGCACCCAGCGCTGCCGGCCGTCCCCCGCCGTGAACGCGTCGGCCACCTCCCGCGCCACCCGGGCACCCGCCTCGGACAGCTCGAACACCCGCCCCGAGATGTCGTACTCACCCAACGCGGAATGGTTCGCACCGAACGTGTTGGTCTCCACGCAGTCCACGCCCACCGCGAAATACGCCTCGTGCACCGCACGCACGATGTCGGGACGCGTCAGATTCAGGATCTCGTTGCAGCCCTCGAGCTGCTGGAAGTCGTCGAGCGTGGGCTCCTGCGCCTGGAGCATCGTGCCCATCGCCCCGTCGGCGACCACCACACGGGTGGCGAGCGCCTCTCGGAGCGCGGACGCACGGGTCCGGCTGTCGGCGGAAGGGGACGGTGGCAACGAGGCCATGAAAGGGCTCCCTAGATGCGACGGCTGTCGGCTATGCGGCTCTTTTCCTGACAGGCGGAGATGCCGCACGGCGTCAGGGTAACCGGGAGTCCGCTTGGATGGGCACCGGCGTCCACGTGGCGGACGCGGGTGGCTCCCGCGCCACACTCGGGCCACGTGTGATGTAACAGGTGTCGACCGACCATTAGCGGGAGGTCGACATGGACCGGTAGTGTTCGACATTGCCGAACGCTGGGTAGCGCGACGTAAGACGGTGTACGACGGCAGTCGACACGGGGAGTCAGCATGCCCCGCGTTCGTCGGCGGTCAAAGGGGACGGAGGCAGGACGGCGATGGCACGGAACATCCAGTCGCTCGAACGGGCGGCCGCGATGCTGCGGCTGCTCGCGGGCGGCGAGCGGAGACTGGGCCTGTCGGACATCGCCTCGTCCCTGGGCCTCGCCAAGGGCACCGCCCACGGCATTCTGCGCACCCTCCAGCAGGAGGGTTTCGTGGAGCAGGACGACGCCTCCGGGCGTTATCAGCTGGGCGCGGAGCTGCTGCGTCTCGGCACCACCTATCTGGATGTCCACGAGCTGCGGGCGCGAGCCCTGGTGTGGACCGACGACCTGGCCCGCTCCAGCGGCGAGAGCGTGCACCTGGGGGTCCTGCACCAGCAGGGCGTGCTGATCGTGCACCACGTCTTCCGGCCCGACGACAGCCGGCAGGTGCTGGAGATCGGCGCCATGCAGCCGCTGCACTCCACCGCGCTCGGCAAAGTGCTCTCGGCCTACGACCCGGTGGCGCACAGCGAGGCGATGGAAGCCGAGCGGAAGCCCTTCACGGACCGCACGGTGTGCGACCAGGACGACTTCGAGCACCTCCTAGACGTCACGCGCGCGCGTGGGTACGCGGCCGACGTGGAGGAGACCTGGGAGGGCGTGGCGTCCATCGCCGCGCCCATCCACGACCGGCGCCGCATGCCCGTGGGCTCGGTCGGCATCACCGGCGCCGTGGAGCGGCTGTGCCGGGACGGCGAGCTGCGTCCCGAGCTGATCGCGGCGGTGCGCGACTGCGCCCGCGCGGTCTCCAGGGACCTGGGCGCGGGACGGTTCTGAGCGCCGGGCGCACTACTGCGGGTTGACCGGGACGCCGGGCGGCGTTCCGGTTCTCGCCCTACCCTGAAGTGGACATATCGGGCGACAACCCCACCAGCGCCTATGTCCGCGCGCGACGAGAGATAGCCGGAAGCGATCAATAACGATCCTGTTTTCGATAACAGAACCCTTGACGCGTGCGTAACGCCGAAGCAAGACTCCCGTCCATCGGTCGGCATTGTCGAACACCTACCGGCAATACGCGCTAGAGTGTGACAACGCCAAGGGCCGGCATCGCTCTCACCCCCGAGGGCGCCTGAACTCCCGGAGGGACCCGGGGTTCGGCTTACCCCTGGACGAAGGACAAAGGAGTCGCGGGTGTCCAGCTCCGACATCTTCATCGGCGAGACCATCGGTACCGCCATACTCATCCTGCTCGGCGGCGGCGTCTGCGCGGCCGTCACGCTGAAGGCCTCCAAGGCCCGTAACGCCGGTTGGCTCGCCATCACCTTCGGGTGGGGCTTCGCCGTACTGACGGCCGTGTACATCTCCGGACCGCTCTCCGGTGCGCACCTCAACCCGGCCGTCACCGTCGCCCTTGCCATCAAGAACAGTGACTGGAGCAACGTCCCGGTCTACCTCGCCGGGCAGCTGCTCGGCGCGATGATCGGCGCGACCCTGGTGTGGGTCGCCTACTACGGCCAGTTCCACGCCCACCTGACCGACAAGGAGATCGTCGGCGGTCCGGGGGCGCAGGCCACCGCGGCCAAGGCCGTCGAGGCGCAGGAGAAGGGCGCCGGCCCGGTCCTCGGCATCTTCTCCACCGGTCCGGAGATCCGGAACGTGGCGCAGAACCTCGCGACGGAGATCATCGGCACCGTCGTACTGATCCTCGCGGTCCTCACCCAGGGCCTCAACGACAAGGGCAACGGCCTCGGCGTCCTCGGTGGCCTGGTCACCGCGCTCGTGGTGGTGTCGATCGGTCTCTCCCTCGGCGGCCCGACGGGCTACGCGATCAACCCGGCCCGTGACCTGGGCCCGCGCATCGTGCACGCCCTCCTGCCGCTGCCCAACAAGGGCGGTTCCGACTGGAGCTACGCCTGGATCCCGGTGGTCGGTCCGCTCATCGGCGGCGCGATCGCTGCAGGCATCTACAACGTCGCGTTCGCCTAGGCAGCAGACCCGCTGAAGAAGCTGACACGCGCCGTACGTATCGCCCCTCACACGGATTTCAGGAGTACACAGTGACCGACGCCCACACCGCAGGCCCCTTCATCGCCGCCATCGACCAGGGCACCACCTCCTCGCGCTGCATCGTCTTCGACAGGGACGGCCGTATCGTCTCCGTCGACCAGAAGGAGCACGAGCAGATCTTCCCCAAGCCGGGCTGGGTCGAGCACGACGCGAACGAGATCTGGACCAACGTCCAGGAAGTCGTCGCCGGGGCCATCGCCAAGGCCGGCATCACCCGTGACGACATCAAGGCCATCGGCATCACCAACCAGCGCGAGACCACCGTGCTGTGGGACAAGAACACCGGTGAGCCCGTCTACAACGCCCTCGTCTGGCAGGACACCCGTACCGACGGCCTGTGCCGGGAGCTGGGCCGCAACGTCGGCCAGGACCGCTTCCGCCGCGAGACCGGCCTGCCGCTGGCCTCGTACTTCTCCGGACCCAAGGCCCGCTGGCTGCTCGACAACGTCGAGGGCCTCAAGGAGCGCGCCGAGGCCGGCGACATCCTCTTCGGCACCATGGACACCTGGGTCATCTGGAACCTGACCGGCGGTGTCAACGGCGGCAAGCACGTCACCGACGTCACCAACGCCTCCCGCACCCTTCTCATGAACCTGCACACCATGCAGTGGGACGAGAAGATCGCCGAGTCCATCGGTGTGCCGCTGCAGATCCTCCCCGAGATCCGCTCCTCCGCCGAGGTCTACGGCGAGGTCATCGGCGGCAAGCTCGGCGACCTGCTCGGCGGCATCCCGGTCGCCTCCGCGCTCGGCGACCAGCAGGCGGCCCTGTTCGGCCAGTGCTGCTTCGCCGAGGGCGAGACCAAGTCGACCTACGGCACCGGCACCTTCATGGTGATGAACACCGGTGACAAGATCATCAACTCCTACGCCGGTCTGCTGACCACGGTCGGCTACAAGATCGGTGAACAGCCGACGGTCTACGCCCTGGAGGGCTCGATCGCCGTCACCGGCTCGCTGGTGCAGTGGATGCGCGACCAGATGGGCCTCATCTCCACCGCCGCCGAGATCGAGACGCTCGCGCTCTCGGTCGAGGACAACGGCGGTGCCTACTTCGTGCCGGCCTTCTCGGGCCTGTTCGCCCCGCACTGGCGTTCCGACGCCCGCGGTGTGATCGCCGGTCTGACCCGGTACGTCACCAAGGCGCACCTCGCGCGCGCCGTCCTGGAGGCCACCGCCTGGCAGACCCGGGAGATCGCCGACGCCATGGTCAAGGACTCCGGCGACGAACTGGTGGCCCTCAAGGTCGACGGTGGCATGACCGCCAACAATCTGCTGATGCAGACGCTCTCCGACGTCCTGGACGCGCCCGTGGTGCGCCCGATGGTCGCGGAGACCACCTGCCTCGGCGCCGCCTACGCCGCCGGCCTGGCCGTCGGCTTCTGGTCCAGCACCGACGAACTGCGCGCCAACTGGCGCCGGGCCGCCGAATGGACCCCCCGCATGGACGCGGAGACCCGCGACCGTGAGTACAAGAACTGGCTCAAGGCCGTCGACCGGACCATGGGCTGGATCGAGGACGAGAGCTGAGCTGCCCCACAGATCAGCTCTGACGAGGAGTAAGTACCCGACATGACCAGTCAGTCCACCCTGTCCGTGCCTGCCCTGGGGACGCACCCGGCCTCCGGCTCCAACCCGAGCCGCGCCGAGACCAGGGAGCAGCTCTCCAAGGCGTCGTACGACCTTCTTGTGATCGGCGGCGGCATCCTGGGCATCTCCACCGCCTGGCACGCCGCGCAGTCCGGGCTCAGGGTGGCGCTGGTCGACGCCGGCGACTTCGCCGGTGCCACCTCCTCCGCCTCCTCCAAGCTCCTCCACGGCGGTCTGCGCTACCTGCAGACCGGCGCGGTGAAGCTGGTGGCGGAGAACCACTTCGAGCGCCGTGCGGTCTCCCGCCAGGTGGCCCCCCACCTGGCGAACCCGCTCACCTTCTACCTCCCCGTGTACAAGGGCGGGCCGCACGGCGCGGCGAAGCTCGGCGCGGGCGTCTTCGCCTACTCCGCGCTCTCCGCGTTCGGCGACGGCGTCGGTCACCTGCTCTCCCCCGCCAAGGCGGCGCAGGACGTGCCCGAGCTGCGCACCGAGAACCTCAAGGCCGTGGCCGTGTACGGCGACGACCAGATGAACGACGCGCGCATGGCGCTGATGACGGTCCGCGCGGCCGTCGAGGCGGGCGCGGTCGTCCTCAACCACGCCCAGGTCACCGGCCTGCGCTTCACCCAGGGCCGGGTGACCGGTGCCGAGCTGAAGGACGCGGTCTCCGGCGAGGAGTTCGGCGTCAACGCCCGCCTGGTGCTCAACGCGACCGGCCCCTGGGTCGACCACCTGCGCAGGATGGAGGACCCGAACGCGGCGCCGTCCATCCGCCTGTCCAAGGGCGCGCACCTGGTCCTGAAGCGGACCTCCCCGTGGAAGGCCGCGCTGGCCACCCCGATCGACAAGTACCGCATCACCTTCGCCCTCCCCTGGGAGGACATGCTGCTGCTCGGCACCACCGACGAGGAGTTCGAGGGCGACCCGGCGGACGTGTCCGTCACCGAGAAGGACATAGCCCAGATCCTGGACGAGGCCGCGTTCTCCGTCCGCGACCAGCAGCTCCGGCGCGACCTGATCACCTACGCCTTCGCCGGTCTGCGCGTGCTGCCGGGCGGCCCCGGCGACACCGCCAAGGCCAAGCGCGAGACGGTCGTGACCGAGGGCAAGGGCGGCATGCTGTCCGTCGCGGGCGGCAAGTGGACGACGTTCCGGCACATCGGCCGTACGGTGATGCAGAAGCTGGAGGCGCTGCCGGGTCACCCGCTCGGCGACGACTTCGAGCCGATCTCCTCGCTGCCGAAGAAGCTGCCGCTGCCCGGTGTCGCCAACCCGCGTGCCGTCGCCCACCGTCTGCTGGTGGACCACCCGGCCCCGGGTCCGCGCATGGCGGCGGACACCGCGAAGCACCTGGCCACCCACTACGGCTCCCTGGCCTTCGACATCGCCCGCCTGGCGAACGAGAACCCGGAGCTGGCCGAGCGCGTCCACCCCGACGCGCCGGAGATCTGGGCGCAGGTCGTCTGGGCCCGTGACCACGAGTGGGCCGAGACGGCGGACGACGTTCTGCGCCGCCGTACGACGCTGACGATCCGGGGTCTGGCCACGGACGAGGTACGGGCGAAGGTGCAGGACCTGCTCGACAAGAAGTAGACCCCGGTGACGGCCGGTCCGCTCCCCCGACCGGGACCGGCCGCCGCCGCAGCGCCGGACCGCCGCACCGGGTCCGGACGACCCGAGAGGGGCGACCCCACGCCGATGGGGCCGCCCCTCTCGCCTTGCCCGGGGGGATTGTCAGTACCCGGGGTTACGGCGGACGGCAGAGAGTGGTTCGACGCGCCGCCCGCATAATGGCCGCTGAGACATCCGATGTCTGGGGACAGGGAGGCCGGTCATGGCAGTCACCGACGAGGCGATCGAGAAGATCAAGGGCATGATCGTCTCCGGTGCGCTGCACCCGGGCGACCGGCTGCCCAAGGAGAGCGAGCTGGCCGCCGAACTCGGCCTGTCCCGCAACTCGCTGCGCGAGGCCGTACGGGCTCTTTCGCTGATCCGGATCCTGGACGTGCGCCAGGGCGACGGCACGTACGTCACCAGCCTGGATCCGCAACTGCTGCTGGAGGCGCTGAGCTTCGTCGTGGACTTCCACCGCGACGACACCGTGCTGGAGTTCCTGGCGGTGCGCCGGATCCTGGAGCCGGCCGCGACGGCGATGGCGGCCTTCCGGATCAGCGAGCAGCAACTGGACGCGCTGTCGGCCCAGTTGGACGCGCTGGGCGCCGAGCCCTCGGTGGAGGAACTGGTCGCGGCCGACCTGGAGTTCCACCGCGGCATCGTGCGCGGCGCGGGCAACTCGGTGCTGTGCTCGCTGCTGGACGGCCTGTCGGGACCGACCACGCGGGCCAGGATCTGGCGGGGCCTCACCCAGGAGGACGCGGTCGGCCGCACGCTGCGCGAGCACCGGGCGATCCTGGCCGCACTGCGCGACCGGGACGCGGAGGCGGCCCGCTCCTGGGCGACCGTGCACATCGCGAGTGTGGAGCAGTGGCTGCGGTCCACTCTGTGAGGCCGGGGTGTTCCGCACAGGCGATCGGGGCAGTGATCCGTTCACTCCCCCGTGCAAGGGGGCTGCGGGCGCCCCCGCCGGACGCCGTAAGGTTGGTGAGTCAGGCGAGGGCACGTCGGAAGGAGGCACTGGGTGATCGAGCTGGAGGGGGTTCCCGAGCTGATCGACCCAGTCATGGTGGCCGCGTTCGAGGGCTGGAACGATGCCGGTGACGCCGCCTCCACGGCGGTCGCGCATCTGGAACGCGAGTGGAAGGGCGAGGTGTTCGCGGCGCTGGACGCCGAGGACTACTACGACTTCCAGGTGAACCGCCCCACGGTGTTCATGGACGGCGGAGTGCGAAAGATCACATGGCCGACGACACGGCTGTCGGTGGTCCGGGTCGGCGGCGAAAAGCCGCGCGACCTGGTGCTGGTCCGCGGTATCGAACCGTCCATGCGCTGGCGCTCGTTCTGCAACGAGCTGCTCGGCTTCGCGCACGAGCTGGGTGTGGAGCTGGTGGTCATCCTGGGCGCCCTGCTCGGTGACACCCCGCACACGCGTCCGGTGCCGGTCAGCGGGGTCACGTCCGACCCGGACCTGGCCCAGCGGATGGACCTGGAGGAGACCAAGTACGAGGGCCCGACCGGCATCGTCGGCGTCCTGCAGGAGGCGTGCACGCACGCGGGCGTCCCGGCGGTGTCGCTGTGGGCGGCCGTACCGCACTACGTGTCCCAGCCGCCCAACCCGAAGGCCACGCTGGCGCTGCTCAACCGCCTGGAGGACCTGCTGGACCTGCGCATCCCGCAGGGCGAGCTGCCCGAGGACGCGCGTGCCTGGCAGGTGGGGGTGGACCAGCTGGCCGCCGAGGACAGCGAGGTCGCCGAGTACGTGCAGACGCTGGAGGAGGCCCGGGACACCGCCGAGCTGCCCGAGGCGTCCGGCGAGGCGATCGCCCGCGAGTTCGAGCGGTATCTGCGGCGCCGGGACGGCAGCCCGCCGGGCGGCCACGCCACGGCGGACGGCACGGACACGGGCTCCTGGCTGCGGGACAACCCGAGCGGGAAGACGCGTCCGCCCAGGCCGCCGCGGCCGGATGCGGATGCCTCCGGCGGCTCGGCGGGCGACGACGAGGACGACTCGGAGGAGTGAGCGGCAGGGGCGGTACGCGTGATGCGTACCGCCCCTGCCGCTCGTACCGGAGCCGGCTCCGGGTACCGGAGCCTGTTCCGGAACTAGATCGCCACGCCCAGCAGCGCGTCCACCGCCCGGGTCACCAGACCGGGGGCGCCGGTGTCCGTGCCGCCCTCCTGCTCCTGCCGCGCCGCCCAGCGGTCCACCGCGGCGAGCGCGGCGGGTGCGTCGAGGTCGTTCGCGAGGGCCTCGCGGATCTCCTCGACGAGGGCGTCGGCGGACGGGCCGTCGGGCCGGGAGACGGCCGCGCGCCAGCGGCCGAGGCGGGCCACGGCGTCCGCCAGGACCTGGTCGGTCCACTCCCAGTCGGCGCGGTAGTGGTGGGCCAGCAGGGCGAGCCGGATCGCCGCCGGGTCGACGCCGTCGCGGCGCAGTGCCGAGACGAAGACGAGGTTGCCCTTGGACTTGGACATCTTCTCGCCGTTCAGCGCGACCATCCCGGCGTGGACGTACGCCCTGGCCATCGGGAACTCGCCGGTGAGCACCTGGGCGTGCGAGGCGCCCATCTCGTGGTGCGGGAAGGCGAGGTCGGAGCCGCCGCCCTGGACGTCGAAGCCCATGCCGAGGTGGTCGAGGGCGATGGCCACGCACTCGATGTGCCAGCCGGGCCGGCCCCGGCCGAGGGAGGCGCCGTCCCAGCTGGGCTCGCCCTCGCGGGCCGCCATCCACAGCATCGGGTCGAGCGGGTTCTTCTTGCCCGGGCGGTCCGGGTCGCCGCCGCGCTCGGCGGACAGCAGCCGCATCGCGGCCGCGTCGAGGTTCGAGACCTTGCCGAAGTTCGGGTCGGACTCGACGGAGAAGTAGATGTCGCCCTCCAGCTCGTAGGCCGCGCCGATCTCGCGCAGCCGCTCCACGAGCGGGACGATGCCCGGTATCGCCTCGACGGCGCCTATGTAGTGCTGGGGCGGGAGCATCCGCAGAGCGGTCATGTCCTCGCGGAAGAGGGCCGTCTCCTTCTCGGCGAGGGCGACCCAGTCGATGTCGTCCCGCTCCGCGCGCTCCAGCAGCGGATCGTCGACGTCGGTGACGTTCTGGACGTAATGGACCTGCCGCTTGGTGTCGAGCCACACGCGCTGAACGAGGTCGAACGCGTTGTAGGTCGCCGCGTGACCCATGTGGGTCGCGTCGTACGGGGTGATGCCGCAGACGTAGATACGGGCGACGGGACCGGGGTCGAGGGTGACGAGGCCGCCGGTCGCGGTGTCGTGGATCCTCAGGTCGCGGCCCTGACCAGGCAGGGCGGGGACCTCGGAAGCGGGCCAGGCATGCATGTACATGAGCCTAACCGGCCGCGAGCTGCGTATACGAACGGGATCTGGTCGGATGGCCGGTTCGGCGCTCTTGTACATCCGCGGCCGGTGTGCTCACACCGGCGGCCAGGGGATCGCGGGCCACTCCCCGTTCGGCTCCGGGTGCACGCCCGTGGTGAGCAGTTTCTCGACACGCGCCTGCGTGGCCTCGACCTCGGCCGGGGTGATCAGTGCGGCGAGCCGTGCGCCCAGCGGTCCGCCCAGGCCCTCCCGCAGGCCCTTCAGGACGTCGACGGCCTCCGCGGTCAGCGGCTCGCCGGCCCAGCCCCACAGCAGCGTGCGCAGCTTGTTCTCGACGTTGAAGGTGACGCCGTGGTCGATGCCGTAGAGCCGGCCGCCGGGGGCGGGCAGCAGATGGCCGCCCTTGCGGTCGGCATTGTTGATCACGGCGTCGAGGACGGCGAGCCGGCGCAGCCGCTCGTCGTCGGCGTGCACGAGCAGCGCGGTGCGGCCCTCGCCGACATCGGCGAGACCGATCGCCTTCCAGCCGGGCTCCGGTTCCTCGGCGTCGACCAGGGCGAGCAGCTCCGCCTCGGCCTGGACGTCGATCCACAGCTGGCACATGCCCTCGCCGTACGGCCCCTCGCGCAGCACGGTCGGCGGGACGAGCCCCCAGCCGGTGGCCTCGGAGACCTCGTAGGCGGCCACCTCGCGGCCCGCGAGCGTGCCGTCGGGGAAGTCCCACAGCGGGCGCTCCCCGGCCACCGGCTTGTACACACAGGAGGCTTCCCGGCCGTCGTACGCGATCGTGCAGAACAGCGCCGCGTTCGACGCCTCGCGGATCCGGCCGCGTACGCTCAGCTCACCCCGGGCGAGCAGCTCGGCATGGGCCGCGTCGGCGGCCGTCACGCTCATGCTCCGCGGCGGTATCCGTTCTGGCGCGGACATACGTGTCCTTCCGGATCGAGCGGGAGGCTGCACAGCGGGCACGGCGGCCGCCCGGCGTTGACGACGTCGAGGGCGCGCTTGGCGAAGGCCCGGGCCTGCGCGCCGGTCAGCCGGACCCGCAGCATCGGGGGCCCGTTCTCCTCGTCCTGGAGCAGTCGCTCCTCGGCCTCGGCGAGGTCCTCCTCGGTGTCGGCGTCCAGCTCCACGAGGGCCTGCGCCTCGACGATCATGCGCTGTTCCTCGCCGTCCCAGGCCAGCGCCATGGTGCCGACGCGGAACTCCTCCTCTACGGGGGAGTCCAGCGGGGCGGTGTCGGCGATCTCGGCGGGCGCGACGGCGGGGACGGCCGCACTGCCGCCGCTGCGCCGCACGACCTCGTCGAGCAGTTCGTCCATGCGCTCGGCGAGCGCGGCGACCTGGGTCTTCTCCAGCGCCACGCTGGTCACCCGGGAACCTGCCGTGGCCTGGAGGAAGAACGTACGGCGCCCGGGCAGTCCGACCGTGCCGGCCACGAAGCGGTCCGGCGGGTCGTAGAGGAACACCTGACGGGACACGTCCTGTCTCCTGGATTCGAGAGCTTCAGCGGTGCTGGCCACGCGGGTACGCGACTGTGGTGGATCGCTTCACCCTACTGCGGCCGACGATCACGGTGCGCCCGCACCACCCCCGACCGGTGCGTCGCCCTCGGCCGGTCCCTCGCCCGGTTCCTCGCGCGGGGCGAGGGAGGCGAAGTTCCCCGTGTCGCCGAGGCGGATCAGGTACGGCCTGAGGCGGGTGTAGCGGATCGCGGTGACGGAACAGGGCTCCACGGAGATCCGCTGGAAGAGGTCGAGGTGGAGGCCGAGGGCGTCGGCGACGAGCGACTTGATGATGTCACCGTGCGAGCACATGAGATAGACGGCGTCGGCGCCGTGATCGCTCTCCACGCGCGCGTTCCACTCGCGTACGGCCTCGGCGGCGCGGGTCTGCATGGCCCGCAGGGACTCTCCGCCGGGGAACGCGGCGGCCGACGGGTGGGCCTGCACGACCTCCATCAGCGGCTCGTCCTTCAGCTCGGCGAGCTTGCGGCCGGACCAGTCGCCGTAGTGGCACTCCCCGATCCGTTCGTCGGTGCTCAGGCGCAGTCCGGGACGGGCCTCGAGCAGCGGCCGCAGGGTCTCCTGGCAGCGCTGGAGCGGGCTGGCGACGACCTCGCAGAGCGGCAGGCCCGCGAGCCGCGCGGGCAGCGCGGCAGCCTGCGCGGCGCCCCGCTCGTCCAGGGCGACGCCTGGCGTCCACCCGGCGAGCACGCCGGAGGTGTTGGCGGTGGAACGTCCGTGCCTGAGGAGGATCAGCGTGGGCATGCGGCCCAGGGTAGGCGTATCAGCACGTGCGCCGGTGGCCGGGCGAGGGGAGAATGCGCTCCGTGATCGTGGACTGCGCCGTCTACCGGCACGGGCACCGCACCGAGGGCCCCGAGGACCTGTCCGACGCGCTGGACGAGGCGCGGGCGGTGGGCGGGTTCGTCTGGATCGGGCTGTACGAGCCGTCGGAGCGCGAGTTCGACCTGGTCACGCAGGAGTTCGGGCTGCATCGGCTGGCCGTCGAGGACGCGCTCAAGGCACATCAGCGGCCCAAGCTGGAGGTCTACGACGACTCGCTGTTCATGGTGCTGAAGCCGGTCGTCTACGACGCCGAGCACGACACGGTCTCGGCCGGCGAGATCATGATCTTCGTCGGCGACTGCTTCGTGGTGACCGTGCGCCACGGCGTGGAGTCGCCGCTCGCGGGCGTGCGGCACCGGCTGGAGGCGGAGCCGGAGATGCTCGACAAGGGCCCCACCGCCGTGCTGTACGCGATCGCCGACGCCGTCGTCGACCACTATCTGGACGTGGCGTCGGAACTGCAGGCCGACCTGGAGGAGCTGGAGACGGAGGTGTTCCAGCCGGAGCGGGGCGGCTCGCGTCACACCGCGTCCCGGATCTACACCTTCAAGCGGCAGGTCCTGGAGTTCCGCCGGTGCACCCATCCCCTGATGGTGCCGCTGACCCGGCTGGCCGGCACCGGGCCGCTCGGCACCGGTGTGCCGTTCGTGCACGACAAGGCGCGGCCCTTCTTCCGGGACGTGGGCGACCATCTGCTGCGCGTGAACGAGTCCGTGGAGGCGCTGGACCGGCTGGTGTCCGACATCCTCGCGGCACATCTGGCGCAGATGAGCGTCAGGCAGAACGACGACATGCGGAAGATCTCCGCGTGGGCGGCGATGGCCGCGGTCCCCACGATGATCGCCGGTGTCTACGGCATGAACTTCGACCACATGCCGGAGCTGCACTGGTTCTGGTCGTACCCGGCGGTGATCCTGCTGATGGCGGCGCTGGAGGTGCTGCTGTACCGGCTGTTCAAGGCGCGCGGCTGGCTGTGAGGCCGGTGCGGCTCAGGCGAACTCGCGGGCCGGCGTGGCGGGCCCGCCGAGGGGGTCACGGCGCTCGGGCATGCGCAGGCGGACCATGCGGTGCCAGCCGGCGAGGCGTTCGTAGGCGTACAGCGCGTGGATGCCGGCGGCGAGCAGCGCGGACTTGGCCCGGGGCCAGCCCAGGATGCGGCCCATGCGGGCCGTCACGGCGAGGCTGACGTCCCGGTAGACCGCGATCTCGGCGAGCGCGCACGCGCGCAGGGTGCGCTGGATCAGCCGGCCGTGCCCGGCGGCGGCGAAGCGCAGCAGTTCCTCGTGGGTATAGGCGAGGTGGTCGTCCTCGTCGGCGGAGATCATCCGTACGGCCCTGCCGACCTCGGGATGGTCGGCGAAGTGCCGGCGGAGCATCACCATCTGGTCGGCGGCGCGCTGCTCGGTGACGCGGCTGTGCGAGAGGTAGACGATGATGTCCCGCACACAGAGCGGCTCGTCGCGGCGGAGCCTGTCGTGGGCGAGACCGATGCCGCGCCGCTCCAGGAGCATCGTGTAGTCGGTCTCGGGCGGCACGGCGACGGGGGTGAGTCCACGCTTGTGCAGCAGGGCGCGGAAGATGCGTCCGTGCTTGTCCTCGTCGGCACCGTGGCGGGCGATCCTGGGGGCGAGCGCGCCTTCGCTCTGCGGTACGAGTGCGGCGATCCTTCCGTTCTCCCAGCCGCCCTGGGACTCACCGCCGGCGGCGATGGAGCAGAAGAGCCGGAAGGACTCGTCGTGGTCGAGGATCTCCTGGAACAGACTCCTGGCCGAAAGCATCGAGGCCACCTCTCCGCAAGACTCCGCGGCTTCCCCGGCATTCCGCGACATTCAGCGTTCTTCAGCGACATTCCGCAAAGAACGAGTCAAGTGCGGGCGGAGCGGAGTCGCAACACGGATGTCCGGCGACTGGGCCGAAAGAAGGAACAGCGGGGTCGTAACCGCACGGCGCCCGGCGCGTTGTTCCCGGTGACGGCCGTGGCGGGGAAGACCCCCGAGCCCCCACCACGGCCGCTGAATTCTTCGACCCGCTCCCGTTACGCGAGTCCGGCGCGCTCCAGTGCCTCGCTGCCGGCCCGCAGGGAGGCGAGCCGCTCCTCCAGCGTGAAGCCCGCGGGGTTGAGGCTGAGGGTCGTCACTCCGGCGGCGGCGTAGGCCTTCATCCGGTCGGCGATCCGGTCGACGGAGCCCAGCAGCGCCGTCTTGTCGATGAGGTCCTGCGGGACCGCGGCAGCGGCGCCCTGCTTGTCCCCGGCCAGGTACTTCTCCTGGATCTCGGCGGCCTGCTTCTCGTACCCCATGCGCCGGGCGAGCTGGTTGTAGAAGTTCTGCTTGGCGCTGCCCATGCCGCCGACGTACAGGGCGGTGTAGGGGCGGAAGGTGTCGGCGAGCCGGGCCACGTCCTTGTCGTCGCCGACGGCGATCGGCAGGGTCGGGCAGACGTCGAACCCGTCGAGGGTCTTGCCCGCCTTCTCGCGCCCCGCGCGCAGGTACGTGATCGTGGTCTCCTCCAGGTGCTCGGCGGAGGGGAAGATCAGCAGGGCGCCGTCGGCGATCTCGCCGGTCTGCTCCAGGTTCTTCGGGCCGATCGCGGCGATGTACAGCGGGATGTGCTCGCGCTGCGGGTGCACGGTCAGCTTGATCGGCTTGCCCGGTCCGCCCGGCAGCGGCAGCGTCCAGTGCGCGCCCTCGTACGACAGCCGCTCGCGCGTCATCGCCTTGCGTACGATCTCCACGTACTCACGCGTGCGTGCCAGCGGCTTGTCGAACTTGACGCCGTACCAGCCCTCGGAGACCTGCGGCCCGGACACCCCGAGCCCGAGCCGGAACCGTCCGCCGGACAGCGAGTCCAGCGTCGCGGCCGTCATCGCGGTCATCGCGGGCTGCCGGGCCGGGATCTGGAAGATGGCCGAGCCGATGTCGATGCGCTCGGTCTGTGCGGCGACCCAGCTGAGCACCGTGGCCGCGTCGGAGCCGTACGCCTCGGCGGCCCAGCACACGGCGAACCCCAGCCGGTCGGCCTCCTGGGCCACGGCCAGATTATCCCCGTCCATTCCGGCACCCCAGTAGCCGAGGTTGATCCCGAGCTGCATGGCCGATTTCCCCTTACCCATGAGTAACGTCCCTGTGGGGGCGACCTTAGCGCGGGGGCGGGGGTCGGGGGCAGAGGACTCGCACCGCTCGGCACCGGTGCCGGTGGGGCGCGGGTTGTCCACAGGCAACCCACGGCAGCAGTTCTGGCCAGTAATCTCGCGGTCATGGAGCAGAGGCATCTCGGCCGTACCGGCCTGCGCGTGTCCCGGATCGGACTCGGCACCCTCACCTGGGGCCGGGACACCGACCAGCACGACGCCGCGGACATGCTGAAGGCGTTCTGGGAAGCCGGTGGCACGCTCGTCGACACCGCGGACGTGTACGGCGACGGGGAGTCGGAGTATCTGCTCGGGCAGCTGATGGACGGTCTGGTGCCGCGGCGCGACCTGGTGATCTCCACCAAGGCGGGCAGCGTCCCCGACCCCGACCGCCGCTTCGACGGCTCGCGCGGCCATCTGCTCGCCGCGCTCGACGCCTCCCTCGCCCGCCTGGGCACGGACCACGTCGACCTGTGGCACGTCCACGCCTACGACCCCGGCACCCCGTTGGAGGAGACGCTCCAGGCACTGGACATAGCGGTCAGCAGCGGGCGTGCCCGCTACGCGGGAGTCTCCAACTACTGCGGCTGGCAGCTCGCCAAGGCGGCCACCTGGCAGCTCGCGGCGCCCGGCACCCGCACCCGGCTGGCCAGCACGCAGATGGAGTACTCGCTGCTCCAGCGGGGCGTCGAGCGCGAGGTGCTGCCCGCCGCGCTCGACCTCGGCGTCGGCCTCCTGCCCTCCTCGCCGCTCGGCCGGGGCGTGCTGACCGGCAAGTACCGGCACACCACCCCCGCCGACTCCCGCGGCGCCTCCGAGCATCTGGCGCCCTTCGTCGAGCCGTATCTCGACGACACGGCCACCCGCATCGTGGACGCGGTGACGACGGCCGCCGACGGGCTCGCCGTCACCCCGCTGCAGGTGGCCCTCGCCTGGGTCCGGGACCGGCCCGGCGTGGCCGCCCCGATCGTCGGCGCGCGCAACGCACAGCAGCTCACGGCGGCATTGTCAGTGGAGGCCCTTAATCTTCCTGACGAGATCTGCCGGGCGCTGGACGATGTGTCGGCGCCCGTGCACCGCTATCCCGATCACGACTGGAGCACGCTGTGAGCACGGAGCCGGAGACCACGGAGAAAGCCGGGCCGGGGACGCCGGACACACCCGGGGCCCGCGGCGGCGGACCCGCACCCGCGCCCGAGGAGAGCCGTGCCGACGGCACCGAGGCGAGCGGGGCCGGGAGCGAGCCCGGCCCGGGCACGGGCGGAGCCGGCGACGAGACCGGCGCGGGCGGGCCCGGAAGGGAATCCGGCGAGAGCGGGCCCGGAAGCGAATCCGGCGAGAGCGGGGCCGAAGGCGCCGGCGGCACGACGGGTACCGACCGGATCGAAGGCGGAACCGGCTCCGGCGACAGCGGTGACGGCGGCGACAGCGGTGACGGCGCTGAAGGCCAGGTGTCCGAGGCGGAGGCCGAGTTGGCCGCGCAGCGGGTCGAACGGGAGCGGATCGAGCGGCGCAAGGCGGAGAAGAAGGGCCCGGTCGAAAGCGGCGCCAAGCTGAGCGGCACGGCGGCCGACCTGCTCGCGGCGGTCCGGGCCGTGGAGGGCGGCGAGAAGCCGGCGGCCACGGTGTTCGCCGAGCCCGCACCGGCCCCGCGCCGCCCGGCCCCGGAGCCGGTGCGCCGGCCGCAGCCCACACCTCCCCCGGCCGCCGTCGCGCCCGGCGCGCCCGCGCCGGAGTGGGTGGACAGCGTCCGCAGGGTGCTGGCCGAGGGCGGCGCGCCCGAGGCCCTGGCCCCGCAGGTTGCGGCGGCGCTCGGCGAGGGCGCCGAGGCCGCGCTGCGCGAGGACCCCTGGCAGCTGCTGCGGATCGGCGGCGTACGGCCCGACCAGGCCGACGGCTTCGCACGGGCGCTGCTCGGCGGCGCCTGCGGCCCGGACGACGAGCGGCGGGGCCGTGCGGTGACCGTCTGGCTGCTGGAGCAGGCGGCCCTGGCCGGGCACACCGCACTGGACCTGTCCACGCTCACCGAGGCACTGGGCCGGCAGGGCGTGCCCGACCCGGACGCGGCGGTGCAGAGCACGCTCGCCGAGGCCGAGGCCCTGGCCTTCCAGGACGCGCTGGAGGACCCCACGGGCGCCGCGCCCCAGGCGGCGGACGAGGGCGACGACGAGGAAGAGGAACGCCCGGTCCGCGTTCTCGTCGGCCTGGAGCGCTGCGCGCTGGCCGAGGAGAGCCTCGCCGACGGCCTGGCCCGGCTGGTCAACTCACTGTCCAAGGACGCCGAGGAGGCCTGGCAGGCGGCTGCCGGCGCGGCCCGCGGCAGTGCGGCCGAGCTGGTCCGCGCGGTCGCCGGGCACGGTCTGGTGCTGCACACCGGCGCGGAGGCGGCCCGTGCCGAGCCGGCCGCGCTGCTCGACGTCGCCCGCGCCGTACCTGCGGGCCTTCGCCGTCTGCCACACGCCCGACGGCCGCCGGCGGCTGGCCGCGCCGCCGGGCGCGGAGGCGAACGCGGACCCGGCCGAGCGCGGGGTGGGCACGGTGGCCGGTCTGCTGTCCGGCGCCGAGGGTCCGGGCCGGGACGCGGACGGCGCCCTGGAGCTGGACCTGCTGATCGTGCTGGATGCGCCGCAGCTCGACGTGGAGAGCGCCGCGATGCTGGTGGAGTCGCTGCCGGACGGGGCCCGGCTGGTGCTCAGCGGCGACCCGGCGGTGCTGTGGTCGGCCGGCCCGGGCCGGGTCTTCGCCGATCTGCTCGCCGCCCGTGCCTGCCCGCAGATCGCCTCCCGCGTCCCCGACCCGGGCCCGGTCGGCGAGCTGGTCTCGGGCATCGGCATCGGTGAGCTGAACCAGGTCGAAGCCCCCGGCAAGGAGATCGTCATCGTCCCGGTGCGGGACGCGGGCGAGGCCGTGCACCGGACGGTCCAGCTGGTCGCGGACTCGGTGCCGCGGGCGATCGGGATCCCTGCCGACCAGACCGTGGTGATCACCCCGGGGCACGGCGGAGCCGCGGGCACCCGCGCCCTCAACGCCGCCCTGAAGGAGCGTCTCAACCCCGGCCCCGGCCGCTTCGGCGGCTTCGACCCCGGCGACCGGATCGCCTACGCCCCCGCACCGGGTCGTACGGTGCCGGGCGTGGTGGTGAAGGCCGACGCCGAGGGACTGCACCTGTCGTGCGCGGGCACCCCCGTGGTCGTACCGCGCGAGCGGGTGGAGGCGTCCGTACGGCACGGCTGGGCGCTGACCGCGCACCAGGCCGTGGGCGCCCGCTGGCCGGCGGCGGTCGTGGTGCTGCCCGGCGACGCGGCGCAGGCGCTCAGCCGGCCGTGGGTGTACACGGCGTTCGGCCGGGCGGAGCGGCACCTGTCGGTGGTCCACGGGGTGGAGCAGGCCCTGCCGAAGGCGGTGGCGGAGACCTTGGCCAAGCCCCGCACGACCCGCTTGCAGACGCTGCTGCGCACGCAGGTGCCGGCAGGCGGCTGAACCGGGTCCGGCGGTGCCGTACCGGCCTCGGGCCGCACGGCACCGCGGCCGGCCTCACCGCTCGGCGTCGACCCCGACCCCGTCGACCTCGTCGACGTCGTCGGCTCCCTCCACCCCGTCGTCCTCGTCCTCCTCGTCCTCCTCCACGAACTCGAGGTCTTCGTCGTCCTCGTCGGTGTCGTCCTCGTCGTCGAAGACCGCGCTCACGTCGAACCGGCACACCACCCCTTGCTGGTCGATGTGCTCGAACGGCGCCTCGAGCCACTCCCCGGCCTCCAGGGGCTCCTCGGCCGCGGTGACCCAGAGCGTGGAGTCGCCCTCCTCCAGGCCGAACTCCTTGTGCCGGGAGGCGATCTCGTCCGGTTCGAACTCGCCGAAGAGAACGCCGAGCGCCCCGGGGACCGTGCCGGCGGCGCCCTCGGCCGTGCCGGCGGCCTCCTCGTAGTCCGCCGCCTCGACCCGCTGGGCCTGGGCGAGCAGCCGCTGGGGTTCCGCGACGGCGTAGTCGCGGCGGATCAGCACGCTGATCGCGTTGGGCTCCTCGGGGCCCGCGTACGGCGGCAGCTCGTCCGTACCGGGGATCTCGAAGGGCGTGACCTCGTCGTAGCGGTCGTAGAGCAGCTCGTCGTACACCTCGGCGGCCGCGGCCAGCTGGTTGAACGCCTCGGAGACGGCCGGGTCGTCCTCCCCCGACCTGCGTTCGACCGCCGCCAGATGACGGTCGAGCGCGGTCTTGACCGCCTCGGCGGCGGCACGTACCTCGGCAGCGGTGGGCTGCGCAGCATCAGACATAGTGCAGACGCTATCCGTACCGGGCCCCAGACCGCACAATAGATGCGATGCCGGAATACGAATTTGTCGACGTGTACGTGCCTCGCGGGGTCTCCCGCAAGGAGGCCACACGTCTTCTGACGGACCATGCCGAGTACGGACACTGGGAGTTGGACCGACTGAGCCTGATGCGCGACGGCAGCCGCAAGGTGCGGTTGCGCCGACGGATCATCCGCCAGGTGCGGGCCACGTGGTGAGGCCGGGCACATGAACGGAGCGGGCCCCGCCGGCATGGCAGGGCCCGCTCCGTTTTCCGCACCGGGCGGCTCGGCGAGCCGCACGGTTCACCGCCGCCGTACGACCCACAGTGCCGTACGGCCTTGTCCGCAGCCGGTGTTGCCGCCCGGGACGCGCCTAGGCCGCGGCCCGCGCCTTGCGGTAGAGCACCGCGCCCGCGAGCAGCGCGCCCGCGGCGACCGGCAGCGCGAGGCCGAGCGGCACATCGCTGCCGGTGTGCGCGAGCTGGGCCGCGGCCGGGAGCTGGTCGCCACGCCCGCCCTGCTGTGCGACCTGCGAGGCCCCGTGGGACCCGTGTGATCCCTGGGGCCCGTGAGGCGTGTGGCCCCCCTGACCGGGCGGGGTCGTCGGACCTCCCGGGTGCCCCGGGTGGCCCGGGTGACCGGGATGGCCCGGGTGACCGGGGTGCCCTGGGTGACCGGGGTGACCCGGGTGTCCGGGATGGCCCGGGTGACCGGGGTGCCCTGGCTGACCGGGGTGCCCTGGCTGACCCGGCGGGTTGCCGTGCTGATCGCCGCCGCCGTTGGCACAGTCGTTGCCCATGGCGGCGTTCCCCGCGCCGATGACGTTCACGCTGTTGCCGCAGACGTTCACCGGGACGTCGACCGGCACCTGCACGGTGTTGCCGGAGCCGACGCCGGGCGAGCCGCTGGTGTGGCCGCCCGCGTGTGAGCCCCCGGAACTCCCGGAGCCGCCGTGGCCCCCCGAAGTCCCGCCGCCGTTGGCGCACTTGTTGCCCATCGACGGGTTGAGCAGTCCGACGACGTTCACGGTGTTGCCGCAGATGTTCACCGGCGCGTGCACCGGCGCCTGCACCACGTTGCCGGACAGTACGCCGGGTGAGCCGGCCGCGGCGCCCATGGCGCCGGAGTCCGCGTGGGCGTAGCCGCTCGCGGCGGCGATCACACCGGTCGCGGCGGCCATCGTCATCAGGCCCTTGCGTGTGCTGTGTCGCATGCTGATTCCCCCCTGCCTTCGCTTCTCTCGGATCTCTCTGAAAGGCCGGTCGGCCCCGGAGCGCGTAGGGCGCACTCCGGGGCCGACGGCTGTCACGCACGCCCCTCAGGGAGACTGCGTCACTTGTTGATGCAGGTGTTGCCGAAGGCGGGGTTCAGGAGCCCGATCACGTTGATCGTGTTGCCGCACACGTTCACCGGGACGTGTACGGGCACCTGGACGACGTTGCCGGAGATGACACCCGGGGAGTGCACGGCGGCACCCTGAGCACCGGAATCGGCGACAGCCAGGCCCGCGCCCGCGAGAACCAGCCCACCGGTGGCAGCCGCAGCAGCGACGACCTTCTTGATCATTACTTCCTCCTAGTTGGCAATGCGATCCCAAGGCGCGGGGATCACGTCAGCTGTAACGAGGAGGGAGTAATGGAGCTACGAGCTTATGGTCGCATTCACCCTTCTCAGTCGGGCTCGTACGCGCGCCCGATTACTCCGGGGCAGGGCCTCACGACGCGTCGATGAACCGGTCCAGCACCCGCACGCCGAACTGCAGGCCGTCCACCGGCACCCGCTCGTCCACGCCGTGGAACATGCCCGCGAAGTCCAGCTCCGGCGGCAGCTTCAGCGGGGCGAAGCCGAAGCCGCGGATGCCGAGGTGGTCGAAGGACTTGGCGTCGGTGCCGCCGGAGAGCATGTACGGGATCGCCTTGGCGGTGGGGTCCTCGGCCAGCAGCGCCGACTGCATGGCCTCCACCAGCGCCCCGTCGAAGCCGGTCTCGACGGCCTTGTCGGCGTGCACGTCCTCGCGGCGGACGTTCGGTCCGAGCAGCCGGTCGAGGTCGCCGAGGAACTCCTCCTCGTAGCCCGGCAGGAACCGTCCGTCGATGTGCGCGGTGGCCTCGCCCGGGATGACGTTGACCTTGTAGCCGGCGTTCAGCTGGGTGGGGTTGGCCGTGTTGCTGAGGGTCGCGCCGATCAGCTTGGCGATGCCGCCGAGCCTCGCGAGGGTGGACTGCATGTCCTCCGGGTCCAGCTCGGTGCCGAGCGCGTCGCCCAGCTCGTCCAGGAAGGCCCGGGTGGTCTTGGTGACCCGCACCGGGAACTTGTGCCGGCCGACCCGGGCCACGGCCTCGGACAGCTCGGTGATGGCGTTGTCCCGGTGGATCATCGAGCCGTGCCCGGCGGTACCGGCCACGGTCAGCTTCATCCAGTGCATGCCCTTCTCGGCCGTCTGGATCAGATAGAGCCGCCGCTGCTCGTTCACGGTGAACGAGAAGCCGCCGACCTCGCTGATCGCCTCGGTGACGCCCTCGAAGAGGCCGGGGTGGTTGTCGACCAGGTGGCGGGCGCCGTAGGTGCCACCCGCCTCCTCGTCGGCGAGGAAGGCGACCACGATGTCCCGCGGGGGCCGCCGGCCGCTGCGGAGCCGGTCGCGCACGACCGCGAGGGTCATCGCGTCCATGTCCTTCATGTCGACGGCCCCGCGCCCCCATACGCACCCGTCGGCGACCTCGCCGGAGAACGGGTGGTGCGTCCAGTCGCCGGCGTTGGCCGGTACGACGTCCAGGTGGCCGTGGATCAGCAGCGCGGGCCGGGAGGGGTCCTCCCCCTCGATGCGGGCCACCGTCGAGGCGCGGCCCGGATGCGACTCGTAGATCTCCGGCTCCAGCCCGACCTCGGCGAGCTTCTCCGCGACCCACTCGGCGGCCTGGCGCTCGCCGGGGCCGGAGTGGTCGCCGTAGTTGCTGGTGTCGAACCGGATCAGCTCGCGGCAGAGGTCCACGACCTCGTCCTCGCCGGTGACGCTCCTGGCCGTGTCCGTCTCGCTCACGTGCTTCCTCCCGCGGTGCAGCTGCTGGTGGTCCTCCTCATCCTCCCTCTCCCCCGCCCACGGCCCAAGGCCGGTCCCGGCCCGTCACACGCCGTTCACGCCCGGCCTGCCGCGGAGGCGGGGTGATCAGACACCCCCGAAAGCCTGGTAATGTTTCCTTCGTCGCCGCGAGGGAAACCCCGCCGAAAGGGATCCCGCGCACGACAGACACCTTGTCCGGGTGGCGGAATGGCAGACGCGCTAGCTTGAGGTGCTAGTGCCCTTTATCGGGCGTGGGGGTTCAAGTCCCCCCTCGGACACCAGCGAAGGCCCCTGCTCACGCAGGGGCCTTCCGCGTTCTCCCGCAGCGGCCCGCTCCCGGCCCCGCTTCCCGCGAACTGCCCCTGGTTGTCCGCTCCTTGGCGGTGTGTGGGGCATGTCTCGTACCGCGGGAAGAGCGGCAGCTCAGCGGTCTCGGGCCGGCTCTCCCGCAGCCGCCGTCGAGGCCCTGCCGAGTGGCCGGACGAAGAGCCGGAGCCTAGCGTCGTACTAAAATTTCCGGCTTGTGACTTCAGCCGGACCGACGTGAGGACCCGATGGCAGCCATAGACGAGAGCAGCGCTCTCGGCCTGCTCGACGAAGAGATCCGCACGCAGTTCGGCGACCGGGCGCGCTTCTCGGCGGGGGCCGCCGCCTCTCCGCGCACCCTGGTCGACGTCTTCGAGGCGACCGTGCGGTCCCATCCGGACGAGCCCGCCCTGGACGACGGTACGACGTGTCTCACCTATCGCGAGCTGGCCGTCGAGGTGGAGCGGCTGCGGCTGCGGCTCGCCAGGCACATGGTCGGGCTCGGGGACCGGGTCGGGGTGCGGGTCCCGTCCGGGACGAACGAGCTGTACATCGCGATTCTCGCGGTGCTCGCCGCCGGTGCCGCGTACGTCCCCGTCGACGCCGAGGACCCGGACGAGCGGGCCGAGCTGGTGTTCGGGGAGGCGGCGGTGCGGGCCGTCGTCGGGGCCGGGCACGCCATCGACGTCCAGGGCGACGGGGGCTCTCCCGCCGCGCGGCCCGGCACCGGGCAGGACGCGTGGATCATCTTCACCTCCGGGTCCACCGGGAAGCCCAAGGGCGTCGCCGTCACGCACCGCAGCGCCGCCGCCTTCGTGGACGCGGAGGCCGCCCTCTTCCTCACCGAGGAGCCGATCGGGCCCGGAGACCGGGTCATGGCGGGGCTGTCGGTCGCCTTCGACGCCTCCTGCGAGGAGATGTGGCTGGCCTGGCGGTACGGCGCCTGTCTGGTGCCGGTGCCTCGGTCGCAGGTCAGGAGCGGTGCCGATCTGGGACCGTGGCTGGTCGAGCAGGAGATCACGGTCGTGTCCACGGTGCCGACGCTGGCGGCGCTGTGGGAGCCCGGGACGCTCAACGACGTACGGCTGCTGATCTTCGGCGGCGAGGCCTGCCCGCCCGAGCTGGCGCAGCGGCTGGTCACCGAGGGGCGCGAGGTGTGGAACACCTACGGGCCGACCGAGGCGACCGTCGTGGCCTGCGCGTCGCTGCTCACCGGCGAGGAGCCCATACGGATCGGGCTGCCGCTGAACGGCTGGGAGCTGGCCGTCGTCGACGAGGCCGGTGAGCCCGTGGCCATGGGCGGCAGCGGGCAGCTGGTGATCGGCGGGGTCGGGCTCGCGCGGTATCTCGACGCCGAGAAGGACGCGGAGAAGTACGCGCCCCTGGAATCCCTCGGCTGGGAGCGGGCCTATCGCAGTGGTGACCTGGTCAGGGCCGAGCCGGAAGGGCTGGTCTTCCTGGGCCGGGCCGACGAGCAGATCAAGCTCGGCGGGCGGCGGATCGAGCTGGGCGAGGTGGACGCCGCGCTGCAGGCGCTGCCCCAGGTGGCGGGGGCCGCGGCCGCCGTGCGCACCGCCCGCAGCGGCAATCAGCTGCTCGTCGGCTATGTCGTCACCCAGGACGGCTGGGACCACGCGGCCGCCGTGGAGAAGCTGCGCGCCGAGCTGCCGGCCGCGCTGGTGCCGTTGCTCGCGCCCGTCGCCGAGCTGCCGACCCGGACGTCCGGGAAGGTGGACCGGGGCGCCCTGCCGTGGCCGCTGGAGGGCGTCGAGACGCCCAAGGCCGGCCTGTACGGCACCGAGGCCTGGCTGGCCGAGCAGTGGGCCGCGGTCCTCGGCATCCCGGTGACCAGCGCCTTCGACGACTTCTTCGCGATCGGCGGCGGCAGTCTGGCCGCCGCCCAGCTCACCACCCGGCTGCGCACCCGCTACCCGAGTGCCGCCGTCCTCGACATCTACCAGCAGCCCGTCCTGCGCAAGCTGGCCCGGCGGCTGGAGGACTCGGCGCAGGACGACGGCAAGGCCCGCACGGTGGCGCCGGTGCCGGTGCGTGCCCAGGCGCTGCAGCTGCTGCTGCTCCTCCCGCTGTTCACGGTGCTCGGGCTGCGCTGGACGCTGGTGCTGGCCGCCGTCGGGAATCTGCTGACCGGGTACGCCTGGCTGCCGACCGCGCCCTGGTGGCTCATCGCCGTCGGTGGCCTGCTGCTCTTCACCCCGCCCGGCCGGATCGCCATCGCGGCGGGCGGGGCGCGGCTGCTGCTGCGGGGCCTGGAACCAGGGCGGTATCCGCGCGGTGGCGGCCTGCATCTGCGGCTGTGGACCGCCGAGCGGCTGGCCGAGTTCAGCGGGGCCACCACCCTGACGGGCTCCTGGCTGGAGCGGTACGCCCGCGCGCTGGGCGCCAAGGTCGGGCCCGAGGTCGATCTGCACTCGCTGCCGCCGGTCACCGGCATGCTCAAACTGGGCCGGGGCGCGGCCGTGGAGTCCGAGGTCGATCTGTCGGGGTACTGGCTGGACGGCGACCGGCTGGTGGTCGGCCCGGTCAAGGTCGGCGCGCACGCCACCGTCGGCACCCGCAGCATGCTCTTCCCGGGCGCCCGGGTCGGCAAGCGGGCCGAGGTGGCCCCCGGCTCGGCGGTCAGCGGGCAGATACCGACCGGTCAGCGGTGGGCGGGCGCGCCCGCGGTCAAGCTGGGCAAGGCCAAGCGCAACTGGCCGCAGGAACGCCCGCAGCGGGGCACGTACTGGCGGGTGATGTACGGCGTCACCGGTCATGCGCTGAGCGCGCTGCCGCTGGTCGCGGGCGTGGCCGCGCTGCTGGTCGCCCGGCTCTTCGTGGCGCCCGGCGCCTTCGCGGCCGGTGCCCTGCGCGGGGCCGCGCTCGCGCTGGTCCCGGCCACGCTGGCCTACGGGCTGGCGTACGCGCTGCTGATCCTCGTCGCCGTACGCGTGCTGAGCCTCGGGCTGCGCGAGGGCACGCATCCGACGCACAGCCGGGTGGGCTGGCAGGCGTGGGCCGTGACGCAGCTGATGGACCGCTCCCGCGAGACGCTGTTCCCGCTGTACGCCGGGCTGGTCACACCGGTGTGGCTGCGGCTGCTGGGGATGCGGATCGGGCGGGGTGCCGAGGTGTCGACCGTGCTGGCGCTGCCGAGCCTGACCACCGTCGGCGACGGGGCGTTCCTCGCGGACGACACGCTGACCGCGCCGTACGAGCTGGGCGGCGGCTGGATGCGGATCGGACGCGCGCAGATCGGGCGCCGGGCCTTCCTCGGGAACTCCGGAATGACCGCGCCGGGGCGGCGGGTGCCGGACGGCGGTCTGGTCGGTGTGCTGTCGGCGACGCCCAAGAAGGCGAAGAAGGGCACCTCGTACCTGGGGCTGCCCCCGGTGAAGCTGCCGCGCAGCGCCGCCGACGCGGACCAGAGCCGTACCTACGACCCGCCGGCCCGGCTGCTGTGGGCGCGCGGGCTGGTGGAGCTGTGCCGGATCGTTCCGGTGCTGTGCTCGGCGGCGCTGGCCGCGGCGACGGTGTCGGCGCTGTGTGCGCTGGGCCCGTGGGCCTGGGCGCTGTCGGGTCCGGTGCTGCTGGTGGCGGGTGTCGTCGCGGGGCTGGTCTCGGTCGTCGCGAAGTGGCTGCTCGTGGGGCGGCACCGGGCCGGGGAGCATCCGCTGTGGAGCGCGTTCGTGTGGCGCAACGAGCTGGCCGACACCTTCGTCGAGGTGCTGGCCGTGCCGTGGCTGGCCGGGTCCGTACCGGGCACGCCGGTGATGACGGCCTGGCTGCGCGGACTCGGCGCGCGCATCGGCAGGGGCGTGTGGGTGGAGAGCTACTGGCTGCCGGAGACGGACCTGGTGACGCTGGAGGACGGCGCCACCGTGAACCGCGGCTGTGTGCTGCAGACCCACCTCTTCCATGACCGGATCTTGCGGACGGATACTGTGGTTCTCCGTGCGGGCGCCACCCTGGGGCCTGGCGGGATCGTGCTGCCCGGCAGCACGGTCGGGGCCCGTACGACACTGGGTCCCGCGTCGCTCGTCATGGCCGCGGAGTCCGTTCCGGACGACACCCGCTGGCTCGGCAACCCGATCGAGGCATGGCGCCCGTGAGCGCACCCCCTTCGGAACCGGTGGGCGGTGGACCGGCACGCGGTGGTGGCACAGCGCAGGGAGCAGACACAGCAGTGGCAGTTCAGCAGTCGGCCGGCCCGGACCCGTACTTCCCGGACAACGGCGATCCCCGGTACCGGGTGCATCGCTACGAACTCACGCTGGACTACCGGCCGGGCCCCAACCGGCTGGCCGGCACCGCCCGGATCAACGCCATCGCGGGCCGGGCGCCGCTGGCCGAGTTCCAGCTGAACCTGGCCGGCTTCAGGATCGGCCGGATCCGGGTGGACGGCCGACAGCCGCACTACACGCACCGGGGCGGGAGGCTGCGGGTGAAGCCGGCGAAGCCGCTGCGCGCCGGGGCCGCCTTCACCGTGGAGGTGCACTGGTCCGGCAATCCCAAGCCGGTGACCAGCCCCTGGGGCGGGATCGGCTGGGAGGAGCTGGCGGACGGGGCGCTGGTGGCGAGCCAGCCGACCGGGGCGCCGTCCTGGTACCCGTGCAACGACCGGCCCGCCGACAAGGCGTCGTACCTGATCCAGGTCACCACGCCGTCGGCGTACGCCGTGGTCTCGGGCGGGCGGCTGCTGACCCGGACGACGAAGGCGTCCACGACCACCTGGGTGTACGAGCAGTCCGCGCCCACGTCCAGCTATCTCGTCGGACTCGCGATCGGCAAGCTGCAGACGGTGCTGCTGGGCGATCCGGGGCCGGGCGGGGTGCCGCAGCACGGCCACATCCCGGCCCATCTGCTGCCCGCGTTCTCCCGGGACTTCGCGCGCCAGCCCGCGATGATGGAGCTGTTCCAGGAGCTGTTCGGGCCGTACCCGTTCGAGGAGTACGCGGTCGCGGTGACGGAGGAGGAACTCGATGTGCCGGTCGAGGCACAGGGGTTGTCGCTGTTCGGCTCCAACCACGTGGACGGCAACCGGGGTTCGGAGCGGCTGGTGGCGCACGAGCTGGCGCACCAGTGGTTCGGCAACTGCGTGTCCATCGCCGACTGGCGGCACATCTGGCTGAACGAGGGCTTCGCCAAGTACGCGGAGTGGCTGTGGTCCGAGCGTTCGGGCGGTCGCAGCGCCCAGCAACTGGCCGCCGCGGCCCACCGGTTGCTGGCCGGGCAGCCGCAGGATCTGCGGCTGGCCGATCCGGGGCGCCGGTCGATGTTCGACGACCGGCTCTACGAGCGGGGCGGGCTGACCCTGCACGCGCTGCGCTGCGCGCTCGGCGACGACGCGTTCTTCCGCATGCTGCGCGGCTGGGTGCGCCAGCACCGGGGCGGGTCGGTGACGACGGCGGCGTTCGTCGAACACGTGACCAGGTTCGCGGACGAGTCACCGGCCGGACTGTTCGAGGCATGGGTGTACGGGGCGAAGCTGCCGCCGCTGCCGGTCGTCCCGGGACAGCACACCTAGGTCACACCTAGGTCCTGTCGTCACTTTCCTGCGCGAGCGGGAGCGGCGGGTCTCACTCCCGGTCCAGCCACAGCGGCGAAGGGTCCTCCAGGTCGACCGCCCCCACCGCCTTCATGTCCCCGTCGGCGGCGCGCAGCAGGATCCTTCCCATGGCGATGAGTGCCCGCCCGGCGGCCAGTTCGTCGCCGATCTCCGGGACGTCGGGGTCGTACGGGTTGCGGCGGGCCTCGGCGCGGCTCTCCATCACGTTGTCACCGGTGTCCAGCACGATCCGGGCCGTGGTGTCCGGGTCGTGCTCGGACAGATACAGGTTCAGCCGCCACTCCTTGACGGCCGGAGGACGGCCGCGCATGGGATCGGTCATCGTCCCTCTCGCCTCCCGGTACCGGACTTCCTTTCCACTGTGCACCCGGCCAGGGGCGGGCGCCTCTCCTCGGCCGGGCAGAATGTGGGGCATGACCTCGCGCACCTGTCCCTGTGGGCTCCCCCGGCCGTACGACGCCTGCTGCGGCCGCTTCCACGCCGGAGCGGCCACCGCGCCGAGTGCCGAGTTGCTGATGCGCTCGCGGTACAGCGCGTTCGTGACGGGGGACGCCGGGTATCTGCTGCGCACCTGGCATCCACGGACCCGGCCGGGGCGGCTGGACCTCGATCCGCGGATGCGGTGGACGGGGCTGGAGATCCTGGACAGCACCGACGGGTCCGCCTTCCACGCCACGGGCACGGTGACGTTCCGCGCCTCCTACCGGGGCGGTTCGCTGCACGAGCGCAGCCGGTTCGAGCGGGTGGACGGGGCCTGGGTGTACGTGGACGGGGAGTTCCTGGACTGATCCGGTCAGGGCGCCAGGATGTCCAGTTCCTGGAGGGCGCCCACGGTGATCTGCCGGGTCAGTTCCTCGGCGCGGGCCGCGTCGCCCGCGCGCACCGCCTCGGCGACCTGGACGTGCAGGGTGACCGCCGCCGGGTCGGGGTCCTCGAACATGACCTCGTGGTGGGTGCGGCCGGCCAGGACCTCGGCGACGACGTCGCCGAGGCGGGCGAACATCTCGTTGCCCGAGGCGGTCAGGATGACGCGGTGGAAGGCCATGTCATGTATCAGGTACCCCTCGAGCTGGTGGCCGCGTGAGTTGGCCACCATGCCGAGCGCGCACTCGGTGAGTTCGGCGCACTGCCCGGCCGTCGCGTGCCGCGCGGCGAGGCCCGCGGCGACGGGTTCGACCGCGGAGCGCAGCACGGTCAGCGAGCGCAGCTGGTGCGGGCGGTCGGCGCCCGCGAGGCGCCAGCGGATGACCTGCGGGTCGTAGACGTTCCACTCGGACTTCTGGCGGACGATCACGCCGACCCGGCGGCGGGACTCGACCAGGTGCATGGATTCGAGCACGCGGACCGCCTCGCGCATCACGGAGCGTGACACCTCGAAGTGCTGGGCGAGTTCGTCCGTGCGCAGGACGCTGCCCGGCGGGTACTCGCCCGCGGTGATCGCGGGGCCGAGGGTGTCCAGTACATGGCCGTGCAGCCCCCGGCCCGGTGTGCTCATGCACTCAGCGTACGGCGTGGATCACCCGCTGAAAAAGTCAGACTTATACGTCACAGACTCTTGAATTCGTCGGACCTAATGGGTTTCAGTGTGGCGACGCCGATGTGGCGTCGGATGTCGAGGAAGACAGCGAGGCAGTAATGCGTACCCCCCAGGTCGTCGTCGTGATGGGCGTCGCGGGGACGGGCAAGACCACCATCGGTCCCTTGCTCGCCGCGCGGCTGGGCGTCCCGTACGCCGAGGGCGACGACTTCCACCCGCCGGCCAACATCGCCAAGATGTCGGCCGGGACCCCGCTGGACGACACCGACCGGTGGCCGTGGCTGGACGCCATCGGGCACTGGGCGCACGGGCGGGCCGGGCTGGGCGGGGTGGTCAGCAGCTCGGCGTTGAAGCGGTCGTACCGCGACCGGCTCAGGGCCGCGGCTCCCGGGGTCGTGTTCGTGCACCTCACGGGCGACCGGAAGCTGATCGAGGACCGGATGGGCCACCGGCAGGGCCACTTCATGCCGACCGCCCTGCTGGACTCCCAGTTCGCGACGCTCCAGCCCCTGGAGCCGGACGAGGCGGGAGTCGCCGTCGACGTCAGCGGCAGCCCCGAGGAGATCACCGAACGCGCCGTCCAGGCGCTGGCCGCGCTTCCCGCCGCATCCGCCTGAGCAGCCGCATCCGCGTACACCCCGCTCCCCGCGGGACACCCCCGAAAAGTCCCCCGTAACCGCAAGGGAACCCCCGTGACCAGACTCAGCGTCGAGATGCTGGCAGCGGACACGCCTCCGCCGATCACCTCCGCCGGACACGCCCAGCTGGGCATCGCCGTCCTGGTGGGCATAGCCGTGATCGTCCTGCTCATCACCAAGTTCAAGCTCCATGCCTTCCTGGCGCTGACCATCGGGTCGCTGGCGCTCGGGGCGGCCGCCGGGGCACCGCTCGACAAGACGATCACCAGCTTCACCACCGGACTCGGCTCCACGGTGGCCGGCGTCGGCGTCCTGATCGCGCTCGGGGCGATCCTGGGCAAGCTGCTCGCCGACTCCGGCGGCGCCGACCAGATCGTCGACACGATCCTCGCCAAGGCCGGCGGGCGCGCGATGCCCTGGGCGATGGTGCTCATCGCCTCCGTGATCGGCCTGCCGCTGTTCTTCGAGGTCGGCATCGTGCTGCTGATCCCGGTCGTGCTGATGGTCGCCAAGCGCGGCAACTACTCCCTGATGCGCATCGGCATCCCGGCCCTCGCCGGTCTGTCCGTGATGCACGGCCTGATCCCGCCGCACCCCGGCCCGCTGGTCGCGATCGACGCGGTCAAGGCCAACCTGGGTGTGACCCTGGCGCTCGGCATCGTGGTCGCGATCCCGACGGTGATCATCGCCGGTCCGCTGTTCTCCAGGGTCGCGGCCCGCTGGGTGGACGTCCAGGCGCCCGACCGGATGCTGCCGCAGCGCGCCTCGGAGCAGCTGGAGCGCCGCCCCGGCTTCGGCGCGACGCTCGCCACCGTGCTGCTGCCGGTGGTGCTGATGCTGGCCAAGGCGCTGGTGGACATCGTCGTCGACGACCCGGCGAACAGGACGCAGCGCGTCTTCGACGTCGTCGGCTCCCCGCTGATCGCGCTGCTCGCGGCCGTGATCGTCGGCTTCTTCACGCTGGGCCGGCCCGCCGGGTTCAGCAAGGAGCGGCTCCAGCAGACGGTCGAGAAGGGCCTGATGCCGATCGCCGGCATCCTGCTGATCGTCGGCGCGGGCGGTGGCTTCAAGCAGACGCTGATCGACTCCGGTGTGGGCCAGATGATCCTGGACATCTCCAAGAACTGGTCGATCCCGGCGCTGCTGCTGGGCTGGCTGATCGCGGTCGTGATCCGGCTGGCCACGGGCTCGGCGACGGTGGCGACGGTCTCGGCGGCCGGTCTGGCCGCGCCGCTCGCGGCGACCATGTCGACCACCCACACCGCCCTGCTGGTCCTCGCCATCGGCGCCGGCTCGCTCTTCTTCAGTCATGTCAACGACGCCGGCTTCTGGCTGGTGAAGGAGTACTTCGGGCTGGACGTCGGGCAGACCATCAAGACCTGGTCGGCGATGGAGACGATCCTCTCGGTGGTCGGCGGCGGACTGGTCCTGCTCCTCTCACTGATCATCTAGGGACACCGCGATGAGTCACCCGCTCTTCGACATCGGCGGCCGTACGGCCCTGGTCACGGGCTCGAGCCGGGGCATCGGCCTCGCGCTGGCCCGGGGCCTGGCCGAGGCCGGGTGCACGGTGGTCCTCAACGGACGTGACGGCGGCCGGCTGGACGAGGCGGCGGCCCACCTGCCCGGGGACCGGATCCGCACGGCGGTCTTCGACGTGACCGACGCGGCCTCGGTGGCCGCCGGGATCGCGGACGTCGAGGAGCGGGTGGGCCCGCTCGACATCCTGGTGAACAACGCGGGCATGCAACTGCGCGCCCCGCTGCTGGAGTTCACGGACGCCGGCTGGCACCGGATCCTGGACACCAACCTCACCAGCGCCTTCCTGGTCGGCCGGGAGGCGGCCCGCCGGATGACCGGGCGCGGCCACGGCAAGATCATCAACATCTGCTCGCTGCAGAGCGAGGTCGTCCGGCCCGGCATCGCGCCCTACGCGGCGGCCAAGGGCGCGCTGAAGATGCTCACCAAGGGCATGTGCGCGGACTGGGGACCGTACGGTGTCCAGGTCAACGGGCTCGGACCGGGCTACATCGAGACCGAGCTGACCAAGCCCCTCGTCGAGGACGAGGAGTTCAGCGCCTGGGTGCGCCGGCGCACCCCGGCCGGCCGCTGGGGCCGCACCGAGGACCTGGTGGGCGGCGTGCTCTTCCTCGCTTCGCCCGCGGCCGACTTCGTGAGCGGGCAGATCCTCTACGTCGACGGCGGCATGACGAGCGTCCTTTAGGAAGACGAGCGTCCTTGTCGTCCTTGTGGAAAGGGGCTGCGGCAATGCTGGGTTGTGTGCTTCACGGCGCGGGCGACCTGCGGGTCGCGGAGCTTGCGGTGCCCGTCCCCGGGCCCGGCGAGGCCCTGGTCGCCGTCCGCTACGGCGGCATCTGCGGCTCCGATCTGCACTACTGGCGGCACGGCGGGGTCGGGGACTTCCGGCTCCGCGAGCCGATGGTGCCCGGGCACGAGGTGGTGGGCACGGTGGTGTCCTACGGCGCCGGGGCCACCGGTCCCGCACCGGGCACGGCGGTGGCCGTGCACCCCGCCACGCCCTGCGGGCGCTGCCCGGAGTGCGCGGACGGGCGGGCGAACGTGTGCCGGGACGTGCGGTATCTGGGCAGCGCGGCCCGCTTTCCGCACGTACAGGGCGCATTCGCGGCCCAAGTTGCCGTACCCGTCGGGCAGTTGAGGGAGCTTCCGGACGGGCTCGGGCTGCGCCGGGCCGCGCTCGCCGAGCCGTTGTCGGTGGCGCTGCACGCGGTGCGGCGGGCCGGGGACGTCTCCGGCCGGCATGTGCTGGTGACCGGGGCCGGGCCGATCGGGTGCCTGGTGGTCGCGGCGGCGAAGGCGGCCGGCGCGGCACGGGTGACGGTGACCGACCTGGTGCCCCAGGCGCTCGGGTACGCGGCCGTCGCCGGCGCCGACACGCTCGTACGGGCCGACGATCCGGAGGATGCCGGCCGGCCGGACGAGGTCGACGTGGCCGTCGAGGCGTCGGGCGCCGCGGCCGGGCTCGACACCTGCCTGCGGCACGTACGGCGCGCGGGTGTGGTCGTCCAGCTCGGGATGCTGCCGCCGGGGCCGAGCCCGTTCGCCGGGAACCTGCTGGTGAGCCGGGAGATCGAGCTGCGGGGCGCGTTCCGCTTCGATGCCGAGTTCGACGACGCGCTTCGGCTGCTGGCGGCCGAGGGGAAGTTCGACGGGCTCGTCAGTGGGGTGGTTCCGGTGCGGGCGGCGGGGGACGCGTTCGCGCTGGCCGCCGACCGGGAGCGGTCCTGCAAGGTGCTGCTGGAGTTCTGACCGGTGTCAGGGACGCCAGAGCGGGTGCTCCCGCTTCGCCCAGTCCTCGTTCACCGTCCCGGTGCGCAGGCCCCTTCTCGCCTCCGGGTCGCCCAGGGCCATGCCGATGTGGCCCGCCAGGACCACGCCGATCGTCAGGGCCAGCCAGTCGTGGACGAAGGTCGCCGAGGTGCGCCACATCAGCGGGGCGAGGTGGGTGAACCACATCAGCAGACCGGTGCCGAGCATGACCAGCGTGGCGCCGGCGATCCAGGCGGCGTAGACCTTCTGGCCGGCGTTGAACTTGCCGGCCGGACGCGAGGAGCGGCGCTTGTCGCGGACCAGCGCCGCGCGCAGCCAGATCCGGTCGTGCGGCCCGAAGCGGTTGAGGAAGCGCAGGTCGGCCCGGAAGGCACGGGAGGCGAGGCCCAGCAGGACCGGCACCGGCAGGGCGAGGCCCGCGCACTCGTGGACCCGGACGACCAGTTCCCGGCGGCCGACCAGGATCGCCAGCTGCGGGATGTAGAGGATCGCGGCCGTCACCACGCACACGCCCATCAGCACGGCCGTCGTACGGTGCACCCAGCGTTCGGCCCGGCTGAAACGGCGGAGCCGGGCGGCGGCCGGGGCCGGTGTGTCAGCTTGTAGGGTCATCGGTCCGTCCGTTCGACTTGCCGACCCAGGCGTCGACGTCGTAGCCGAGGTGCTCCCAGTAGCCGGGCTCGACGCGGTCGGTGACCGTGATGCCGGAGAGCCACTTGGCGGACTTGTAGAAGTACATGGGGGCGACGTAGAGGCGGACCGGGCCGCCGTGGTCGTGTCCGATGTCCTTGTCCTGCATGCGCAGCGCGACCAGGATGTCCGGGCGGCGTGCCTGGTCGAGGGTGAGGCTCTCGGTGTAGGTGCCGTCGAAGCACGTGAAGCGGATCGCCTTCGCCGTCCCGTGCACCCCTGCCGTGTCCAGCAGCCGGGAGAGGCGGACGCCCTCGAAGGGGGTGCCGGGCACCCGCCAGCCGGTGACGCACTGGACGTCCTTGACCAGCCGGGTCTGCGGCAGGGCGCGCAGGTCGTCCAGGGTGTAGGTGCGCGGGTGGTCGACGAGGCCGTCGATCTTCAGCTGGTAGTCCGCGGCGTTCTTGTGCGGCACCGACGCGGCGACGGAGTAGTAGCGGAAGCCGCCGCCGTTGGGCAGCAGGCCGGTCAGGCCGGTGGGGTCGTTGCCGGCGACGCTGCCGAGGAAGCCCTCCAGGCCGCGTTGCAGCGTGGGCGCGGCGACCACGCCGAGCGCGCCCAGGCCGAGGGTGCCGAGGAGGACGCGGCGGCCGATGGGCCTGCCGCCCGGCTCGCCGCCCCGCTCCTCGGATTGTTCAGAGTTCACGTATTCATTCGAGCACTCGGGGCTGTGTGGAGCCAGACAATGGGGTCACTGGTCAGACTTCCGTAATCACTTCTTACGTACGAGTCTTACGGCTCAGCCCGCCGTGCCGTTCAGTGCGCGGGCGCGGGCCTCGCGGAAGCAGGCGCGCGGGTCGCGGTGCGCGTAGGACCAGGGCGCCTCGGTGGCGTGGGCGCCGATGCGCCGGAACAGGGCCGCCGCCTCGGCGTGGCGGCCGGCGCCGGACAGCGCGAACGCCAGGTGGTTGAGGTCGATGTGGCGGCGGGGGTGTTCGTCGTGCTCCCACTCCAGCCACCAGTCGAAGCAGGCCCTGAGGATCCGGCGGGCGCGGGGGCCGGACCAGTGCCCGGAGGCGGCCGGGTCGGCGGGGGCCAGGCCGGTGGCGGCGAGGACCCGGTAGCGCTCGGCGTACGCGACGAGCGGCAGGACGGCGAGCGGGGAGTCGGCCGGGGCCGTGGCTGCGGCCAGCTCGGCGAGGTCGTACACCTCGTGGGTCTCGGCGCCCCGGCCGCCTGCGGGCCGTTCGGCGAGCCGGGCGAGGAGCAGATGGTGGCCGTGGTGGTGTTCGGGGTGGCGGCGGCGCAGCTCGGCGAAGACGGCGAGCAGTTCGCGCTCCGGACCGAGGGTGCGGGCGAGCTGCAGCAGGCCGAGCCAGGCAGTGGGGTCGGCGGGGGCGAGCGCGGCGGCCGCGGCGCAGGCCTCGCGGGCCCGGTCGGGGTCCTCCTTGCCGCGCAGGGCACGGTGGACCTGGGCGAGGGCGAAGAGCACGCCGGCGTCGGCGGAGCCGGGCTCGGCGAGCAGCCACTCCCGGGCCCAGGCGACGGCGTACGGCTCCTGGGCGAGCACGGTGAGGCGGTGGCCCCGGCGGTCCCAGTCGTCGCCGGTGTGCAGCAGCAGGGAGCGGGCGGCCTGCCGGCGGCCCTGGGCCAACGCGGCGCGTGCGGTGCGCAGTTCGGCGTCGTCCAGGGCGGCGTCGTAGGCGCCCGGGCCGTCCGCGGCGGAGTCGTCCGGGGCGGTGTCGCCGGACTGGTCCGTCAGGGCCCGGCCGGTGCCGAGCAGAGGGGGGAGTGGGGGCACCGCGGACTTCCTGTTTCTCGGGCTGCCATCGACCGATCACGCACAGCAAACCCCCAGCCAAGGTTTGCGTCAAGCGGAACGCTGGTGTTACTGGCTTCAACTAGCGTTCCACAAGCGGAACTTGAGCCTCTCCCTTGCAGGTGGGCCCGGCCGTGGACGCGATACCCGGCCGGCCGCTGTGGCGTACGCCATGGCGCGGGACGGCGAAGCCACGCAGCATGGCGGGCCGAGCGCCCGCCGACGCCCGGTTGCGGGTTCTTCCGGGTCAATGCCGTTCCGGGGGCGCTACAGTCGGCCATTACACGCCCGTGGTCCCCCCCCCGGATGATCGAGGTACGCAGCGTGTCCGTTCTGGTTCTCCTTCTCGCCGTGAGTGCGGCCTGCTGCCTGGGCTTCGGGTTCGTGCTCCAGCAGAACGCCGCACAGAAGGCACCGCTCGGCGACTTCCTGTCCTTCCGGCTGCTACTGGACCTGATGCGGGTGCCGCGCTGGCTGGGCGGGCTCGCGCTGATGGTGACCGGCATGGTGCTGGGCGCAATCGCCCTCGGCAAGGGCGACATCTCCCTCGTCGAACCGCTGCTGGCGACCAACCTGCTGTTCGCGCTCGCCCTTTCCCGGTGCCAGACGAAGCAGCCCCTGGGCCGGCAGGGCTGGGCGGGTCTGCTGCTGCTCGCGGGCGGGGTGAGCGCGTTCATCACGGCGGGCGAGCCGCGCGCCGGCCACGTCGTCACCGATCCGCTGCGGCACTGGCTGATCATCGGCGCGATGGTCGGCGCGGCCCTGGTGCTCACGACGTACGGCAAACGCTCCCGGCTGAGCTGGGGCCCGGTGCTGCTGGCCACCGCGGCCGGGCTGCTGTACGGCGTGCAGGACGCGCTGACCCGGGTCAGCGGTACCCGTTTCTCCGCGGGCGGCCTCACGGAGCTGTTCACCGGCTGGCAGCCCTACGGCGTGCTGGTGTGCGGGGTCACCGGCCTGGTCCTGGTGCAGAGCGCGTTCGAGACGGCCCCGCTGCGCATGTCGCTGCCCGCGCTCACCGCGGCCGAGCCGCTGGCCGGGATCCTGTGCGGGGTGGGCTTCCTCGGGGACCGGCTGCGTACCGACACCGGGGCGCTGGCCTGGGAGGCGGCGGGACTCGCGGCCGTGGTCGCGGGCATCGTGCTGCTCGGGCTGCACCCGGCGCTGCCGTGCGGAACGGCGGAGACGGAGCCCTCGGCACGGGATCTCGAGCGCCGCTGAGCCCCCTGCTTGGATGGGGGCATGAACCCTGCTGAGGAGATCCTCGACATCGTCGACGAGAACGACCGGGTCATCGGCCGGGCTCCGCGCGGCGAGGCGTACGCCCGGGGTCTGCGCCACCGCTGTGTATTTGTCGAGGCCCGGGACGCGGCCGGCCGGCTCTTCGTGCACCGGCGCACCGCCACCAAGCTGGTCTTCCCCTCCCTGTACGACACCTTCGTCGGCGGGGTCGTCGGGGCCGGCGAGTCCTACGACGAGGCGGCGCTGCGGGAGGCCGAGGAGGAGCTGGGTGTGACCGGGCTGCCCCGCCCCTCGTTCCTCTTCAAGTTCCTGTACGAAGACGGGGCCGGGAACAGCTGGTGGTCGGCGGTGTACGAGGTCCGCTGCGAACTGCCCGTACGGCCCCAGGCGGAGGAGGTGCAGTGGCACGGCTTCCTGGCCGAGGAGGAGGTCGAGCGGCGGCTGCGCGAGTGGGAGTGGGTGCCGGACGGGCTGGCGGCCTACGAGAGGCTGAGGGCGTTCCGTTCCGGCAGGTGAGACGCCGGTAGGGTCGGCGGCGTGAGCGAATTCGTGCGCAACGTCCAGCTGTGGTTCGCACCGGAGCGGGTGCGGGAGGAGGGCGACACGCCCGACTACCGGTTCTCGCTGGCCAACGAGCGCACCTTTCTCGCCTGGCTGCGGACGGCGCTCGCGCTGATCGGCGGCGGATTCGCGGTGGACCAGTTCCTGCCGGACCTGCGCTGGGCCTGGCGGGTGGGGCTCGCGCTCGCCCTGCTCGTGGCCGGTGTGCTGTGCTCCCTGCGCGCCGTGAACCACTGGGTGCGCTGCGAGCGGGCGATCCGGCGCGGCGAGGACCTGCCCGCCTCCCGGTTCCCCGCGGTGCTGAGCCTGGTCGTCGCCGTGGTGGCGGTGGCGATGATCGTCGTGGTGCTGCTCGGATGGGCGGGGTGAGCACGCCCGGGCGCGACCCGGGGCTGCAGCCGGAGCGCACCCGGCTGGCCTGGCGTCGTACGACCCTCTCGGCCGCCGTGGCCGCCGTACTCGCCGTCAAGACCGCCCTGCACGGCGGTGCCTCGGCGCCCGGCATCGCCGTCTGCGGCCTGTGCTGCATGCTCTTCCTGGGCTTCCTGGGCGTGGCGCACCACCGGATCCGCGCCCTCACGACCGGTTCCCGGCCGCCCGCGCTCGCACCGCGGCACGCGACGGCGGCGGTGCTGTACGCGGTCGGCCTGGCGGTGTGCGCCGCGCTCCTGGTCGTCTAGCTCGCCCTTCGTCGCCACGCGACCGATATTCCGGGATATGTGTGAATCGCGCGTAGCCTGTGCGTCGTTGGAAACCCGCCCCTGAATGCGAGACCCCGCCCCCGAAGGTGAGCACCATGACCACCCTTCACCAGGAACACACCGATCACGGCACGCACCGCCACGGTCCGGGCTGCGGGCACAACGCCGTGCGGCACGGCGACCACCTGGACTACGCGCACGACGGCCACCTGCACCGCGAGCACGAGGGCCACTGGGACGAGTGCGAACCGGCCGGGCACACCCCGCACGCGGGCCATGAGCACGTGCACCACGACGAGTGCGGACACGCGCAGGTGCGTCACGGCGACCACGTCGACTACCTGCACGACGGACACCGGCACGCCGAGCACGAGGGCCACTGGGACGATCACTGACCCAGCGGAACAAGGCCGACGGCTCCCCGGGCAGCGCGCCGGGGGGCCGTCGGCATATCGTGGCTCAGGTCACGTTCGGCCTGATGTTGGGCGCACCCACTGGACGACATACCGACCGGTCGGCATCATGAATGGGTCCTGTTCACCCGTTCGTAGGAGTGATGTATGAGCGCCGACCACCCGCCCGGACTCGACCTGGACCGGCTGCGCGCCCTGCTCGACCGAGAGCGCCCCGGTCTCGTGAGCGGCCCTCTGACCGGCCGGCTGATCGAGGGCGGACGGTCGAACCTCACCTACGCGGTCTCGGACGGCACCTCGAAGTGGGTCGTCCGGCGGCCCCCGCTCGGCCATGTGCTGGCCACCGCGCACGACATGAAGCGCGAGCACCGCGTGATCAGCGCCCTGCACCCGACCCGGGTGCCGGTCCCGCGCCCCGTGTTGCTGTGTGAGAACCCCGAGGGCGAGGCGGTGCTCGGGGCGCCGTTCTACGTCATGGAGTTCGTCGAGGGCACCCCGTACCGCACCGCGGACCAGCTCGCCCCGCTCGGCGCCGAACGCACCCGGGGCGCGGTGCTGTCCCTGGTCGACACGCTGGTAGAGCTGCACGCGGTGGACCCCGCCGAGGTGGGCCTCGCCGACTTCGGCCGCCCCGAGGGCTTCCTGGACCGGCAGCTGCGCCGCTGGGGCAAGCAGCTGGACGCCTCCCGCAACCGCGAACTGGCCGGCATCGACGAGCTGCACGCGGCCCTGGGGCGGGAGCTGCCGCACTCCCCCGCACCCACCGTCGTCCACGGCGACTACCGGCTGGACAACGTCCTGATCGGCGAGGACGACCGGATCAAGGCGATCCTCGACTGGGAGATGTCCACCCTCGGCGACCCGCTCACGGACCTGGGCCTGCTGGTGATGTACAGCCGGCCGCTGGAGCTGCCCGACTCCCCCATCTCCACGACCGCCACGGCCGTCGGACACCCCTCACCGCAGGAGCTGATCGAGCGGTACGCCGCGCGCTCGGGACGCGACGTGTCCGCCGTCTCCTGGTACACGGCGTTCGCCTGGTTCAAGCTCGCCGTGATCCTGGAGGGCATCCACTTCCGGTACACGCTCGGCCAGACGGTCGGACGCGGCTTCGACCGGATCGGCGACCTCGTACCCGTCTTCATCGACCACGGGCTGACCACTCTTCAGGAAGGCTGATCCAGAGATGGACTTCGCGTTCGACGCGCGCACCGAGGAGCTGCGCGCCAAGCTGCTCGCCTTCATGGACGAGTACGTCTACCCGGCCGAGGCGGTGGCCGAGGAGCAGCGGGCCGCGCTTGCCTCGCCCTGGGACACCCCGGCCGTGGTCGGGGAGCTGAAGGCCGAGGCCCGCAGGCAGGGCCTGTGGAACCTCTTCCTCCCCGACGCCGAGCACGGCGCCGGGCTGACCAACCTCCAGTACGCGCCGCTCGCCGAGATCACCGGGCGCTCCCCGCATCTCGCGCCCACCGCGACGAACTGCGCCGCGCCCGACACGGGCAACATGGAGGTGCTGGCCCAGTTCGGCAACGAGCAGCAGAAGAAGCAGTGGCTGGAGCCGCTGCTGGCCGGCGAGATCCGCTCGGCGTTCGCGATGACCGAGCCGGAGGTGGCCTCCTCGGACGCCACCAACATCACCACGCACATCGAGCGCGACGGCGACGACTACGTCATCACCGGGCGCAAGTGGTACATCTCCGGCGCGATGAACCCGGACTGCAAGATCTTCATCGTGATGGGCAAGACCGACCCGGACGGCGCCGACATCCGCCGCCAGCAGTCGATGGTCCTGGTCCCGCGCGACACCCCGGGCGTGACCGTCAGGCGCGCGATGCAGGTCTTCGGCTACGAGGACCACTCGCACGGCGGCCACGCCGAGGTCGTCTTCGACCACGCGCGCGTGCCGGTCACGAACCTGATCGGCGAGGAGGGCGGCGGCTTCGCCATCGCCCAGGCCCGGCTCGGCCCCGGCCGGATCCACCACTGCATGCGGCTGATCGGCATGGCCGAGCGGGCGATCGAGCTGATGTGCCGGCGGGCGGTCTCGCGTACCGCGTTCGGCAAGGCGCTGGCCCAGCAGGGAGTCGTCCAGAACTGGATCGCGGACGCCCGGGTCACCGTCGAGCAGCTGCGGCTGCTGGTGCTGAAGACGGCCTGGCTGATGGACACCGTCGGCAACAAGGGCGCCCACACCGAGATCCAGGCCATCAAGATCGCCACCCCGCGCGCGGTGGTCGGCATCCTCGACCGGGCCATCCAGCTGCACGGCGCGGGCGGGGTGAGCCAGGACTTCCCGCTGGCCGAGCTGTACGCGAGCGCCCGCACCCTGATGCTCGCCGACGGCCCGGACGAGGTCCACCAGCGGTCGCTGGCGCGGCGGGAGCTGAAGAAGTACCTGTGAGGAACACGGGTGAGGGGCGGTCGCCCGGGGGGAGCGCCCCTCACCCGGCACAGCGGGACGGCATTACGGCCGCAGCGCCCGCAGCAGCAGGTCGGCGAGGTGGTCGGCGACCTGCTGCGGGGTGAGCGGGCCGTTCGGGCGGTACCAGGTCGACAGGTGGTGGACCGAGCCGAAGTGGTAGTCCACGACCAGGTCGGCCGGGGTCGCCGTGGAGAAGACGCCCTCCTTCTGGCCCTCCTCGATCAGCGCGCGGAACCGCTCGTGGTAGCGCCGGCGCTCGGCACGGACCTGCTTGCTCTTCTCCGGGCTCAGGTGGTGCATCGAGCGGAAGAAGATCATCGCGTCGTCGAGGTTCTCGATCGTCGTGACCACCACGTCCGCCGCGGCGCCCCTCAGCCGCTGCTCCACCGGCGCGTCCATGTCGGCGAAGTGGTCGAGCCGCTCCATCTGGAGGCGCAGCACGCGCGCGTACACCTCGTGCAGGAGGTCGTCCTTGGAGCCGAAGTAGTGGTACAGCGCCCCCTTGGTGACGCCTGCCGCCTCCACGATCTCCTGCACGGAGGTGCGGTCGTAGCCCTGCTCCGCGAAGAGCCGGGTGGCGGCGGCCAGCAGCCGCTGCGGGACGGGGGTGCCGTCCCCGTCCGTCGTTCTGGGCACAGCCGCCACCTGCCTTTCCTTGCTGATCATCGAGTCTCGTGCGCGCGGGAACGCAGTTCCCGTCGGAGGATCTTGCCACTCGCCGTCTTGGGCAGGTCGGTCAGGATCTCCACCTGGCGCGGGTACTTGTAAGCGGCAAGTCTCTCCTTGCAGTACACCGCGAGTTCATCCGGGTCCGCCTCGGCGCCCGGACGCAGGCTGATATAGGCCTTGACGGTCTCGCCCCGGTAGCCGTCGGGGACACCGACGACGGCCGCCTCGCGCACCGCCGGATGGGTGTACAGCACGTCCTCGACCTCGCGCGGCCACACCTTGAAGCCGGACGCGTTGATCATGTCCTTCTTGCGGTCGACGACATAGAGCCAGCCCTGCTCGTCCATGAAGCCGATGTCGCCGGTGCGCAGCTCGCCGTCGGGGAAGGTCTCGGCGGTGGCGTCCGGGCGCCGCCAGTAGCCGGGGATCACCTGCGGACCTCGTACGACGATCTCGCCCTGCTCCCCGAACGGCACCTCCGCGCCCTGCTCGTCCAGGATCCGCACGAGCGTGTCCGCGCCGGGCACACCGACGGACAGCGTCCCGGAGACCGGGTCCACGGGCGCCTCCAGGCCGGGCGGGACGGAGGCGCACGGGGCGGTGCACTCGGTGAGGCCGTAGCCGACCCGGATGTACGGCCCGAAGCGCTCCCGGAACCCCTCCACCAGGGCCGGCGGCACGGGGGCGCCGCCCGAGGAGATGTTCACGAACGAGGCGAAGTGCTCGCGGGTGGCGTCCGGGTGGGCGGCGAGCGCCATGTAGGCGGTGGACGGGCCGACCGTGTAGTGCGGGCGGTGCTCGGCGAAGGCCTCCAGGACCAGTGAGGGCTCGAAGCGGTAGGCGAGCACCAGGGTGCCGGCGCTGTTGAGGCAGGCCCCGAACTGGCAGACCATGCCGGTGATGTGGAACAGCGGCGCGAGCGCGTAGTAGACCGGCGCCGCGGGCAGTCCGAGCCCGGTGCTCTGCCGCTCGGCGTTGTGCATGATGTTGCCGTGCGTGTTGATGGCGCCCTTGGGTGTGCCGCTGGTGCCGGAGGTGTAGCTGATCAGGGCGGTGTCGCCGGGGCGCGGATCGCGGCCGGCGGGCGCCGTGCCGCCCTGCCGGGCGACGGTGACCAGGTCGTCGGCGTCGGCCGCGTGCGGCAGCCGCTCGAAGCCGAGCACGCGCGCGTCGTTGCGCGTCTGGAAGTCCAGCTCGCACCCGGTGAGCACGATCCGCACCGGCGACTCGGCGGCCGTGTCCCTCAGGTACGCCTCCCAGGCCCGGTCGGAGCAGACCAGCGCGGTCACCTCGCCGTCCCGCAGGACGTGCGCCACCTCGGCCGACTTGTACATGGGGTTGACCGGGACGACGGTCGCGCCCGCCTTCCAGGCGCCGAGGACGGCGAGCACGAAGTGCGGGGAGTTCTGCAGCAGCACGGCCACCCGGTCGCCGCGCTCCAGCCCGCGCGCGGCCAGGTGGGCGGCGACGGAGTCGCTCAGCTCGTCCACCTCGCGGTAGCTCAGGCGGGCGTCGAAGTAGGCCAGGAAGGTGCGGTCGGGGGCCTCGGCGACGGCGGTGCGCAGCGCGTGCACCAGCGAGTCGGCGGGGTCGACGGGACCGCGCTGGGCGTCGTCGAGCAGGGCCAGCCAGGGCCGGTCGGCGTAGCGGGAGGTGCTCACCGGGCCTCCTCCCACTTGCGCTGGATGTGGTTCATGCCGCTCAGCCAGCGGTCCGGATCGGTGGCCCGCACCTGGTAGTACTCGGCGACCTCCGGATGCGGCAGGATCAGGAAGCGGTCCTCCTCGATCCCCCGGAACAGGGCGTCCGCGACGGCCGCCGGCTCGATCGCGGTCGGCTGGAGCACCAGGTCCCCGGCGCTGCCGGTCGCGGCCAGCATGTCCGTCCGCACGCCCTGCGGACAGATCGCGTGCACCTTCAGGCCCCGGTGGCGGTAGGTCAGTGACAGCCACTCGGCGAAGGCGTAGGCACCGTGCTTGGTGACGCTGTAGGAGGGGGCGCCGATCATGGTGAGCAGCCCGGCGGCCGACACGGTGGACACGAACCGCCCGCGCCCGCGCTCCAGCCAGTGCGGCAGCAGCTCGTGGGCGGCGCGGACGTGCGCCATCACATTGACGTCCCAGGCGGTCGCCCAGGACTTCTCGGCCGCCGGCCCGCTCTCGCCGCCGTCCTCGAAGGCGACCCCGGCGTTCGCGCAGTAGACGTCGACGGTGCCGCCGAGCGCGTCCCGGGCGTCGCCGACGATCGCGGAGGCGTCGCCGGGCACGGCGATCCCGCCGATCTCCTCGGCGACCGCCTTCGCCCTCTCGGCGTCCAGATCGTTCACGACGACCCGCGCCCCCTCGGCGGCGAACCGCCGGGCCAGCGCGGCCCCGATCCCCCCACCGGCCCCGGTGACCACCACTCCCGCATCCTGCACGGCTTCCACCATCGGTCTCCTTCGACACGACAAAGCGCGACGCGCATCGGCCCTGATCGGCCCAGACTAACCGGTCGGTATGTGTAAGGGAAAGGGTGACGGCGCCAACCTCCGGACATGCATCTGTCCCGACGGAACCTCCTCGCATCGGCCACGCTGGCAGCCGCCCCCGCAGGCGCAGCCCACCCCCGCGAACGGCTCCGCACCGGTTTCGAAAGACTCGCGGCCGACGGTTACGCGATCCTCGAGGGCCGGCGCGTGGGCATCGTCACCAACCCCACGGGCGTCACGCGCACCGTCCAGCACATCGTCGACGTCATGCACGCCGACCCCCGGGTGAGGCTGACGGCGGTCTTCGGCCCGGAACACGGCTTCCGGGGCACCGCGCAGGCGGGCGGCTCCGAGGGCCGCTCCACCGACCCGGCGACCGGCCTGCCGGTCTACGACACGTACCTCAAGAGCGGCCGGGCGCTCGCCGGCGTCTTCGCCGCCGCCGGCGTCGACACGATCGTCTTCGACGTCCAGGACGTCGGCGCGCGCTTCTACACGTACATCTGGACGCTCTACGACTGCATGGAGGCCGCGCAGCTCGCGGGCAAGCGGTTCGTCGTCCTGGACCGGCCCAATCCGGTGACCGGCCGCACGGCCCAGGGGCCGGTCCTCCACAAGGAGTTCGCCACCTTCGTCGGGCGGCAGCCGATCGCGCAGGCGCACGGGATGACCGTCGCGGAGCTGGCCCGGCTGTTCAACGGCGAGTTCCTGAGCAGGCCGGTCGCGCTGGACACCGTCCTGATGAGCGGGTGGCGGCGCTCCGACTGGTACGACACGTCCGCGCTGCCGTGGGTGCCGCCGAGCCCGAACATGCCGACCCCGGACACGGCGCTCGTCTACTGCGGCACCTGCATGTTCGAGGGCACCAGCCTGTCGGAGGGCAGGGGCACGACCCGGCCCTTCGAACTGCTCGGCGCCGAGGGCATCGACGGCCGCTGGGCCGCCGCCGCGAACGAACTCGCCCTGCCCGGCGCGCGGTTCAGGGAGGCGTACTTCGCGCCCACGTTCTCCAAGTTCGCGGGCAGGACGGTGGGCGGGGTGCAGATCCATGTGACGGACCGGACGCTCTACGACCCCGTACGCACCGGGATCGCGCTGCTGGTGACCGCGAAGAAGGTCTGGGACGGGTTCGCCTGGCGGCCGGACGACTGGATCGACAGGCTCACCGGTTCCGCCCGGGTGCGCACGATGATCGACGCGGGCGCCACCGCCGACGAGGTGACCGCGGCCTGGCAGGACGAACTGGCCGCGTTCCGGCGGACCCGAAGGGAATATCTCCTCTACAGGTGAGGCGAGGTGTATGGCCAAGGTTGCCCCGGAGCAGGACGATGTGTCCGCACCACATCGCTGCGCATCGTTTCCGGGGCGACGAGGGAGCCTGGCATGGCGGATCCTGGGATGAGCGTGACTCCCTACTGGGAGCTGACCTTCGACGCCGACGGGGACGTGGACGGCACCGAACGCGACCAGCTGGTGGCGCAGGTCACGGAGTACGGCGTCCGTGACCTGATCGTCTTCGCGCACGGCTGGAACGACGACCGTTCGAGCGCGACCGCGCTGTACCGCCGTTTCTTCGCCCCGCTCCCGGGGCTCGCCCCGCACGCCCGGCTCGGGTACGCCGGTGTGATCTGGCCGTCGATGCGCTTCAGCGACGAGCCGATCCCGGACTTCCCGAAGCCGGCCGTGGCCGCGGCACCGCAGACGGCGGGGCTGGATCCGGACACCCGGCGCGCCCTGCTGGCGGTCTTCCCGGACCGGGCGCCCCTGCTCGGCCATCTGGCCCGGATGCTGGACGAACGGCCGGACGGCGCCCAGGGGGTGACGGAGTTCGGGCGGCTGGTGCGGCAGCTGATCGACGGGGAGGGACGGCCCGGCGTGGCCGACACCGAGGAGGACGGCGAGCCGGGCGTGTTCACCGGGGACCCGGCGAGCGCGTGCGAGGAGTTCGCCGAGGCGCTCGCGTCGGTCGGCGCCCCTGGCGCGCCCTCCGAGGGGTTCAGCATCCCGAATCCCTGGAACGGCGCCAAGGAACTGCTGCGGCAGGCGGCGTACTACACGATGAAGCGGCGCGCGGGGACGGTCGGTGAGCACGGGCTCGGGCCGGTGATCGGGAAGCTGGCCGGCGCGGCGCCCGGGGTGCGCGTGCACCTGGCCGGGCACAGCTTCGGCGGGCGGCTGGTGTCGTTCGCGCTGCGCGGGCTGCCCGAGGGGGTGCGCTCGGTGAAGTCCGTGACCCTCCTGCAAGGCGCCTTCTCGCACTACGCGTTCGCGGAGCGGCTGCCGCAGGCCCCGGACAAGGCGGGGACGCTCAAGGATCTGCAGGGGCGGATCGACGGTCCGCTGGTGAGCTGCTACTCGCACTTCGACGCGGCGCTCGGCACGTTCTATCCGCTGGCCTCCCGGCTGTCCGGGGACGACCGCTCGTGCGTGGGCAGCGAGATCGCGGCCGTGCTGGGGCCGCAGTGGGGTGCCATGGGGCACGACGGGGTGCAGGCGGTGCCGGGGACCGCGCGGCTGGACCTGGCGGCCGCGCTGGCCTCGGGGCTGCCGGCGACGGGGTGCGTGAGCATCGACGCGGCCTCGGTCGTCCGCCGCGGCGGGGCGCCGGCCGGGGCGCACAGCGACATCGTGCACCCCGAACTGGCCCAGGTGATCCTGGCGGCGGGCCGCATCGGCTGAGCGCGGCCCGCCGCCCGGGTCACTTCACCGGTGCGAGGTGTACTCGACCACCTGCTGGAACGTCGGCCGGTTCTGCCAGCTGATGTTGCCGTGCTTGATGCCGCCCAGGGTGCGCTGCACGATCGAGTCGGCGCACCACTGGTCGCCCGCCGAGCACAGGCTGTCGCCCGGGTAGACCTGGGCGGCCGTCATGCCGGCGGCCTGGTCCAGGGTGCTGATCAGGATGTTCCGGCAGTCGCCGAGGTTGCCGCCGCCGCAGTACTTCTCGGCGAGGCCGCCCTGCACGTTCTCCCCGAGCACCGCCCGGATGTCCTTGTCGACATAGCTCCACCAGCCGTACTGGAAGGAGCTGCCGGCGTGCGAGCCGGTCGGGCCGTGTCCGGCGGACGGGGCCTCGTCGACCGACAGGTTGCCGGTGAAGTCGGTGTACAGGTCGCTGCCGAGCCCTGGTTCGAACTCCGCCTTGACCAGCAGCGGCCACCACGCGTCCAGGATGCGGATCGCGTCGGCGTCGGCGTACGTCTTCGAACCCGCCGAGGTCTCGGTGCGCCCCGCTCCCGCGGTGATCCAGGCCTGGAGCTTGCTCACCGCGGCGGCGGCCGTGGAGTCGGTCACCGCCGAGGAGTTGATCACCTTCAGCAGCTTGGGCAGTACGTCCTCGGCGCGCAGGTCGGCGAGGGCCGCATCGGCCATGGCCTGCACCAGCTTGGTCCGGGTCACCCCGCCGGCCGCGACCAGCTTCTTCACGCGGTCGTCCAGCAGATTGCCGCGGTGCACCGAGCCGTCGCCCCAGGAGGCGGTCGTGTAGTCCTTGGCCTGCTTGTTGTTCCAGGAGACGTAGTAGTCCTGGTCGACGGAGTTGGGGTGGGCGGAGGCCGGGGTGTAGTCGGCCGTGTTGGTGTCCGGGTTCCAGTTCTGCCATTCGTACGCCGCCTGCGCCCAGACCGGGAACTCGGCGTCGACCCCGGCGGCCCGGACCGGGTTGTCACCGCTGTTGTAGTACGCGGTGTGCTGGGAGTCGGCGTAGAACCAGTTGAAGGTGTAGTTGATGTGCTGGGCCGCGCTCTGGAAGTCCTTCGGACCCTTGACGAAGCCGGGGTCGTTCAGCATCTGGAAGCCGATGATCGAGTCGGCCTCGTGCAGGTACGACGAGCGCAGGGTGGTGTAGGCGACCTTCTTGCCGCCGACGGTCGCCCGGTACTCCACCGGCCCGTACTTCGTGCGCCAGACCCGCATGGTGTACGACCCCGCCGGCGTGCTGTCGGCCGTGGTCGGTGACCAGGAGTTCTTCTGCTCGACCTCGTCCATGGCGGTACAGGTGCCGTGGTACAGGTAGTGGTGGTCGTCCTGGCACAGCTCGACGGCGTAGGTGTCGATGATGTCCTGGCCGGAGGTGGTCGCGGACCACGAGTAGTCCTGGCCGCGGCCGAGTTCGACGTACATGCCCAGGCCCGCGAAGGAGGCGCCGCGTGCGCTGATGCCCGGGCCCTGGATCTCCTGGAGCATGAGCAGCTGCGGGGCGAAGTACCCGGTCTGCGGCCCGAAGACGGCGACCGGATGACCGCTGGCGGTGTACTTGCCGCTGACGACAAGGGCGTTGGACATCCCTCGGTGGGCCGAGCTGAGCGTGGTCTTCGTCGCCGAGGCGGAGGTGCTCTTGGCGGCCGCGGAGGCCGCGCTGCCCGTGCGGTCGTAGACGAGCGGTTCCTGGGTGACCGAGCCGGCGTCCGGCAGGGCCTGGCCCTTGGCGGTGTCCGGTTTGCCGCCGTACGGGAAGCTCTCGCCGTCGTGGACGGTCAGTGCGGCCTCGGGGTCGTTGCGCTCGCGGAAGGACTCCCAGACCTTGGTGCCCTCCTCGACGCCGTACTTGGACTGCGCGGCGATCAGCGAGATGGCGTTGCTGACCTCGCCGCCACCGCCGGAGCCGAACAGCGAGCCGATGACGGAGGCCAGCGCCACCAGGTCGGTGATCTTGAAGTGGTCTATGGTGCCGGCGTTGGTGATCGCGTCCTTGTGACCGGTCAGGTCGTACTCGCCGGGGAAGTAACGGCCGCTGTCGGAAGCGTCGATATAGGCGTTGATGCCGTCGAGGTAGGCATTGGCGTCGGCGAGGGCCTGCTGGCCGCGGGCGCCGTTGCCGGCCACCGCGTTGTCGATCTGCGCCTGCAGGTCGGCCTCGGTGTACGGCGCGTTGCGGTAGAACTGCTGCTCCAGGCCCTGGTTGGCGGCGGCCCCGCCGGCGAAGGAGGTCAGCTCGCCACGGCCGACGTGCCGGAAGACGTCCATGAGCCACAGCCGGTCCTCGGCCGCCGCGTAGCCGGCGCCGTACTCGGTGCCGTAGCGGGTGGTGCCCGTGATGTGCGGCACACCGGTCTTCTTGTCCCGGACGATGGTCACATCGCTGCGGCCGCTCGGGTTCTCGGTGGAGGCGACCTGGTCGGACGGGACGCCGAACGAGGAGTCGTTGAAGAAGTTGTTGATCGTGGCGTCGGTCAGCCCCGAGTAGCCCTTGGCCAGGCCGGCGTACGGGCCGAGCTGGTCCTCGGCGTGCGAAGGCTGGGTGCCGAAGGCCTGGTTGAGCAGGATCTGCGCGAGCGTCGCGTTGCCGTTCTCGCCGGGCGGCAGGATGTCCGAGCACTGGCCGCCGCAGTAGTCGTTCGACGCGGTGGCCGCGGCGGCGGACGCCGTCTGGGTGAGGGGGGAGAGAAGTCCGGCGACGAGGACGCAGATCGACGCGGACTTCAGGAACCTGGTGAAGCGGCGGGACGTTCTCAGTCTGTCAAGGGCGGTGCGTGGGGTTCGCCGTGACATGGCAGCTCCTAGCGGCAAGGGTGCGCGAACGTTACCGCCGGTATCCCCGAGTTTGAAGATGAACATGCGTCACTTTTTGGAGTCCGCAAGAAGAACGCAAGAGAACCGCACGCGAAGAGATGGAGCCGAATCGCCTGTCGATACGTCTACTCGTCGACGTCGTGCGAAGTCCGTGCGACAACGCCGAAGTGACCGAAGTACAGGTGCAGGTGTGACGGAGGTGCAGGGCGATGGCCGGTTTCCGGAGTCTGGCGAGACAGGTACGCGATCCGGACTGCGATCTGGCACTGCGGCGGTACTCACTGCGCAAGTGCCTTGAGAAGTTCGCCCCTTACGGGCATCGGGCGACCTGGGACCATCTGTGCTCCCGGGCGGGCTTCGGCTCCGAGGACCGCTCCCCCGACCCGGCGCGGCTCGTGGCCGCACTGGAGGAGCTGGAGGAGGCCCGTTCCGTCTGGCTCGCCTACGAGACCGACTTCACCGAGCGGCGCAGGAAGGAGAAGCACGACGGGCTGCGCCGGCCGGGCACCGTGGACGACTGGCACCGGCTGACCTGGGGCGGCTTCGGGGTCGCCTGGTGCGACGACCCGCGGGTGCACCCCGGCGAGCCCCTCGCGGAGGTGCTGCGCCGGCTGATCGCCGCCCTCAAGCGCGAGCCGGGCGCGTCCTGCCCGGTGTGCGGCGCGGACCGCCTGGTCTGGCGCTACGGCCTGGACCACGAACCCTCGTCCGGCCCGGTCTGCACGGACTGCGGGATACTCGTCCCCCGTCCGGTACTCACCCCGCAGACGCTGGAGTACGCGCGGCGCGGGGGACTGCTGATGTCGGCCTGAGGGGCCGGTGGTGCAACGGGGGGCTTTTCCGGGGGTGCGCAGGGGATGCCGTGCCCCCGACGGCGCCGCGGCCGAGGAGCCGTTGTCAGTGGCGGATGACACGATCGGGGCCATGGTGCAGGTATGTCTGAACGGGCGCCGTACGGCCGCCGACGGCGCGGGGGTTCCCATGTCGCCGAAGGACATGGCGCGTTCGGCGGCGGAGGCGGTCGCGGCCGGGGCCACGGCGGTGCATGTCCATCCGAAGACGCCGTGCGGCAGGGACAGTCTCTCCCCGCGGGTGCTCGCGCCGGTGCTGGAGGCGATCCGGGCGCGGGTGGCGGTGCCGGTGGGGGTGACGACCGGCGCCTGGGCGGAGCCCGATCCGGCGGCCCGGCTCGCCCGGGTGCGCGACTGGCCGGTGCGGCCCGACTTCGCCTCGGTCAACTGGCACGAGCCGGGCGCCGAAGCCGTGGCCGCGCAGTTGCTGGACATGGGCGTGGGCGTGGAGGCGGGCATCTGGTCCGGCACCGACGGCGCGGCCCGGTTCACGCGCTCCCCGCTCGGGCCGAGAGTGCTGCGGGTGCTGGCGGAGGTGACGGACCCGGACCCGGCGACCGCTCAGTCCTCGGCGCGGGCCCTGCTGTCCGGCCTCGGCGGGGCGTTCGCCCGCCCGGTCCTGCTGCACGGCGAGGAGGGCGGCACCTGGCCGGTGCTGCGCCTGGCCGGCCGGCTCGGGCTCGCGACCCGGATCGGCCTGGAGGACACCCTGTTCCTGCCGGACGGCCGACGGGCGGGCGGCAACGGGCAGTTGGTCGCGCAGGGACTCGTCCAGTACGCACGGTCCCGGCCTGCACGCCCGGCCGGGGACCGCGACGGTACCAGCCGCTAATCCGCTGGCTCCACCCGTTTGCGGCCCGGACAGTGGGACGCGATGAAACACGCCTGAGGGCCGTCAACGTGCCCACTCGTCCGAGGAGTTGTGATGTCGACGCTGCGCGTCACCGCCGAAGTGCTGACCGTCCACGAGCATCCGAACGCCGACGCGCTGGAACTGGCCCAGGTGGGCTTGTACCGAGCGGTCGTCGCCAAGGGTGCCTACCGCACCGGTGTTGCCGCCGTCTACATCCCCGAGCAGTCCGTGCTGACGCCCGGGCTGATCGAGGAGCTGGGGCTGACCGGGCGGCTGGCGGGCGGCGAGGCCAACCGGGTCAAGGCGGTGCGGCTGCGCGGCGAGCTGTCCCAGGGCATCGTGTGCCGGCCGCGGGCGCTCGCGGGCGTCGACCTGGCACGCGCGGCGGCCGAGGGGACGGACTTCGCCGAGCGGCTGGGCGTCACCAAGTGGGTGCCGCCGATCCCGCCGACCATGAACGGCGAGGTGGAGGCCGCCCCCGCACTGCTGCCCTGGGTCGACATCGAGAACATCCAGCGCTATCCGGACATCTTCGCGCCGGGCGAGCCGGTCGTCCTGACGGAGAAGCTGCACGGTTCGGCATGCCTGGTCACGTACGTCGCCGACGAGAAACGGGTGTACGTGTCCTCCAAGGGCTTCGGCGCCAAGTCCCTGGCGCTGCGGGAGGACCCGCGGAACCTGTACTGGCGGGCGGTGCGCTCGCACGGCGTCGCCGAGGCCGCGGCGAGGCTCTGCGAGCGGCTGGGCGCCACGCGGGCGGGCATCTTCGGGGAGGTGTACGGCGCGGGGGTGCAGGACCTGACGTACGGCGCGGACGGGCGGCGGGACACGCTGGGGTACGCGGCGTTCGACGTGTCGGCCGAGATCGACGGGGCGGTGCGGTGGCTGGACGCGGCCGAACTGCTGGAGGGGGCGCTGCCGGTGGTGCCCCGGCTGTACGCGGGGCCGTACGACATCGAGCGGGTACGGCAGTTCGCGAGCGGCCGGGAGACCGTGTCCGGGCGGGGGCTGCACCTGCGGGAGGGAGTGGTGATACGGCCCGCGGTGGAGCGGTACAGCGCGGCGACCGGGGGCCGGGCGATCGCGAAGGCGGTGAGCCCGGCGTACCTGACGCGCAAGGGCGGGACCGAGTACGAGTAGGCACGTGCGCGAGGGGCGCGGCGGTCAGCGCCCCTCCGCCAGCAGCCGGGATCCCGTCAGCCGTTCGCCGGACACGTCGTCCGGGTTGGACAGGACGCAGTTCTCCAGGGACAGGCATCCGCAGCCGATGCAGTCGGTCAGATGATCGCGCAAACGGTTCAGCTGCTTGATGCGTTCGTCGAGTTCCGAGCGCCACTTCTCCGACAGCCGGGCCCAGTCCTCGCGGGTCGGCGTCCGTTCCTCGGGAAGTTCCGCCAGGGCGTCCCGGATCGTGGCCAGCGGGATGCCGACCCGCTGGGCCGCGCGGACGAAGGCCACCCGGCGCAGGGTGTCCCGGCTGTAGCGGCGCTGGTTGCCGGTGGTGCGGCGGCTGCTGATCAACCCCTTGGACTCGTAGAAGTGCAGGGCGGAGACGGCGGCGCCGCTGCGCGCGGACAGCTGGCCCACGGTCAGCTCGTGGATCTTCTCGGGAATCTGGGGCACTCCTCCGAGACTACCGATCCGATCCCGGCCGCGGTCCGTTGACAGGCGCCGCACACCCGAGCATGCTAAGCAGTTGCTTAGACATGCGAGCGAGAGGCCGGGAACATGGCAGAACCGAGGACCTTCACCTCCCCCGACGAGCTGAAGGCGGCCGTGGGCGAGCAGCTGGGGTACACCGACTGGCTGGAGGTCGACCAGAAGCGGATCGACCTGTTCGCCGACGCCACGGGGGACCACCAGTGGATCCACGTGGACCCGGAGAAGGCAGCGGCGGGGCCCTTCGGGACCACGATCGCCCACGGCTACCTGACCCTCTCGCTGCTGCCGCTGTTCGGCCCGCAGCTGATCCAGGTCGAGGGCGTGAAGATGGGCGTGAACTACGGCACGAACAAGGTCCGCTTCCCCGCCCCCGTCCCCGTCGGCTCCCGGGTGCGCGCCACCGCGAAGATCACCGGCGTCGAGGACGTCACCGGTGGTGTTCAGGTGACGGTCGCCTTCAGCGTGGAGCGCGAGGGCGGCGACAAGCCGGTGTGCGTCGCGGAGTCGGTGTCCCGGTACTACCTGTGACGTGGCGGGCGCCCTACCCGGCGCCCACCATCCGCAGCACGAGGTCGGCGTAGAGCGCGCCGACCTCCTCGGGGGTGCGCGGGCCGTTGACGGTGAACCAGCGGGCCACGTCGATGCACAGCGACAGCACGGCGAGCGTGGTGCCGTGGACGTCCAGCACCTCGAACTCGCCCGCGGCGACACCGTCCTCGATGATCCCGCGCACCTCGGCGTCGACCTGGCGGCGCAGCGCGACGATCTCGGCGCGGGCCTCGGGGCCGAGGGCGTCCAGTTCGTACTGCACCACGCGCGCGGTGGTGCGCCGCCCGGCGTGCCAGCGGACGAAGGAGCTGACCGCGTCGGCCAGGCGCTCGGCCGCGGTGCCCTCCCGCTGCGCCGCCGTACGCAGGATGTCGAGGGCCTTGTCGTGGCCGATCCGGCTGATCCGGTGGAGCAGCTCTTCCTTGGTCTTGTAGTGGATGTAGAGCGCGGCCGGGCTCATGCCGGCGCGGCCCGCGATGTCACGGGTCGTCGTCGCGTGGTAGCCGCGCTCGGCGAAGGCCTCCACGGCGGCGACGAGCAGCCGCCGGGCCGCGTCAGGGGTGACCTGTTCCCACGGCTCCATCTCGCCGCCGGTCGTCTCCTCCGCCGTACTCATCGCTCGCTCGCCCCTCTCGGTGACAGGAGCACCACCATACCGCCGAAGGTGAGCGGGCGCTTAGCGTGCCTGCTCAGATCTTCTCGAAGGGATCGTGCTCGGCGAGGAGCTTCTCCAGGCGCGCCTGGTCGACCCGGCTGACGATCTGCCCGGCCTCCTGGCGGTCCCGGATCACCTTGGCGAGGGTGAAGGCGGAGGTGACGAGGTACAGGACCGCGATGGCGAGGAACGCCCTGACCCAGGCGCTGGTGTCGAGCTGGTAGATGCCGATGGCGGTGGCCGACATCGCGACGGCGAAGGAGGCGACGGCCTGGCCGTAGAAGGCGGCCGTGCTCTGCTGCTTGACCGGTGTGTCACTCATGGGAAGAGCATCGGCGGAGGTGGCCTGCACCACATCCGCCGAAGTACTCAGGGACGTACTCAGCCGGACTCGGCCGGACAGCCGCTCAGAATGCCGAAACCCCGGTCAGGGAACGCCCGATGAGGAGTTTCTGGATCTGGCTGGTGCCCTCGTAGAGGGTCATCACCCGGGCGTCGCGCAGGAGTTTGCCCACCGGGTACTCGTCGATGTAGCCGTAACCGCCGAAGACCTGCAGGGCGTTGTTGGCGGCGCGGACGGCCGCCTCGGAGGCGAACAGCTTGGCCTTGGAGGACTCGACGGCGAAGGGCTGCCCGCGGTCGATCAGATCGGCGACCCGCCAGGTCAGCAGCCGGGCCGCGTCCACGTCGACGGCGATGTCGCTGATCAGCTCCTGAACCAGCTGGTGACGGGCGATCGGCTTGCCGAACTGCTCGCGCTCACCGGCGTACCGCACGGCCGCGTCCAGTGCCGCCTGGGCTATGCCGACGCAGCCGGCCGCCACCGACATCCGCCCCTTGGCGAGCGCCGACATGGCCACGGAGAAGCCCTTGCCCTCCTGTCCCAGCATCGCCGAGGCGGGCACCCGGACGTCCTCGAAGGCGAGTTCGGCGGTGGCCTGGCCGCGCAGGCCGAGCTTGCCGTGGATGGTGCGGCGGGTCAGGCCAGGGGTGTCGGTGGGCACGAGGAAGGCGCTGACGCCCTTGTGGCCGGGGGCGTCGGTGGAGCGGGCGAAGAGCAGGACGACATCCGCCCAGGTCCCGTTCGTGATGAACATCTTCGCGCCGTTGATGACGTAGCCGTCGCCGTCGCGTACGGCACGGGTGGTGAGATTGCCCGCGTCGGAGCCGGTGCCGGGCTCGGTGAGGCCGAAGCAGCCGACGTACTCCCCCGAGGTCAGCCCGGGCAGCCACCGCCGCTTCTGCTCCTCGTCGCCCCAGGCGGCGATCGTCTTGGCGACGAGCCCGAGGGAGACGGAGACGATGCCGCGCACGGAGGAGTCGCCGCGCCCCAGCTCCTCCGTGACCAGGCAGTACGCGAGATGGTCGCCGCCACAGCCGCCGTACTCCTCGTCGACGGTCAGCCCGAGGAAGCCGACCTCGCCGAGCTTCTTCACGATGCCCCGGTCGACCTCCTCGGCACGGTCCCACGCCACGACGTGCGGGGCGATCTCGCGTGCCACGAAGTCCCGGGCGAGCTGCCGCACGGCGGCCTGCTCCTCGCTCAGCTCCAGGTTCACCACGAGATCACCCCACACCAGATGGATCCACACCGGATGGATCTTGAAAGCCGTACATTTAAATTAGCACTGCTAGTTTCCGTTCGCAGCCCTACTATGTGCGCCATGGCCCGACCGCGCAAGCCCCTCCTCAGCACCGACCGGATCGTCGCGACGGCCCGGGACCTCGTGGACCGGGAGGGACTGGCGGCCGTCTCCACCCGCCGGCTCGCCGCCGAGCTGGGGGTGAGCGGGCCCTCGCTCTACAACCACTTCCGCACCAAGGACGAGATCCTCGAGGCGGTCGCGGACTCGGTGAGTGCACTGGTGGACCTGGCGATGTTCGAGGACGGCCGCGACTGGCGCACCGCGCTGCACGACTGGGCCGTCTCCTACCGGGCCGCCCTGCGCGACCACCCGAACATCGTCCCGGTCCTCGCCCGTGGGCCGGGCCGCCGCCCGGCCGCGCTGCGGCTGGCCGACGCGGTGTACGGCGCGATGGTCGACGCGGGCTGGCCGCCGGCCCAGGCCACCTCGATCGGCGCCCTGATGCGGTACTTCATCATGGGCTCGGCGCTCGGCTCGTTCGCCGGCGGCTTCGTGGACGACGCGAGCGCGTACGACCCCGCCGACTATCCCCACCTCGGCCAGGCCCACCTCCTCGCCGAGCAGCAGGAGAAGATCGACGAGAGGGCCTTCGAGACGGGGCTGACGGCACTGCTGGACGGGCTGGCGCAGCAGTTCGAGCAGGCACGGCAGAGCGTGCAGCGATAGTTCGGTGGGCGCCGAAGTGTCCGTACCGCATGCTGGGTGGCATGACCACGAAGGATCCGCAGGCCGCCGGACTCGCGTCGCTCGCCGCGCTGATCGCCGACGAGACCCGGGCCGCGTGTCTGCTGGCACTGCTCGACGGGCGGGCCTGGACCGCCGGTGAACTGGCCCGGCACGCCGGGGTCGCCGCGTCCACGCTCAGCGAGCACCTGGGCAAGCTGGTGGCCGGGGGCCTGCTCGCGGAGGAACGCCAGGGGCGCCATCGGTATGTGCGGCTGGCCGACGCGCGTGCGGCGGGGCTGGTCGAGGAACTCGCGGCGCTTGTGCCCGCGTCGGGTGAACGGCCACGTTCGCTGGGGGAGTCGAGCGCGAGGTCCGCGATGGCCCGGGGGCGTACCTGTTACGACCATCTCGCGGGGCGGCTCGGGATCGCGGTCACCGATGCGCTGACCCGGCGGGGCTTGCTGCGGCAGGACACGGGGTTCGCGCTCACGGATGCGGGGGTGCAGTGGTTCGGCGCGGCGGGTATTCCGCTGAACGTGTCGAGCCGGCGTCCGCTCGCCCGTGCGTGCCTGGACTGGACCGAGCGGCGGCCTCATCTCGCGGGGGCGGCGGGGGCCGCGTTGTGCCGGCATGCGCTGGACGCGGGGTGGTGCGTGCGGATCGGGTCGGAACGGGCAGTGAAGGTGACTCCCTCGGGGGAGCGGGTGCTGTCGGACCTGTTGGGGATCACTTCGGAGGCGTTGCGCTGAATCCGGCCACCGGGGGGACGTTGTGTGGCCGTCCGATATCCGCCAGCCCAGTCAACGATCCGTACCTAACCTCAGGAGCATGATGAACGCCAACCGAAGCCGCGCCCGACTGCTCGCCACCGGCGCTGCCTGCGTGACCGTCGTCCTCTGGGCCTCCGCCTTCGTGGCGATCCGGAGTGCGGGGCAGGAGTACTCCCCCGGTGCGCTGGCCCTGGGGCGGCTGGCGTCGGGGGCCCTCGCGCTGGGGGTCATATGGGCCGTACGCCGGGAAGGGCTGCCGCCCAGGGCCGCCTGGCGCGGGATCCTGGTCTCCGGACTCCTGTGGTTCGGCTTCTACATGGTCGCCCTGAACTGGGGCGAGCAGCAGGTGGACGCCGGCACCGCCGCCCTCGTGGTGAACGTCGGCCCGCTACTGATAGCCCTGCTCGGCGCCCGGCTGCTCGGTGATCCGATGCCGCCGCGACTGCTGGCCGGGATGGCCGTGTCGTTCGCGGGCGCGGTGACCGTGGGGCTGTCGATGTCGGGCGGCGGCCGCAACTCGGTGCTCGGCGTGTTGCTGTGCCTGCTCGCCGCCGTGGCGTACGCCTCCGGTGTCGTCGCGCAGAAGCCGGCCCTGGGCCACGCGAGTGCCCTGCAGGTGACGACGTTCGGGTGCCTGGTCGGCGCCGTGGCCTGTCTGCCGTTCGCCGGGCAGCTGGCGCACGAGGTCGCCCACGCGCCCGCGTCGGCGACGCTGAACATGGTGTACCTGGGCATCTTCCCGACCGCCCTCGCCTTCACCACCTGGGCCTACGCGCTGGCCCGCACGACCGCCAGCCGGATGGGCGTGACGACGTACGCCGTGCCGGCGCTGGTCGTGCTGATGTCGTGGCTGGTGCTCGGCGAGGTGCCAGGCCTGCTCACGCTGGGCGGCGGTGTGCTGTGTCTCGCGGGCGTGGCGGTGTCGCGGTCCCGGGCCCGTGGCGGCCGGACGGTCCGGGTCGCGGCCGGTGAGGAGCCGCGTCCCGAGCGACCCGAGAAGGTCGTCTGAGGCGTCAGAACACCACCAGCGCCCGGCCCCCCTTCCCCGCCAGCATGTTGTCGAAGGCGGTCGGGATGTCCTCCAGGGTGATGCGTTCGGTGACCAGGGCGGCCAGGTCCAGGCGGCCCTCCCGCACGTGCTCCGCGAGCACCGGCAGGTCGCGGGCCGGGTCGGTGTTGCCGTAGACGCAGCCGGAGAGGGTGCGGCCCCAGTGGAAGATCTCCAGGGCGTTGAAGGTGACCTCCTGGTCCTTGCCGCCGATGCCGACGACCGTCGTACGGCCGCCCCGGCGGGTGGCGTCCCAGGCGGCGCGGATGCTCACCGCGCGGCCCACGCACTCCACCGAGACGTCCACGCCCTGCTTGCCGGTGAGGGCGCGGATCTCGCGCGCGGTCGTGCCGGAGGCGAGGACGTAGTCCGTCGCGCCCGCCGCCCGCGCCAGTTCCTCCTTCTGCGGGGAGACGTCGACGGCGATGATCCGGGACGCGCCCGCGATCCGGGCCGACTGGAGGGTGGCGAGACCCACCCCGCCCACGCCGAACACTGCGACCGTCTCGCCGGGGCGGACCTTCGCCGAGTGGTGGACGGCGCCGTAGCCGGTGAGGACGGCGCAGCCGAGGAGGGCGGCGTCCGCCAGCGGTACGCCCTCGGGGAGCGGGAGGACGCAGGACGCCGAGACCACCGTCTCCTCGGCGAACGCGGCCACGTTCAGCCCGGGGTGCAGGTCGGTGCCGTCGGCGGTGCGGGCGTAGACGTCGGCCGCGCCGCCCAGGGCGTTGGCGCACAGCCAGACCTCGCCGAGCGCGCAGGCGTGGCAACCCCCGCAGGACGGGGCCCAGTTGAGGACCACGGGGTCGCCCTCGGTGACATGGGCGACGCCCTCGCCCACGGCCACGACCGTGCCCGCGCCCTCGTGGCCGAGGACGGCCGGGACCGGCACCCGCATGGTGCCGTTGGACAGGGACAGGTCGGAGTGGCAGACACCGGCGGCGGCGAGGCGGACGCGGACCTGTCCGGGGCCCGGGTCGGGCAGGTCGACGGCGGTGATCTCCAGGGGGGCGCCGATGGCGGGCAGGACGGCGGCTCGTACGGCCATGGGTTCGCGTGCTTCCTTAGAACTGGAGGGACTTGGTCTGGAGGTACTCGGCGAGTCCGTGCGCGCCGAGTTCCCGGCCGACCCCGGACTGCTTGTAACCGCCGAAGGGGGCGAGGGGGTTGAACCGGCCGCCGTTGATGTCGACCTGGCCGGTGTCCATGCGCCGGGCGAAGGCGACCGCCTCGGCCTCGTCGCCGGCCCAGACGGCACCCGCGAGGCCGTACACCGTGCCGTTGGCGATGCGCAGGGCGTCCTCCTCGTCGTCGTACCGCAGGATCGACAGGACCGGGCCGAAGATCTCCTCCTGGGCGACGGTCATCTCCGGGGTGACGTCCGCGAGGACCGTCGGGCTGACGAAGTAGCCCTTCTCGTGCGGGGATTCGCAGCCGCCGGCGACCAGGCGGGCGCCCTCGGCGAGGCCCTGGTCGATGTAACCGCGCACCCGCGCCTGCTGCTTGGCGTTGACGACCGGGCCGATGCGGTCCCCGTACTTGGCGGCGGCCGCGGCGGCCAGTTCGACGGCCTCGTCGTACCGGTCGCGGTGGACCAGCATGCGGGTCCAGGCGCTGCACGTCTGGCCCGAATTGGACATCACGTTGGCCACGCCGACGTTCACCGCCTTGGCGAGGTCGGCGCTCGGCAGGATGACGTTGGCGGACTTGCCGCCGAGTTCGAGGGCGACCCGCTTCACGGCAGCGCCGGCCGCCGCGCCGATCTGCCGGCCGACGGCCGTGGAGCCGGTGAAGGAGACGAGGTCGACGCCCGGGTGCTCGGCGAGGGCCTGGCCGGCGACCGGGCCGAGGCCGGTGACCAGGTTGAACACACCTGCCGGGACGCCCGCTTCATGGACGGCCTCGGCGAACAGCTGGGCGGTGAGCGGGGTGTCCTCGGCGGGCTTGAGGACGATCGTGCAGCCGGCGGCGAGGGCCGGGGCGACCTTGGCGACGATCTGGTGCAGGGGGTAGTTCCAGGGGGTGATCGCGCCGACCACACCGACCGGCTCGTGCAGGACGGTGGAGTTGCCGACCTTCTCCTCGAAGGGGTGGGCGGCGGCCAGCTCGGCGTAGGAGCCGGCGACCGCGATCGGCACGGCCGCGTGCACGGCCTGCGAGAACGGCAGCGGCGCGCCCAGTTCGGCGGTGACCGTCTCGGCGATCTCGTCCTTGCGGGCCACGAGGACGTCCCGGAGCGCGGTCAGGCGTGCGGCGCGCTCGGCCGGGGGTGTGGCGGCCCAGGCGGGCAGGGCGGCCCGGGCCGCGCGGACGGCGGTGTCGACGTCCAGCGCGCCGCCGGCCGGGACGCGGCCGATGATCTGCTCGTCGGCCGGGTTCACGACCTCGATCACGTCCCTGTTCTCGGCGGGGCGCCAGGCGCCGTCGATGTACAGGGCGTCATGTGCCTTCATGCTGCTTCCTCCCGGCGGGTCCGCGTCGTCCGGCACACAAACTAGCGGCGTTAGTTTTTCTGCGCCATACGTGCCCTGCCGTTGCCGGACGTTCCCGGACATCATCGCCGGGCCGGGCCGCGCTCACTCGTCCAGGTCCGGCAGCCGGTCGGGGCACGGGCAGATCCGCTCGCCGTGCTGGTCGAAGACGAAGAGACGGTCGAGGTCGACGAGGAGCGGGACCTGCATGCCGTGGTGCAGCCGGACCTCCGGGGTGGTGCGTACGACCAGGTCGCCGGGGACGCGGACCGCCGACGGCGCCGGTTCGGGATCCTGAGGCGCCTGCTCCAGGACGACGACGGGCCCGGCCACCGGTCCGTCCCGCAAGGGGCCCGGCCGCAGGGACCCCGCGCGCTCCCGCAGCCGGTCCAGCATGCCCGGTCCCTGCCTGCGCCGCCGGCGCGGAGGCCGGGCGGCCGGGCGCGGGGCCTCCAGTTCCGGTACGACGGCGGGCCGCGAGCCGGTGTTGAAGTGCACGAGGACCTCGTGCCCCTGGAACTCCATGTGCTCCACCAGCCCGGTGATCAGCACCTCTTCCGGCCGGGCGGAGTCCCGGCCGGCGATGCGCACCGCCTCCGAGCGCAGCCCGACGATGACCTCGCGGCCCTGCTGGACCCGCAGCAACCGGTGGTCCAGGGAGAGGGGTTCGGGCAGCCGCAGGGCCTGCTTGCCCAGGCTGACGGTCATGGCGCCGTCGAGCGGGGCGCGGACCACGCCCTGGAGCAGATTGATGCGCGGGGTGCCGATGAAGGCGGCGACGAAGACCGTGCGGGGCAGCGCGTAGACCTCGCGCGGGGTGCCGACCTGCTGGAGCACTCCCCCGCGCAGCACGGCGACCCGGTCGCCGAGGGACATCGCCTCGGCCTGGTCGTGCGTGACGTACACCGTGGTGGCCCCCAGCTCCCGGGTGAGCTGGGATATTTCGGCGCGCAGCCGGCCTCGGAGCTTGGCGTCCAGGTTGGACAGGGGCTCGTCCATCAAGAAGGCCGAGGGGTGCCGGGCGATGGCCCGGCCCATGGCGATGCGCTGCCGCTCGCCGCCGGAGAGCTGGCTCGGGAAGCGGTCGAGCAGCTCCTCCACGCCCAGCTTGCGGGCGGTGGCGGTGACGCGCGGGCCGGGGTCGGCGCCGGGGTCCTCGATGCGCAGCGGGAAGCCGATGTTGTCGCGGCTGGTCATGCTCGGGTAGAGGGCGAAGTTCTGGAACACCATGGCGATGTTCCGCTCGGCGGGCAGCCAGTCGTTGGCGTACTCGCCGTCGAGCAGCAGCTCGCCCTCGTCGATGTCCTCCAGGCCGGCGATCATCCGCAGCACGGTGGTCTTGCCGCAGCCGGACGGGCCGAGCAGGACCAGGAACTCGCCGGGCGTGATGTCCAGCGACAGCCCCTCGACCACGCGCGTGCCGCGTGTGTAGGACTTGCTCACGTCGTGCAGTGAGATGGCGCGTGTCATGACTGCTGCCCCCGGGGGCTGTCCGGAGCGCCGCTGCTCCGTGGTCCGAAGGCCCCGTGGGTCGAACGGGGCCTGTGAGTCACGGAAGTTAACGGAATGTGGCGGGCCGGGGGAAGACATCACACGGCACGTCTCGTCACTTGGTGGCGGTCAGGTGCGCGAAGACCACCACGTTACTGGTGTAACCCGTCCGGCGGCTGTAGAGGCCGCCGCAGGTCAGCACGCGCAGTTCCGGTCGCCGGGCCGGGCCGTAGACCTCCTTGTCCGGGAAGCCCGCCTTGTCGTAGACCTTGATCCGGTCCACGGTGTAGAGGGCGGTGCGTCCGTCGGCGCGCTCGACCTCGATGAGCTTGCAGGGTTTGACCTGGGCGAGCGCGGCGAAGACGGCCGGGCCGGTCATGGTGTCCCGGTGGCCGACGGCGATCGCGGTGCCGGACTCGCCCGGTGTGGGGCCGCCCTCGTACCAGCCGACCAGCTTGGGGTTGTCCACGGGCGGAGTCTCCAGCTGCCGCCCGTTGTCCAGCCCGAGGGCCGCGACCGGGGCGTCGACGTCCAGGGAGGGGATGCGGAAGGACGTCGGCCGGGACCGGGGCAGCGGGCGGGGCGGCGGCCCGGAAGGGGCGGTGCAGGACTTCTCCCCGCTCGCGCCCGGTCCGCCGGCGGCTGCCACCGCGTCCGGGCCGCCCGCACGGCCAGGCCCGGTGTGCCCGCTCCCGCACCGGCTCCCCACCGTCACCAGGACGGTCACCAGCAGGGCCGTCCTGGTGAGGCGGTAGGCGCGGGTGCGGTACCAGGGCCTGCGGCTGCGCCTACGCGGCGCCATGAGGCCGACGGCGGTTCCGCCGGACGTACACGGCGCCGCAGACCGCGATCAGGCCCACGGCACCCGCGGCGGCCACCGGCGAGTAGGCGGCCGCCGTGTCCATGAGACCGCCGCCGCCCGCGTGCACACCGCCCCTCGGCGGATCGTCGTGGTCTCCCCTGCCCCAGCCCGGGCCGTCGTGCCGCTCGCGGTCGCCGCGGTCGCCATGGTCGCCGCGGTCGCCGTGTTCGTCGTGGTCGTCGTGGTCCCGGTGTTCCTGGTGGTCCTCGATCTGCCCGTTCGCCCCCTCGTGCCGGCCGTCGTGGCAGTTGACGCGGAAGAGCTTCTCCTTCACGGCGCCCGCCGCGACCCAGGTCAGCTTGTACTGTCCGTCGGTCAGGCCGATCGCGTCGGTGTGTCCGGCGCCGCCGGCGAGCGTGATGACGCCGGTGACGGTGGCGGCGCTGGGCAGCGGGGGCTGCGCCTGGATGATGTAGGGGATGTTGGGCAGGATGTCGAAGTTGACGGCGTCGAGGTAGAACTTGCAGACCGTCGGCTCGTCCCTCGTCACACCGTAGGGCACGCCCACGCTGTGCACCCTGATGTCTCCGTTTTCCCCTTGGGCCGCCGCGTTCGGGGCCGCCACCCACGACGCACCCACCGCGGCAAGGGCGGTGAGGACGGCAGTGGCACCCGCACGGGCGGCAAAGGCACGTGGTGAGGTCGTGGTGGGCATGCACATTCCTCCGAGTTAGACGATTTTCATACAAATCGTTCTTTCGACTGGACTGTGCTTGATGCACACCTCTTCTGACGAACCGACACCCGGTGCGCCGTCAGAGATCGCTCGTGCGGCGCAATCCGGAGCGCTTCGGCCCCTGCCGCGAGGGCGCCCGCGCCCCTCGGACTTCCCGGGTGAGCGCAGCCCGACCCCTGAGGACAGCAATAAGCGCGAAACTCCAGGTCACAGGCTTGCGGTGAGCTGGACGGGGATGCCGTTGAGCACAGCGTTGCCCGACAGCGGGTCGAGCATGCTGCCGTCGAGGAGCTGGTTGACGTTGACGCCCGGGCTGGTCGCGGCGTGGGAGAGGCGGGTGCCGGGGCGGTCGTGGCCCCAGCCGTGCGGCAGGCTCACCACACCCGGCCGGACCCCGTCGGTGACCTCGGCGGGGGCCACCACCACTCCCCCGGCGCCCTTGACGCGTACGTCCGCCCCGTCGCGCACGCCGAGCCGGGCCGCGTCCTCGGGGTGGATGTGCAGCGTGCAGCGGTTGGAACCGCCGGTGAGCGCGGGCACGTTGTGCATCCAGCTGTTGTTGGAGCGCAGATGCCGGCGGCCGACGAGGACGAGGCCCGCGGGCCGCTCCCCCAGCGCCTGCCGCAGCCGGGGCAGATCGGCGGCGATCGGCTCGGGCAGCAGCTCGACCTTGCCGCTGCGGGTCTTGAGCGGCTGCGGCAGCCGGGGGCGCAGCGGGCCGAGGTCGATGCCGTGCGGGTGGGCGAGCAGCTTCGCGAGGGTCAGCCCGTCGGGCCGTACGCCGAAGCCGTCGCCGTAGGGGCCGAGGCGCAGCATCATGTCCAGCCGCCGCTCGGGGCCGGTGTCACCGGTGAGCCGGGCGGCGAGTTCCTTCGGATCACGGCCGTGCACCGGGGAGTGCTTTTCCCGTACGGCCCTGCCGAGGGTCTGGTCGACGACCATCGCGTCCACGGTGTCCGGTTCGGCGCCGTGCATGCCCGTGGCCGCGAGGATCAGCCGGGCGAGGATCTCGCTCTCGGCCATGCGGCCGGGCTCCAGCGGGACGGCGGGGCGGCTGTAGCGGACCTGGTTGCGGACCGCGAGGGTGTTGAAGGCGAAGTCGTGGTGCGGGCTCTGGGACGGTGGCGGCGGAGGCAGGACGACGTGGGCGTGGCGCGAGGTCTCGTTGAGGTACGGGTCGACGCAGACCATGAAGTCGAGGGAGTCCAGGGCCTTGTCGAGGCGGTCGCCGTCGGGCGCGGACAGGACCGGGTTGGCGGCGACGGCGATCAGCGCGCGTATCGGTTCGCCCTCACGGGTCGGGGTGTCGATCTCCTCGGCGAGCGCGGACAGCGGCAACTCGCCCTTGGCCTCGGGCAGTCGGCGGACCCGGGAGTGCCAGCGGCCGAGCGCGAAGCCGTGCCCGGGGCCCGCCGGGCGAGGGGTCTTGTCGGTGGCGGCCTGCGGGAACAGGGCGCCGCCGGGCCGGTCCAGGTTGCCGGTGAGGATGTTGAGCACGTCGACCAGCCAGCTCGCCAGGGTGCCGTGCGGGACGGTGCAGCTGCCGATGCGGGCGTAGACGGCGGCAGTGGGGGCGGCGGCGAGTTCGCGGGCGAGGGTGCGGATGAGGTCCGCGTCGACGTCACAGGCCTCGGCCACGGCCTCCGGGGTGAAGTCGCCCAGGGCGTGCCGGAGTTCATCGACTCCTTGGACGTGCGGGGCGAGGGCCTTCAGGTCGGCCAGGTCCTCCTCGAAGAGGGTGTGCGCCATCGCCGCGAGCAGCAGGGCGTCGGTGCCGGGGCGGATCGCCAGGTGCCGGTCGGCGAGCTTGGCGGTGCGGGTGCGGCGCGGGTCGATCACGGTCAGGTGGCCGCCGCGGGCCTTGAGCGCCTTGAGCTTGCCGGGGAAGTCGGGGGCGGTGCACAGACTGCCGTTGGACTCCAGCGGGTTGGCGCCGATGAGGAGCAGATGACCGGTGTGGTCCAGGTCCGGTACGGGGATGGCGTTGGCGTCGCCGAAGAGCAGCCCGCTGGAGACGTGCTTGGGCATCTGGTCGAGCGTGGAGGCGGTGAACACGCTGCGGGTGCGCAGGGCGGCGAGCAGGACCTGCGGGTAGAGGGCGCCGGCCACGGTGTGCACGTTGGGGTTGCCGAGGACCACGCCGGCGGAGTCGGGGCCGTACCGCTCCACGACCGGGCGCAGGCCGGCGGCGACCGCGTCGAAGGCCTCCTCCCAGCTCGCCTCGCGCAGACGGCCGTCGACCCGGACGAGCGGGGTGCGCAGCCGGTCGGGGTCGCCGTCGACGGCGCCGAAGGAGGCGCCCTTGGGGCAGATGAACCCCTTGCTGAAGACGTCCTCGCGGTCGCCGCGGGCGCCGGTGACACGGGTGCCCTCGATACTGAGGGTCAGCCCGCAGGTGGCCTCGCAGAGCGGGCAGATGCGCAGGGCGGTGCGGGACACGGATCCTCCCGGGGGTCGGCGGCGGTGCCGGGCGAGCGCGTACGGGCTCGGGGCGAGCATACCGACCGGTAGGGATGGAGGGGAGCCCCCGGAGCCCCCTGGGATGAACGCAGCGGGGATCCTTCAGTCGAGCACGCGCCCCAGATACGCCCGCAGCAGTTCCCGGGTCTCGGTGATGATCGCCTCGTCCCCCTCCGGATCCGTACGGAAGGCCAGCTGGACGAGGGTGTCCGCGCTCTCCACGGCGACCAGGAAGACCCGGCGCAGATCGTCGTCCGGGGCGCGCCCGACATAGCCGGAGAGCAGGTGGATCAGCCGGTCGGCGACCAGGGTGTTGGGCTCGGCCTGGCGGACGCCGACCGGGATCTGATTGCCGAAGTCGACCAGGGAGAAGCCGGGCGCGGTGCGCTTCATGGCGAGGTACTCGTCCAGGACGGCGTCCGTCGCGGCCCGCCAGTCCCCCTCGCGGACCTGCTTCAGCCGCTCGGTGACGCGCTCGGTGTACCGCTCGAGGTTGCGCTGCGCGAGGGCGTCGGCCATCTGCCGTTTGTTGCCGAAGAAGCGGTAGACGGAGCCGATGGGCACGTTGGCGCGCTGGGCGACCGCGCGGGTGCTCAGGGCGTCGTAGCCGACCTCGTCGAGGAGTTCGGCGCAGGAGTCGAGGATCCGGGTCAGCCGTTCGGCGCTGCGCCGCTGGACGGGCGCGCGACGGAGCGATGTCGCGTGGGGCACGGGCTTCATGATGCCTCTCCGCCGGGTTCCGGTGAACCTCGCCCTCCTTTACGGGCAAAGGTGGCCGGTGCACTCATCGCACCGGGGAGCCCCCCATGGTGGGCGTGGCCGCCGCTCCGGGAGACCGCGCGGAAGTCGCCTTCGAGGCCGGGGACGAGGGCGGCGCCGAGGACGGTGCGGGGGGCGCCTGCGGGGGCTGCGGGTCCGACACCGTGATGTCGGCCGTGCTCTGGACCGGCTTGCCGTGCACGGCCCATGCGGTGCCGTCGTCGGCGTACAGGCGGGCGGTGACATGGTGGGTGCCGCGCGGGACGAGCCGGTCGGGCAGGTGGTAGTCGGGAGAGCGCAGCCGGGCGGCCTCATGGCCGTCGACGAAGAGGTACGCGAGTCCGCGCCCGGTGACCGCCGTGCGTCCGGCGCCGGGCGCGGAGCAGCGGAAGTGGCCGAAGGTGAGGCGCACGTCCCAGCCGCCGCGCGTGTCCGGGGTGACCTCGACGCCGACCTCGGGTGCGTCCTTCTTGCCGACCTCGCGCAGATGCCGGCCGGTCTCGTCGGTGTCGCCCAAGACCTTGCCGACCGGCGCGGGCGACTGCACGTATGGGCGGGCGTGCCCGGTCGCGCAGCCCGCCGCTCCGAGCGGCAACAGGACGCACACCGCGAGCGCGGCGAGAGTTCTGCGGGTCCACGGCGTCCACGACATGCTCGCGAGAGTAGAACACCGTTCCGGTCTTCCGGATCCCTCTGAAGTCTGGTTCCGGCCGTCCTTCGTGATCCCCCGGACGGAGTAGCCGGGCCCCTCTTGCGTCCACCCCCCACTCATTCCTACGGTGATGCATAGGAATCGGGAGCGCATCAGACGCGCCGCAGGAGCGCAAGGGAGCGATCATGAGCGGGGACGCGCGGAAGACCGCCGCGGGACTGTCGTACCTGACCGGGTTCGGCAACGAACACGCCTCGGAGGCGGTGCCGGGCGCCCTGCCCGAGGGCCGCAACTCGCCGCAGCGCGCGCCGCTCGGCCTGTACGCGGAGCAGCTGAGCGGTGCGGCCTTCACCGAGCCGAGGGCGCACAACCGGCGCTCCTGGCTCTACCGCATCCGCCCGTCGGCCGCGCATCCCGCGTTCACCCGCACCGGCAACGGCGCGATCCGTACGGCCCCCTTCGCCGAAGCCGTGCCCGACCCCAACCGGCTGCGCTGGAACCCGCTGCCCGAGCCGCCCGCCGGCACCGACTTCCTCGCCGGCCTGTGGACGCTCGGCGGCAACGGCGACGCGACCCAGCGCACCGGCATGGCCGTGCACCTGTACCACGCCAACGCCTCGATGGAGCGGGTCTTCTCCGACGCCGACGGGGAGCTGCTGATCGTGCCGGAGCGCGGCGGGCTGCTGCTGCACACGGAGTTCGGGCGCCTCCATGTGGAGCCCGCCCACGTGGCACTGATCCCGCGTGGGGTGCGCTTCCGTGTGGAGCTGATGGACGAGTCCGCCCGCGGCTATGTGTGCGAGAACTACGGGGCACCGTTCCGGCTGCCGGACCTCGGGCCCATCGGCGCCAACGGGCTCGCCAACGCCCGGGACTTCCGGGCGCCGGTCGCCGCGTACGAGGAAGTGGCGGGTCCGGTGGAGGTGGTGAACAAGTTCTGCGGCAATCTCTGGACGGCCACCTACGACCACTCCCCGCTCGATGTGGTCGCCTGGCACGGCAACCATGTGCCGTACGTCTACGATCTGCGCCGGTTCAATGTGATCGGCTCCATCTCCTACGACCACCCGGACCCGTCCGTCTTCACGGTCCTGACCTCTCCGTCGGACACCCCGGGCCTGGCCGGGGTCGACTTCGTCGTCTTCGCCCCACGCTGGCTGGTGGGCGAGGACACCTTCCGGCCGCCGTACTTCCACCGGAACGTGATGAGCGAGTACATGGGCCTGATCGAGGGGGCCTACGACGCGAAGGCAGAGGGCTTCGTGCCGGGCGGCGGGTCGCTGCACAACATGATGTCGGCGCACGGCCCGGACCGGGAGACCTTCGACAGGGCGAGCGCGGCCGAGCTGAAGCCGCAGAAGATCGACGACGGGCTGGCGTTCATGTTCGAGACCCGCTGGCCGGTGACCCTCGCCCCGCACGCGGCCGCCGCGGACCACCTCCAGCAGCGCTACGACGACGTATGGCGGGGCCTCGAGCCCCACTTCCGCGCATGACACCTCGGTTGCGCCTGATGTTCATCGACAGGTACGGATAATCGCGTGACCTCCTTCGCCCCTGACTCGATCGTCCTGAACCGCAAGCTGCCGCTCTGGTACCAGGTGTCGCAGTCGCTGCGCGCCTCGATACTCGGCCGCTCGACGGAGGACCCGCTGCGGCTGCCCACCGAGGAACAGCTGGCGGAGCACTACGGGGTGAGCGTGCTCACCATGCGGCAGGCGCTGAAGGAACTGGAGGACGAGGGGCTGATCAGCCGGCACCGGCGGCGCGGCACGTTCATCGAGCCCGGCGTCCGCAGGGGCGCCCCGGTGCGGCTGCTGGGCTCGGTGGACGCGATCGTGGCCCAGCAGTCGGGCATGACGACCGAGCTGCTGGACCACGGCACCGTGCCCGTGCCGGCCGGACTGACCGAGTACTTCCCGGACTTCGAGGAGGTGGCGGCGTACCACCGGCTGCGCAGCGACGAGAAGACCGGCGAGCCGACCAACCACGCCGTCAACCACGTCCGCCCCGACCTGGCCGCGCGCATCGACCTGGAGGACCTGATCCGCTGGCCGATGACGAAGGTGCTGCGGGACGTGGTCGGGGCGGACATCAGCCGCATCACGGACACGGTGGAGGCAAGACTCGCCGATCCGGAGACCGCCCGTCTCCTCCAAGTCCCGCTGCTCAGCCCGATCCTGCACTACACGGGCGTGACGTACGACACCGAGGGGCGGGTGCTGGACGTGGCGGTGATCCACTACCGGGGGGACCGGTTCTCGTTCACGGTGACACTCGAGGCGACCTGATCCCGGCTCCCGGTGAGGCCGTACCATGCCCTGCGTGACGTACGACGACGCTCCGCCGCTGGCGGACCTCATGCCGTGGTCCGTCGCACCGCTGCGGCCGGGCCGCGCCTGGCCGGCGGGCCCCGATCCGGCTTCCCTGAAGGCCCGCTGGCAGGCGCTGCTGAAGGCCGAGGGCCCGGACCGCCGGGCCCTGTTCGAGCCGAGCCGCGCCCGCACCCTCGACTCCGCGGTGGGCCAGCTGCCGGGTCAGCCGTCCGGCACGGAGCGGCTCGCCCGCGCCGGCGGACCCTGCGCGGAGCCGGTACGGGTCCTGACGGCCCCCTTCGACGAACAGTGGCTGATCCCGGACCACCGGCTGCTCGACGCGGCCCGCCCGGAGCTGTGGCGGGTGGCGGACGCCCGCCAGGTGTTCACGGCGGAGACGGCCGACGACGGCACCCCCCTGCTGGCGACCTCGCTCCTGCCGACGCTCCGCACGGGCCGCGTCCGCCCCCTGTACCGCCGCCCGGGCGGCACGGAACCGAACCTGGCCCCGGGTCTGCTGGACCACCTGGCGGACCGCCTCGGCAGCCGCCCCACGGCACCCGACGTGCTGGCCTGGATCCTGGCCGCGATCCGCCCGGACCTCACCGTCCCGCTCACGGGCGACCCCGAAGTATGGCGCTCCGGAACCGAGTTGGGGCACCGCCTGCTATGGCTGATGCGCCGTGACGGCGAGCGCCCCAAGCTGCCGGGCGGCCGCCGCCCCTACGTCCGCGCACCCCTGCCGAGCCTCCCCCGCACCCTCCACTACGACCCCGGCGAGGAGACCCTGCACCTGGACGAGGGCCGTGTCTCCCCCGTCCCGCCGCAGGCCTGGGAGTTCGAGGTGGCCGGAATCCGGGTCCTGGAATCCTGGTTCACGGCCCGTACGGCCCAGGCCGAGCCCGGCACCCTGGCGGCGATCCGCCCGGCCACCTGGCCGCAGACCTGGACGTCGGAGCTGCTGGAACTGATCACCGTCCTGACCCTGCTGGCCGAACTGCGCCCGCTGCGGGCGGAGTTGAAGGTGACCTCGCCCCTCACCGCCGGTGATCTGCGGGCGGCGGGCGTCCTGCCGGCACCGGAGGCGGCCCGGCGCCCCGCCTCGGTCCTCGACCACCACGAGGAGGGCCCGGAGGGCCAGTTCACCCTGCTCTGACGGCCCCCGCGCCGGCCGCCGGGCCGCTCGCCCGGAGCCTCGCCCTGGTCGCCGTGTTCCTGCCGCCGGCCGTGCGCCGCCACAGTCGCGGCGAGCAGCACCGCACTGCTGACAAAACCGCCGCTCAGGGGCATGATCCCGCTCATGGACCAGCCCAAGGACCGGCCCGGGCACCAGCCCGCGGACCAACAGCCCCTGCCCCTGGAGGGCATCACCGTCGTCGCCGTCGAACAGGCCGTGGCCGCGCCCTTCGCGACCCGGCAGCTCGCCGACCTGGGCGCACATCAAGGTGGAGCGGGTCGACGGCGGCGACTTCGCGCGCGGCTACGACACGGCGGCCCGCGGCCTCGCCTCACACTTCGTGTGGTGCAACCGCGGCAAGGAGTCCCTCGCGCTCGACCTGAAGGACCCCCGCGGCCTGGACGCCGTGCGGCGGCTGATCGCGGACGCGGACGTGTTCGTGCAGAACCTCGCGCACGGGGCGGCGGCCCGGCTCGGGCTCGACGCGGCCACGCTGTGCGCGGCGCACCCCCGGCTGGTCGCCGTGGACGTCTCCGGGTACGGCTCCTTCGGCCCGTACGCGGACAAGCGGGCGTACGACATGCTCGTGCAGTGCGAGGCGGGGCTCGTGTCGGTGACGGGGACGCCGGAGCAGCCGGTGAAGGCCGGGATCCCGGCGGCGGACATCGCGGCGGCCATGTACGCGTTCTCGGGCGTGCTGGCGGCCCTGGTACGGCGCGGCACGACCGGGCGGGGCGGGCCGGTGGAGGTGTCCATGCTGGAGGCGCTCGCCGAGTGGCTGGGCCATCCCCTGCACCATGCGATGCACGGGGGCGAACCCCCGGCGCGGACCGGACTCGCGCACTCCGTCATCGCGCCGTACGACGCCTATGTCACGGCGGACGGCGGGCGGGTGCTGCTGTCCGTGCAGAACGACCGGGAGTGGCGGCGGCTGGCCGAACAGGTCTTGTGCCGCCCGGAATTGGGGACGGATCCGGTGTTCGCGACGAACGCCTCGCGCGTCGCGCACCGGGACAGGACGGACGAGCTGGTGACGCGGGCGCTCGGCGCGCTGGCCACCGAGGAGGCGCTGGAGAGGCTGGAGCGGGCGGGCATCGCCTGTGCCCGGCTGAGGGACCTGCCCGAGGTGGCGGCGCATCCGCAGCTGGCGGCCCGGGAGCGGTGGCGTCAGGTGGGATCGCCGGTCGGGCCGCTGAAGGCGCTGTTGCCCCCCATCACACTGCCGGGCGGGGACGAGGCACGGATGGGTGATGTGCCCGCGCTCGGACAGCACACCGAGGCGCTGCTGCGTGCCGTGGGGATGACGGACGAGGAGATCGCAGCGATGCGCCGGGATGGTGTGGCGGCCTGAGCACGGGCACCCCGGACGGGTTCAGGGGGCCGCTCGCCAGGTCAGCGGCGGCTCCGCCCGCTCAATGGCCGCGTCCGTGCCCGCCGAACAGCGAGCGGCGCAGCCGGCGCAGCGGCGCGAACAGGGAGACGCGGCTGACCCGCTTGCCCCGGTCGCTGCGCTGCTGCGCGGTGTCACGCGCCGTCAGCTCACGCATCAGCGAGGTCGCCTCGGCGGCCTTCTGCTGCGGTATGGCGGGACCCGCCAGCACCGACAGATGACGGTCGAGACGCGAACTGGTCGCGCTGCTCCCGCAGGTGATCGCAGGGACCCTGGCCCTGCTGCGCACTGTTATCTGATCCATGTCACTCCCCACCCGTACGAGTCCACCCGGCCCGGGCAGAGTAACCCTATCGCCCCAAGGCGGCACGCGTGTATCGCGCCCACAGGATTCACCTTCCCCACAAGGCGGTTGACCATGCCGCTTCGACTACTCTCCGAATCCGACCGATTTCAGGGTGAGTTGCACAATGGGCTGGCTGGTTGGCTGCGCTGAGCCGCCGTCAGGTTCGACGGTTACGGCGAGTGACGTCGAGGAGCTGTCGAGCCCCCTGGCGAGCAGGGGCGTGTCGCCCGCGAAGAGCCCGAGGGAGCGCGGTGGCGCACCGGGGCGCATGAGCCAGAGCTGGCGTACGCGCCCGCCCGGCGGGGTGGCGTACCCGCTGAGGGTGACGACGGCTTCGCGCCGCGAGGCGGAAGCGATCACTCCGATACCGCGGCCCCGCGCGTCCTTGCCGTTCGTGGCGCGGGCGTCGGGAGCGGCCAGAACGTGGGCGATCTCACGTGCCCGCACCTGTGCGGCGTCGAGCCGGTCCTGGGCGTGGTGCGCCTGGACCGCGAAGAGGGAGGCGACGACGAGGGCCGCCGCCGCGGTGGCCGTGGCGAGCGGCACGAACAAGGGGCGCGTGCGAGGTGTACGGGTGCGTCCCGGCAGGGGCTGGGTGCCCCAGACGTGCGGCGGCAGCGGGGGCGTGCGCTCGCGCGACCGGTTCCGCTCCCGCGGCGCGCGCCCCGCCACCCCGCCCGGGGCCGGCTCCTGCGGTGTGGCGCGTACGGCGGTCAGCACCCGGTCCCGCAGGCCGGCCGGCGCGGGGGCGGCCGTGGACCAGGCGAGGCGCACCGCGTCCTCGGCCAGGTCACGCACCTGGGCGGCACAGCGGTCGCAGCCCCGCAGATGCTTCTCGAACCGGCGCCGCTCACCGGGTTCGAGGGCGTCGAGCACGTAGGGCGCGGCGAGGGTGTGCAGGTCCCCACGGCCCGTCAGCCTGCCGAGGATGCTCATGCGGCGCCTCCCAGGCACTGGCGCAGCCGGGTGAGTCCGTCACGCATCCGCGTCTTGACGGTACCGAGCGGCAGCGAGAGCCGCTCGGCCACCTCACGGTAGGTGTAACCGTCGTAGTAGGCGAGGGTCACCGACTGGCGCTGGAGGTCCGTGAGCCGCTTCAGGCAGCGGCGCACCCATTCGCGTTCCAGTCCCGCCTCGACCTCCTCGGCGACCTGGTCGAACGCGGTCTCCCCGGCGCGCAGCGCCTCCCGTTGCTCGCGTTCGCCGGCCGCGCGGGCGCTGCGCACCCGGTCGACGGCGCGGCGGTGGGCGAGGGTGAGGATCCAGGACAGCGCGCTGCCCCGGCCGGGGTCGAACCGCGCGGCGGAGCGCCAGGTCTCGAGCAGCACCTCCTGGGCGACCTCCTCGGACTGGGCGGGATCGCGCACCACCCGCCGGACGAGTCCGTACACCGGGCCGGACACCAGGGTGTACAGGTCCTCGAACGCCCTCTGGTCGCCGTCCGCGACGAGCACCAGCAGCTCGTCGGCCTGCATGCGGGCCCCTTCTCCGTGACCGCAGCCGGCTCTTCCCCGCGTTCCACGCATCCGCATGAACGCCCACCTCCCGCAGGTGATACGTATCAGCGGGCCGAAAACGCGGGTCCGAGGACATCCAAAACTTTTTTCGCGCCGGGCCAATCCGATCGGCGTCCCCGCTCCGTATACCCGTCCGTCAAAGGCAAGTCGGCACTGAGGACGGACGGCATGACACCTCTTGTTTCCAGGAGTGGCGGACCGGGGCGCGGTACGGGGCGCAGGGGCCTGGTCGCGCTGCTGTGCGGGGCACTCGCGGCCGGCGGGCTCGCCGCCGCCGGCGTCGCCACGCTCGCACCCGGGGCGGCCTTTGCCTCCTCGCACCGAGAGGCCCCGCTGATCTCGGGGACCCCGCAGTACGACAACACCGACCTGTACGCGTTCGTCAGCCCGGACAAGCCCGACACGACGACGATCGTGGCGAACTGGATCCCGTTCGAGGAGCCGGCCGGCGGGCCGAACTTCTACACGTTCGCGGACGACGCCCAGTACGACATCCACGTCGACAACAACGGTGACGCGCACGACGACTTGATCTTCCGCTACACCTTCAAGACGCACACGAAGAACCGCAACACGTTCCTCTACAACACCGGCGCCGTGAAGAGCCTCGACGACCCGAACCTCAACATCACGCAGACCTACGACCTCGAACTGCTCCGGCTCAAGCACGACCGGGTGGTGTACCGGACCAAGCTCGCCGACGACGTGCCGGCGGCGCCTTCGAACGTCGGCAAGGCCTCCATGCCGGACTACGCCAAGCTGCGCTCGCAGGCCGTCTACAAGACGGCCGGGGGTGGCACTACCTTCGCCGGGCAGGCGGACGACCCGTTCTTCGCCGATCTGCGCGTCTTCGACCTGCTGTACGGCGGCAACCTCAGCGAGGTCGGCAACGACACCCTCAAGGGCTACAACGTCAACACCATCGCCCTGCAGGTGCCCACCGCCCTGATCCGCGAGTCGGCGGGCCAGCCGGTGGTCGGTGTCTGGTCCACGACCCAGCGCCGTAACGCGCAGGGCTACTACACCCAGGTCTCCCGCCTGGGCAACCCACTGGTCAACGAGGTCGTGAACCCGCAGAAGGACAAGGACAGGTTCAACGCCTCGCAGCCCGCGTACGACGGCCAGTTCCTCAAGAACGTCACCAACCCCGAGCTGCCGAAGCTCATCGAGCAGATCTACAAGATCAAGGCGCCGAGCGAGCCGCGCAACGACCTGGTCGACGTGTTCCTGAAGGGCGTCAAGGGCCTCAACCAGCCGCCGAACGTGCGGCCTTCGGAGATGCTTCGGCTGAACACCTCGATCAAGCCGAGCATGCACCCCAAGCGGCTCGGCGTCCTGGACGGCGACAACGCGGGCTTCCCCAACGGGCGCCGGCTCACCGACGACGTGGTGGACGAGGCGCTCCAGGTCATGGAGGGCTCGCTGGTCGGCATGAAGAACAACCTGGGCGACGGGGTCGACAAGAACGACCAGAACTTCGAGAAGTACTTCCCGTACGTCGCCGAGCCCACCTCCGGCTCGCGCGGCCCGCTCGCCAAGGGCACGACCGCGGGAACGGACGTGCGCAGCCAGCTCGGCGACGCCCTCCAGCCGGCCGGGTCCGGGTCCGGCTCCGGCAACACCGTGCTGATCGCCGCCTCGGCGGCCTCGGGCGCGGCCGGGATCCTGCTGCTCGGCACCGCCGTCGCCTGGTGGCGCCGCCGCATCCAGCGCCCCTACTGATCCCGCCCCCACCACAGACCGGCGCGGCCCGTATCTCCTTCCCCCACGGCGGGCCGCGCCTTTTGCACCACCGGCCGAGCAGACGAGCAGACGCAGCAGCAGGAGGCAGGGCATGGGCCCGCGTACACAGGACGACGACGAGAAGGGCGGGAACAGGGTGGACGGCGCCGACGGCCCCGCTCTCGCGGTGGCCTCCCCTACAGCGGCCTCGCCTCTCGGCCCCGAGGCCCCCTCGGACACCGCATCCGCACAGCCCGGCCCGCGCCCCGCGGACGAGCCCTCGGCCGCCGCCGGACCGGACAGGCCCGCGCACCACGGCACCGACACCCCCGCGGCCTCCGGCACCGAGGAGTCTGCGGCCTCCGGCACCGAGGAGTCTGCGGCCTCCGGCGCCGAGGAGTCCGCTGCCCGCGACCGCGACGACCGCGTCATCGCCGTACGGCGCGTCGCCGCTGCCGGGCGGCGCTGGCGGGCCTTTCAGCTCGGCGGGTCCGTCGTGCTGCTGGCGATAGCCCTGACCGGTGGTGCGATCGCCGTGGGTGCGGACCGGGCGCCCGCGTCCGTGCCGACGGCATCCAGTGCCGTGGACCCCGGGGTCCTCGGCAGTGGCGGTCTGGACGCGAGCATCGCCGCGGTCCAGGCGCACCTGCGGACCCAGCCGAAGGACTCCGGCAGCTGGGCGACTCTCGGTCTGGCCTATGTCGAGCAGGCCCGGACCAAGGGCGATCCCTCCCGGTATCCGCAGGCGGACAAGGCGCTCGGCCGCTCCCTGGCACTGGCCCCGGACAACGACCAGGCCCTGGCCGGCCGGGCCGCCCTCGCCGCCGCGCGGCACGACTTCGCGGACACCCTGACCTACGCGGACCAGGCCCTGCGGCAGAACCCGTACAGCGAGCGCGCGCTGTCCTCCCGCATCGACGCCCTGGTCGAACTCGGCCGCTACGCCGAGGCGTCGCAGGCCGCGGAGACCGCCGACGCCCGCAAGCCGGGCGTCCCGGTCTTCACGCGGTACGCGTACGTGCACGAGCTGCGCGGCGACGTGGCCACCGCGCGCCGGGTCCTCCAGCAGGCGCTGTCCGGCGCCACCTCACCCGGCGACATCGCCTACGTGGCGGCCCAGCTCGGCCAGCTCGCCTGGAACCAGGGCGACTACAAGACCGCCCTCACCTGCTACGCCCGCGCCCTCGCCGCCGACGACACCTATCTTCCCGCGCTGGAGGGCCGGGCCCGGGCGCAGGCCGCGAGCGGTGACCGGGCCGCGGCGATCAAGGGCATGGAGACGGTGGTGTCCCGCTATCCGCTGCCGGGCCCGCTCGTCGAACTGGGCGAGCTGTACGAGGCACGGGGCGCGGCCGGCGACCGGGCCAGGGCCAAGGAGCAGTACGCCCTGGTGGACGCCTGGATCTCGCTGGCCCGGGCCAATGGCGTCAACGCCGACCTCGACACCGCGCTGGCCGCCGCCGACCACGGTGACAAGGCGGCCGCCCTGCGCGCGGCCCGCGCCGAATGGGCCCGCCGGCACACCGTGCACACCGCCGACGCGCTCGCCTGGGCCCTGCACGTCAACGGCCATGACGAGGAGGCGCTCCGCTACGCCCGGCAGGCCACCGCCACCGGTTACCGCAACGCCGTCTTCCTCTACCACCGCGGCGTGATCGAGCTGGCCACCGGCCACCGCGCGGCGGGCCGCGCCTCACTGGCCTCGGCCCTGAAGCTGAACCCCGGCTTCTCCCCGCTGGGCGCGGCCAAGGCCCGTACGGCACTGGAGGCCGCCAAGTGAGACTGCGGCTGCCGTTCGTCCTCGTCGCCGTGTGCGCCCTCGTGTTCCTGCCCGCCACCGGCGCGAGCGCCCATCCCCTCGGCAACTTCACCGTCAACCGGTACGACGGCCTCGTCGCGGCGCCGGGTCTGCTCCGGGTCGACCACGTCGAGGACCTGGCCGAGATCCCGGCGACCCAGGCCAAGCCGGACATCGGGCGGCTGGGCATGACGCGGTGGGCCCGGCAGCGCTGCGAGCGGGCCGCCGGGGGCAGCGAGCTGACCGTGGCCGGGCGCCGGGTCCCGCTCACCGTGCGGGACAGCTCGGCCGCCCTGCGCCCGGGCCAGGCCGGTCTCAACACCCTGCGCGTGCAGTGCCGTTGGACCGCGCCTGTCGTGCGGGCCGGCTCGGTCGCCCTCGGTTTCCACGCCGAGACGGGCTGGTCCGGCCCCGGCTGGCGGGAGATCACCGCGCGCGGGGACCGGATGACGCTCACCGGGTCGAACGTGCCGAAGACGTCCGTCTCGCACGAACTCACCACCTATCCCAAGGACTTGCTGTCCTCCCCGGCCGACACCTCCACCGCGTCCCTGCGGGTGCGGCCCGGCGGCCCGGCCCTCGCCGAGGACCGTCAGGACGGCCCGGTCGCCTCCGTGCTGCCCCGGGGCGCCGACCGCTGGACGCAGGCCCTGAACGGCCTGGTGGCCCGCCGTGACCTCACCCTCGGCTTCGCCGCCCTCGCGCTGCTCGTCGCGGTCGTCCTCGGCGCGCTGCACGCCCTCGCCCCGGGCCACGGCAAGACCCTGATGGCGGCCACCGCGGTGGCGCGCGGCGGGAAGGCCAGGCTCCGTGACGTCCTGCCACTGGCGGCGTCCGTTACCGTCACCCACACCCTCGGCGTCGTCGCGCTGGGCCTGCTCGTCACGGCCGGATCCGCCGCCACGCCGTCGGTGATCGCCTGGCTGGGCCTGGCGAGCGGCGCCCTGGTCCTGGCGGCGGGCGCGAACCTCGTACGGCGAGCGTGGCGCAACCGGGCCCACGCCCACCCGCACCCCGTGCAGCCCGCCGCACCACGGCAGTTGGCCCTGGTGGGCGCCGGCCACACGGACCCGGCGGCGGACCATGTGCACGGGGACCATGGACACGGAGACCATGTGCACGGGGAACATGTGCACGGAGACCATGGGCGCGGGGACCACGTGCACGAAGAGCATGTGCATCAGCACCACCACGCACACGAACACGCCATGACGCACACCCATGGCGGTCACACCCACACCCACCCCACCGCCCCCACCCTCCGCGGCACCATCCTGCTCGGCTTCGCCGGTGGGCTCGTGCCGAGTCCGTCGGCCGTGGTCGTGCTCGTCGGCGCCTCCGCGCTCGGAAAGGCCTGGTTCGGGCTGCTGCTCGTCGTGGCCTACGGCGCCGGGCTCGCGCTGACGCTCACCGCGGCCGGCTTCGCCGTGGTCCGGCTGGGTTCCGGGGCGAGCCGGGTGCTGACGCGGCGCCCGCGCTGGAGCAGGCACCCGCTGGCCGCGCTGGTGCGCCGTACCCTGCCGTTCGCGTCCGCGCTCACCGTCCTGGCCCTGGGGGCCGGATTGGTGCTCAGGGGGGCCGCATCGGCCCTCGGCTGAGCTACTTTTGTGGAGGAATCACGCGACATGCCTGGGGGCGCCCGTGTCCGGAGAACCGGACCGCGACCGTGTGATCGCGGGCCGCTACCGTCTGCTGTCCCCGCTGGGCGAGGGCGGCATGGGCACCGTCTGGCGGGCCCGCGACGAGGTCCTGCACCGGGAGGTGGCCGTCAAGGAGGTGCGGGCCCCGGCCGGGCTGCCCGCCTTCGACGTCGAGCGGATGTACGCGCGTCTGGAGCGGGAGGCGTGGGCGGCGGCCCGGGTCGCGAACCGCAACGTGGTCACGGTGTACGACGTGGCGGTGGAGGGCGGCCGGCCGTGGATCGTGATGGAGCTGGTGCGCGGGCTGTCGCTGGCCGACCAGTTGGAGGCCGAGGGCCCGATGCCACCGCAGCGGGCCGCGCACATCGGCGCCGAGGTGCTGTCCGCACTGCGCGCCGCGCACGCCGCCGGCGTACTGCACCGGGACGTGAAACCGGCCAACGTGCTGCTCGCGAACGACGGCCGGGTGGTGCTGACCGACTTCGGCATCGCCTCGGTCGAGGGCAGCTCGGCGATCACCATGACCGGCGAAGTGGTCGGTTCGCCCGAATTCCTCTCTCCGGAGCGGGCGTTGGGCCGGACCCCGGGCCCCGAGTCGGACCTGTGGTCCCTGGGCGTACTGCTGTACGCGGCCGTCGAGGGCGTCTCCCCGTTCCGGTACGAGACCCCGATCGGCACGCTGCGTGCCGTGGTGGACGAGGAGTTGCCGTCGCCGCACCGGGCCGGGCCGCTCGCGTCGGTGATCGAGGGGCTGCTGCGCAAGGACCCCGCCGAGCGGATGGACGCCGAGCGCGCGGAGCGGGAGCTGCGGCTCGTCGCGGCCGGGGGCGCACCCTCCCAGGAAGGAGCGTTCCGCGCGGACACGGCGCCGGGGCCCTTCGCGTACGGCCCGCCGGTCGCCGGCCAGGAGCCGTGGCCGCCCCGGCAGCCGTCCGCCACACCGCCGCTGCCCCAGCCCGCCGCCCCCGCCTTCGACACCGCCCCTGTCCCCTCCGACCCGCCCCGGCGCGGGCGCGGGGCCGTGGTCGCGCTGGTGGCGGGGCTGCTCGCGCTCGCCTTGGCGCTGGCGGGGCTGGCGTACGCGCTGATGCACCGCGGCAGCGGGAACGCCGAGGCGGGCGGCGGTCCGACCACGGCGACGACGTCCTCGCACCCGCCGAGCAGCGACACCGGCTCGGACACCGGGAGCCCGACGGCCTCCCGGAGCAGTACCTCCTCGTCGGCCCAGCCCGCCCAGTCGGTGCAGGTCGCCCTGGCCGGCGCGCACACGGCGTACGCCGGTTCCTGTCCGCCGCCGGGCGCGCAGGCGCCCGTGTTCACGGCTGTGTTCACGGTGGGGCGGGTGCCGGCGCAGGTGCAGTACCGGTGGGTGCTCGCGCACGGCTCGGTGGCGGACCCCGGCTGGCGGACGCTGTCGTTCGCGGCGGGTGGCGGGAAGACGCAGCGGGTGCGGGTGACCGTGACCGCGTACCCGGGAAGCACCGGCGGCGGGACGGCCGGCAACGCGATCAGCGTCGAGGTGCGCGCCCCGGTGCGGGCGGTGTCCGACCCGGTGCCGTTCTCGGTGCGCTGTACGACGCCGACGGAGACCCCGTCGGGCGGGGCCTCCGCTTCCGCGTCGGGCTCGCCGGGAAGTTCACCCTGACGGGCGAGCCCATACGGGTGACGCGTTGCCGTTGCGGGTCACGCGTCGTTCCGGCTCACGCGTTGTCCGTGAACGCCGGCAGATAGCCGCCGGAGTGGCCGGCCGCGGTGGGGTGGTACGACTCGCTGATGTCGAGCCAGTTCACGCTGTGCAGCCACGAGTCGCCGGAGCAGATCTCGTGGGTGGAGAAGGCGGAGCGGACGTCGGCGAAGACGAAGCCGTGCGCCGCGACGCGCTTCTGGATGGCGGCGTCCATGTAGTCGGCCGCGTCGTTGATCGCGGAGCGCTTGGTGTCGGAGAGCCCGAGACAGGTCTGCCCGAGCAGGTAGAAGCGGGGGTAGCTGAGCACGACCACCCTGGCGTTGGGGGCCTTGGCGCTGATCGCGTTGTAGGCGTTGTCGAGCTTGCCCGGGAGCGTGGAGTCGACGTACGCCTTGGCGGTGTTGATCCGGCTGATGCAGGCGCTGTCGGACTGCAGCACACAGGTCGTCATGACGTCGGAGAATCCGGCGTCGTTGCCGCCGATCGTGAGGGACACCAGTGAGGTGCCGGAGGTCAGCGAGCCGAGCTGGTTGTTGATGACGTCGTCCGTGGTGGCGCCCGAGCAGGCGTTGAAGGCGAACGACGACGGGGAGTGGGCGGCGTTCCACAGGTACGGGTACGCGTTGGTGCTGCGGTCGCAGCTGCCGCTCGAGCTGATGTAGCTGCCCGCTCCCACTCCGGAGGAGTAGGAGTCACCGAGCGCCACATAACCGCCCGTTGCTGCGGTCGAGGCCTGGGCCGTGGCGGCCCCGCCGAGCCCGAGGCCGGCGGCGAGGAGGAGTGAGGTCACATATCCGGTAAGTCTGAAACGACTCATGGTGCCTCCCTATAGCAGGATCTCTGCCTACAACTGTGGTAACTCCTACGCGCGTTGACCGGAAGTGTCCATGCCAAGACTTTTTTGAAGCCTGAACCAGATCAACCGGAGAATTTCACCGACCCACATCTTGCGTGGGCATGTCAAACATGTTGACTACGGGTCAACTCGCCCTCGGCCGTCGTCTTGACGGCCCGCCCCGGCCTGCGCCACATTGAAGCCCGACATCCGGCGCGTCGGGGTCAAATCGGGGGGCACGGTCGCCAATGCAGACCTTACGCATCAAGTCACGTTCATCGGACGGCAGTACAGAGGACACCGACGGGGCACGGCCGGGGCCGAGGGGGGCCCTGACACCGCTGCTCGCGGGGGCCGCGACCGCCGTCGCCGGGGCCGGCGCGCTGCTCGCCCTGCTCGGCTCCGCCTCACCGCTGCGCGGCCCGTGCACGCTGTTCTTCCTGCTCGCCGCACCGGCGGCGGCGGTCGGCACGGCGCTGCGCGGGCTGGATCCGTTCGGCCGGGCGCTCACCGCACTTGCGGGCGCCGTCGTCCTGAACATGCTGGTTGCCCAGGGCATGCTGGCCGTACACCGGTGGTCGGTCCGCGGCGGAGTGATCGCCGTGACCGCGCTCAGCCTGCTGCTGCTCGGATCGGTCCTCGTCAGGGAAAAAACCAGTTCGAGGAAGCGAACACAAGTCTGAGCAACATAGGCCAAAGTTGTGTAACGGCCAAACCAACAAAAATGTGAGGCAGCCTCACAGGTCTTGCCTTTCGGGTTCAATCGTCAATACCGTCGTACATCTCACCCGCACCGGCACGTCGGCACATGGCTCCAGGGGAGGGCTCAGGGCCACGGCGTCACCGGCGCGGGGCGCGGTAGGGGGGTGCCGTGCTCGGTGACCGCAATCGTCTCCGGGCCGTGCCGCGCGACCGGCTGCCGTTTTTCCCGGGCAGACCGGCCTGCTTTGCCAGCTCATCGGCGTGCACGGAGATCGATTCGCCGTGCCGAAGATGAGAACCCCCCTTTCGAACCGGACACACAACGGGGCCGCCCAGGGGCGGGCGGTCCACCGGACGAGAGGGAAAAGAGATTCATGAGTTCTGTTCTGCGCCCGCCGAGTTCCGGGCAAGATCCGTTAATCGCCACGCATTACCGGCCGATCTCCTCTCACCTCGCGATCACTCCGCCGGTGAGCGTGGTGATTCCCGCCATGAATGAGGCGGAGAATCTGCCCTACGTCTTCAAGACCCTTCCGGACTGGATACACGAAGTCGTTCTGGTGGACGGCAATTCCACGGACGACACGGTCGAGGTGGCCCGGTCCCTGTGGCCCGGCGTCAAGGTCGTCGAACAGCGCGGCAAGGGCAAAGGGGATGCCCTGATCACCGGGTTCGAGGCGTGCGGCGGCGACATCATCGTGATGGTCGACGCGGACGGCTCGGCCGACGGCGGCGAGATCGTGTCGTACGTCTCCGCCCTCGTCTCCGGCGCCGATTTCGCCAAGGGCTCGAGATTCGCCAACGGCGGCGGCACCGACGACATGACCTTCATCCGCAAGCTGGGCAACTGGGCGCTGTGCACGGTCGTCAACCGCAAGTTCGGCGCCCGCTACACCGACCTGTGCTACGGCTACAACGCCTTCTGGCGGCACTGCCTCGACAAGATCGACCTCGACTGCACCGGCTTCGAGGTCGAGACGCTGATGAACATCAGAGTGGTCAAGGCCGGCCTGAAGGTCCAGGAGATCCCGAGCCACGAGTACCTCCGCATCCACGGCACCAGCAACCTGCGCGCCGTGCGGGACGGCATCCGGGTGCTCAAGGTCATCCTCGGGGAGCGTTCCAACCGGCGTGAACTGCGCCGCCAGGAACACCACTCGCCGATGCTCGACGCGGTCCGGGGAGAGGTGTCTTGAGAGATCCCGGCATCTGCGTCGTGATCTGTGTGTACACCGAGGACCGCTGGGAGGACATCCTCGCGGCGGTCTCCTCGGTGCGCGCACAGTCGTACCCGGCGCTGGAGACACTTCTGGTCGTGGACCACAACCCGGCCCTGAGGGACCGGCTGGCCCGTGAGTACAAGGCGGCCGAGGGCGTCCGGGTGCTGGCCAACGCGGGCCCGCGCGGCCTGTCCGCCGGCCGCAACACCGGCATCGCCGCCTCCCGCGGCGACGTGATCGCCTTCCTGGACGACGACGCCGTGGCCGAACGCGACTGGCTGCGCCGCTTCGCCGAATCCTACGCCGACCCGCGCGTCATGGCGGTCGGCGGCCGTACGGTGCCGGTCTGGGCGTCGGGCCGGCGGCCGGCCTGGTTCCCGGAGGAGTTCGACTGGGTGGTGGGCTGCACCTACCGGGGGCTGCCGCCCGGCCGGGTCCGGGTCCGCAACGTCCTCGGCGGAAACGCCTCGTTCCGGCGTACGGCGTTCGACGCGGCGGGCGGCTTCGCCACCGGCATCGGCCGCGACGGCGACCGCCGCCCGCTGGGCTGCGAGGAGACGGAACTGTGCATCCGCCTCACCCGCGCCCGCCCCGACGCCGTCCTGCTCATCGACGACCGCGCCGTCATTCACCACCGGGTGCCCGCGCCCCGCGAGCACTTCGCCTACTTCCGCACCCGTGCCTACGCCGAAGGCCTGTCCAAGGCGCTGGTCGCCCGCAGTGTCGGCACCGGCAAGGGGCTGGAGTCCGAACGCCGGTACGCCACCCGGGTGTTGCCCGCGGGCATCGCCCGTGGCCTGCGGGACGCCCTGCTGGCCCGCCCGGGCGGCGCGGGCCGCGCGGGCGCCATCGTCGCCGGGGTGCTCACCGCGGCGGGCGGCTACGCGGTGGGCAGCGTGCGGGCGCGACGGGGCGGGACCACGTTCTCGGTGGTACGGATCGAGGAGGCCGCCCATGAGTGACGCACCCGTGCCCATCCTCATGTACCACTCCGTCGCCACCGCGCCCAACGACGCCACCCGTGCCCTGTCGGTCGCGCCGGAGGCCTTCGCCGAGCAGATGGCGCTCATCGGCGACCTGGGCCTGGCCCCCCTGACCACCGCCGAGCTGGCCGACCGCTGGCGCGGCCGCCGCCCGCTGCCCGCCCGGCCGGTGCTGATCACCTTCGACGACGGCTACGAGGGCGTGCACCGGCACGCGCTGCCCGTGCTCGCCAAGCACGGCTTCCCGGCCACGCTGTTCGTCTCCACCGGCTGGATCAGGGGCGCCTACGACACCGGAGGCGGCCTCGACACCATGCTCGACTGGCGGCAGGTGCGCGAACTGGCCGCCGCCGGGGTCGAGATCGGCGGGCACAGCCACACCCACCCGCAGCTCGACCAGCTCGGCGACGGGGAACTGAGCGGCGAGCTGGAGCGGTGCACCGAGATCGTGGGCGCCGAACTCGGGGCCCGGCCGGTGTCGTTCGCCTACCCGTACGGCTACTCCAGCCGCCGGGTCCGCCAGGCCGTGCGCGCGAACGGCTACGCCCAGGCGCTCGCCGTCGGCAACGCCCTCGCCCGCCGCCGCCAGGGGCCGTACGCGCTCGAGCGGGTCACGGTCCGCCGCGCCACGGGTGCCGAGGAGTTCGAGCGGCTGCTCCAGGGCCGTGCCGTCGCCCGCACCTTCGCCAGGGACCGCGTCCTCACCAAGGGGTACGCCCTCGTCCGCAGAGCCCGTCAGATCCGCCAGGTCAGCCAGATCCGCCAGGTCAGCCGGAAGGCCATCCGTTCCCGTGTCTGACACGACCACCACCACCGAGGCCACGACGACCGGTACCGCGGCGCCCGGCAGGTCCGGGCGCCGCCTACGGCTGCCCGGGACGGGCCGGTCCTCCGGCGGCAGCCCCCTGTTCCGCAACGCCTACGCGCTGATGCTCAACACCGGCATCTCCGCCGTCCTGGGGCTCGGCTTCTGGCTGGCCGCGGCGCGCTACTACTCCGAGTCCGCGGTCGGGCAGGGCTCGGCCGCAATCGCCGCGATGAAGTTCCTCGCCGGACTGACCGCGGTCACCCTGACCGGCGCCCTCGCCCGTTTCATCCCGGTGTCCGGCAAGCACACCGGCAGGCTCATCTTCCGCACCTACACCGGCAGTTCCCTGCTGGTGGCGCTCGCGGCAGGGGTCTTCCTGCTCACCCTGAACACCTGGGGGCCGTCGTACCGCTTCCTGCACGGAACGCTGAACGGGCTCGGTTTCATCGTGGCCGTCGTCGCCTGGAACCTGCTCACCCTCCAGGACGGGGTGCTGACCGGGCTGCGCAGCGCGACCTGGGTGCCGGTCGGCAACACCGTGTTCTCCGCCGTGAAGCTGGCCCTGCTCGCCGCGTTCGCCGCCGCCATCCCCGCCACCGGTGTCTTCGTCTCCTGGGTGGCCGCGATCGCCACCTCGGTGGTGCCGCTGGGCTGGCTGGTGTTCCGGCGGCTGGTGCCCCGGCACGTCAAGGCGACCGAGGGCCGCACAGAGCCGCCCACGCTGAAACAGGTCAGCAGGTTCCTGGCCGGCGACTACACCGGCTCGCTGTTCTCGCTCGCGGTGATCTACCTCGTCCCGGTGATCGTCGCCGCGCAGGTCAGCTCCGCGCAGAACGCGTACTTCTACATCGCCACCACCATCGGCGGCACCACCGACCTGCTCGCCATCAACATGGGCGCGTCCCTCACGGTCGAGGGCTCGCACGACCCCGAACGCCTGGCCGCCCACACCCGTGCCGCGCTGCGCCGCATGGCCCGGATCATGCTGCCGATCGCGGGCCTGCTGATCATCGGCGCGCCCTGGATCCTCGGCGTGTTCGGCGCGGGCTACGCGCATGCGGCCACCGGACTGCTGCGCTGGCTCGCGGTCGGCTCCGTGCTGCGGGTCGTGATCGAGACGTACTTCGCTGTGCTGCGGGCACGCAGCCGCACCGCCGGACTCGCCGTGTTCCAGGGCCTGTTGTGCGCGCTGGTGCTGGGTCTGACCCTGTTGCTCCTGCCCCGCATGGGGCTGACCGGCGCGGGCGTCGCCGAGGCCGGCAGCCTCGCGGTGATCGCCGCGATCGCCGCACCGAGGCTGTGGCGGACGATCCGGACCGCGCCCGCCGCCGTGCCCGACACGGCGGCACCCGACGGGGACCTCGCCGACCTGGGGGCGCGCGAGGCCCCGCCCGTCCCCGTCCCCGCCGCGACGACGCGTCGGCACAGCCCGGCCTGGGCGCTGGACTCCGACACCCTCGCCCTCGGCATCCATGTCGACTTCGACCATGTGGAGCGCCGGCCGGACGTCCGTCCGGGCCCCGGCACCCCGCCCGCCGGTACGCCCGTGCCCGTGCTGGGACTTCCGGTGGAGGCCCGGGAGCCCGGCAGCGAGGCCTCGCTGGGTCCGGCGGAGGCGGCGCTGCTGCGGGAAGCGGAGGCGGCCGGCGTCGACGCGCCGTTCACGGCGGAGGAACTGGACGCGTCCCTGGCCAGGGCCGACACGCCGACCGCCAGGACCGCTCCCGGCCCCGCCGCGGCGGACGAGGCCGTGCCCGGGGAGGCGCCGGTTCCCGTGCCGCCGCGGCAGCGGCTGCGGCCCACCCGCTCCGGACTCGTCCTCGGCTGTCTGCTGATCGCCGCGCTGCTGCTGTACTGGGTGCCCGCGCTGCGGCTCGGCGAGGCCGACCTGGACCGGATGGGCGGGCTCGGCCTGGTCTCCGTACTGCCGCTGCCGACCCTGGCCGGGGCGGGGCTTCTCGTCACGGTGTTCGCCGCGCTGCTGTGGCTGCGCCGCGAACACCGGGCACTGCTGCTGCTCACCCTGCTCGCGACCGTGGTGTCCCTGCACGCGCTGCCCGCCGTGATCGAGACCGAGCCGCGCTTCCCGACGGCCTGGCAGCATCTCGGCTTCATCGACTACATCGACCGCACCGGCTCGGCCGTACCGTACCTGGACGCCCGCTGGAGCTGGCCGGGCTTCTTCGCGGTGGCCGCGTTCGCCGGCCGGGCCTGCGGGGTCACGGACTTCACCGAGGTCATCCGCTGGTGGCCGACCGCCGTCCAACTCGCTTATCTGGCACCGATGTTCCTGCTCACCCGGTCGCTGCGGGCGAGCTGGCGGGCGAAGTGGACCGGCGTCTGGCTGTTCGTGCTGTGCGGCTGGGTCGGCCAGGACTACTTCTCCCCGCAGGGCTTCACCTATCTGCTGTACCTGATGTTCGTGGCGATCCTGCTGGTGTGGTTCCGCCCGCCGCGCATGATCTGGACGAGGCTCCGCCCGGGCGAGGCCGAGCCGGCACCGGCCGGCCGGCGCGGGCGGCCCGTGCTCCTGCTGGTGCTGATCGGCCTGTACGCGGCGAGCGTACCCGCGCACCAGCTCACCCCGTTCGTCATGCTCGGCGTGCTCACGGCCCTCGTCCTGCTCGGCCGGTCCGAACTGCGCGGCCTGCCACTGCTGTTCGCGGTCGTGGTGGCGGTGTGGGTCGGGTTCATGGCCGAGCCGTACTGGTCCGGGCACTTCAACGACCTGTTCGGCGGGGTCGGCGGGGTCGGCAGCAATGTCTCGACCTCCGTCTCCGGCCGTATCCAGGGCGGCAGTTCGACGCACAAGCTGGTGCTGTACGTCCGGGTGCTGCTGGCCGGCTCGGTACTGGCGTTCGCCTGCTGGGGCTGGTGGCGCCGGCGCTCCAACCGCTACCGCGAACGCTCGCTGCTGGTGCTGACCTTCGTGCCGTTCCTGGGCTTCGGCATGCAGTCGTACGGCGGTGAGATGGCGCTGCGCGTCTTCATGTTCGCGGTGCCGGGCGCGGCCCTGCTCGGCGCCCTCGCCCTGTTCCCGCGTACCGGCGCCACCGCGAAGGAGCGCGAGAAGGACCGGCTGAGCCTCGCCCCGCTGGCCGCGCTGCTCGCGGGGCTGCTGCTGATGGGCGGCTTCCTGGTGGCGCGCTGGGGCAACGAGACGTTCGAGCGGACCCGGCCCGGCGAGGTCGCGGCGATGAACTGGGTGTATGCCCACGACAGGCCGACGGTGCGGCTGCTGTGGCTGACGCAGGACCCGGTCAACGACGTGACCCCGGCGATGCCGTGGGGCGCGCGGGACATGGAGCGGGTCGACTATGTGCCGACCCTGGCGCCGACCGACCCGGTGCTGGTGTCGGGCCTGGTCAAGGCGCTGAAGGACGCCGGCCCGAACTCGTATCTGATGATCAACCGAAGTCAGGCGACCTATCTGCAGCTGGACGCGGGCTACCCCGCCACCTGGGAGCACCGGCTGACCGGGAACCTGGACGGCCGGCGGGAGCTGACGAAGGCCTACGTCAACGACGACGTCACCGTGTACGCCATGCGCAAGCAGCCGGCGGGCGCAGTGCCGCTGCCACACCCCGGTCCGATCGGGCCGCGGGTGACCTGGACGCCGTGGTCGGTCGTCGGGGCGCTGGCCGCCGTCGTGCTGATCCTGCTGCTGGCCGCCCGGGAGGCCGCCCGGGTCGCCCTGCGGCCGGGGGTGCGCCAACTGCGGCTGCTGCAGAGCACGTTCTGGTTCGCACTGCCGCTGCTGGCAGTGGTGCTGGCCTCGCTGGTGCAGCGGTTCCTGACGATGAAATGAGAGGTGGTGGGGTGGCTCAGCGGTCGAGCCACTTCACCTCGTACGGCCCCATGGCGAACCGGTGGCCGTCGACCTGTGTGCTGATCGTCCGGTTCCGCGTGTTGACCACGAGGACGGTCCTGCTGCTCGCCAGCACCCGGAGGTTCGGCTGGTCGTCCGGGGCGACGGACACCGTCTCGTACGCCGTCCCCGGCGGGAACGCCTTCGCGAACCGGGACACCAGGTCGTACATCGGCAGTTCCCGGCCGCCGTCGGCGCCGTCGGTCGGTGTCCACAGACAGCCGCCGCAGCCGGCGCCGGTCTTCTGCTGCGGGTTCCAGTAGAAGCCGGAGCCGGCTCCGCCCCTGACCATGGCGATCAGGCCGGTGGCCTGGACGGCGACGCGGTGCGGCTCGGTCCAGCCGGTGCGGTTGCCGTTGCCGTCGCCGGGCTCGACGTAGTACTCGGCCCACCACAGCGGCAGGTCATGGGTCTGCTGCCGGATCCACCGGCTGACGGCCGTCAGCTTGTCGGTGGCCGCGAACTCGTCGGGCAGCAGCTCGTCGTCATTGGTGTAGCTGGAGCCGTCGACCACGGTGAAGTCGGCGCCCGCCCGGTGCGCGTTCCAGTAGGCGAACGCGTCCAGGACCCGCCGGTCCATGGCGCCCCAGGGGCCCTTCAGTGTGGCGGAGGCGTTCTGGTCGCGTGGGTCGACGCTGTCCATGACCAGGTAGGGCCCGCCGACCATGATGTCCTTGTCGACCTTCTTCAGCGCCGTGTACACGAGGTTGTACAGCTTGGTGTACCCCTCGTAGTCCCAGCGGGACTTGGCGTCGTTCCAGAATCCCTTGAACTCGTTCCAGACGATGAAGTGCTTCACGTCCGGGTAGCGCCGGGCGACGGTCGCGGCGAGGTCGGCGAAGTCCTGGTAGTGGCCGGGGGTGGGGGCGGTCTCCAGGGCGGCCTGGCTCCAGTTCGTGTGGTCGACCCCGGCCCTGCCGCCCTTCATCCAGTCCGGGGCGCAGCACAGGGTGATCACCGGGGTGCCGCCCGAAGCGCGCATGAAGTCGACACGGCGGTCCAGGGCGCCGAAGTCGTAGTGGCCCTCGACCGGTTCGGGATTGTCGGCGCCCCAGCCCATGATGTGCTGGTTCTGCGCCAGCCCGCGGTTTCGTGCGAGCAACCGCTCCACGCGCGAGGTGGCCGTGGCGGCGCCCTCGTCGGCGCTGTACTGGGTGTGCGTGAAGCCCCAGCCGACGTACGGCTGCGGCTTCGCGCCGGGGACTGCGGGGGTGCCGTGCACCTTGTCGCCGTCGCGGGTGGTGCCGGCGGTGCCGGGGCCGCCGGACAGCGTGCCGAACAGGGTCACCACCAGGGCCAGCGCGGCCGCGCCGACACCGAGCAGGGCGGTGAGCCGCCACCGCCGAGTATGCGATTCCCACCCATGACGTCCCATCAAGGACAACAGTAACGGCGGAGGGAGCGGGTCCGGGAGGACTTCGGGACACCTGGAACAAGGGGAGGAAATGCCGTGCGCGGAGCCCATCCGTGCCCGATCATGGCGGCATGTCTGCTAACCCACACGACGCTCTGCCGATCCGGCTCCACGTCGACGACTCCGACTCGCCGTCCGACGTCGTCGACGCGCTGTTCCTCGGCCGCTTCGCGACGGGCGAGCAGCCGTACTCGCACGCGGTGAACATCGACCGGGTCCGCTCCGGCGCGACCCTGCTGCCCGACGGCGCCCGGGTGCTGCGCGCCGCCCGCGACGACGACCGCAGCGCCACCCTGGCCGAGGGCGACGGCTGGACCCTGCTGGTCTCCCGCTGGAACCGCGGCGCCGACATCACGGTCACCGCGACCACCGCGGAGCTGGCCAAGCGGGTCCTCGACCAGGCCACGGACGGCGCGGCCGACGAGCCCGAGCCGCAGCCCGAGAACGTGACGATGGGTTTCTGGTACGTCTCCCCGCGCCGCGGCCCGCACCGCACCACCCGCCAGATCTCCGCCGGCACCTGGGACGAGGTCCGGTGCAACTACTCGGCGCCGGTGGCAGGCGCGATGGACCGCCTGATGAAGACGACGCCGCAGGACATCGCCGGCCGCCTCCTGCTGCTGCACGGCCCGCCCGGCACCGGAAAGACCTCCGCGCTGCGCACGCTGGCCCGCTCCTGGCGGGACTGGTGCCAGGTCGACTGCGTCCTGGACCCCGAGCGCCTCTTCTCCGACGTCGGCTATCTGATGGACATCGCGATCGGCGAGGAGGACAGCGCCGGCAAGGGCCGCTGGCGCCTGCTGCTCCTGGAGGACTGCGACGAGCTGATCCGCGGCGAGGCCAAGCACACGGCGGGCCAGGCCCTGTCCCGGCTGCTGAACCTGACCGACGGCCTGCTCGGCCAGGGCCGCAACGTCCTGGTCGGCGTCACCACCAACGAGGACCTGGAGCGCCTGCACCCGGCCGTGGTCCGCCCCGGCCGCTGTCTGGCCCGGATCGAGGTGGGCCCGCTGAGCCGCCGGGAGGCGATGGACTGGCTCGGCGGCGAGGCGAGCGACAAGGAGGCCGCCGTCGGCCGCGAGGGCGCCACGCTGGCCGAGCTGTACGCGCTGCGCCGGGGCACCGCCCCCACCTCGGTCCCGGGGGCCCGGGACGGTGCGGACGCGGGGCTGTACCTGTAGTGCTTTGATGGTGCTGTGACCTTGTTGGTCGGCACCTCCGGGTGGCAGTACAAGGACTGGCGGGACCGCGTCTATCCGGCCGGGGTCCCCACGCGGCTGTGGCTGGAGGAGTACACGCGCCTGTTCGCGACGGTGGAGATCAACAACGCGTTCTACCGCCTGCCGTCCCGCGAGAACTTCGCTGCCTGGCGCGAGCGGGTCCCGGCAGACTTCGTCGTCGCGGTCAAGGCGAGCCGCTATCTGACCCACATCAAGCGCCTGAAGGATCCCGCCGAACCGGTCGACCGCCTGATGACCCACGCGGCGGGCCTCGGCGACCGCCTGGGCCCGGTCCTGCTCCAGCTGCCCCCGACCCTGCGCGCCGACCCGGCCCTGCTGGACGCCTGCCTGGCCTGCTTCCCGTCAGGTACGAGGGTCGCGGTCGAGCCACGCCACGACTCCTGGTGGACACCCGAGGTGCGCGAGGTGCTGTCGGCCCGGGGCGCGGCCCTGTGCTGGGCGGACGTCCTGGCCCGCCCGGTCACCCCGCTGTGGCGCACCACCGGCTGGGGCTACGTCCGCTTCCACGAGGGCCGGGCCCACCCCTGGCCCCGCTACGGCCGCCGCTCACTGGAGACGTGGGTGGACCGCGTCGCGACGACGTGGTCCCGCAGGGACGACGTGTACGCGTACTTCAACAACGACCCGGGCGGGGCGGCGGTGCAGGACGCGGTGGCGTTCGGGAGAGCGGCGCAGCGGGCGGGATGGACGGTGACGCGGACCCCGGAGCTGTCGCAACGCTCCTGACGTCGTGTGCGCGTCGTTCCCCGTCGTGTGCGCGTCGTTCCCACGCCGTTCCCGCCGCCGGCTCCTTGCCACCGCGGCCCTGTGCCGTGCTCGGCCCAGGCGGCGGACCCCGGCGGTGCCGGACTCCCCTCAGCCCTCTCCGTAAGCCGCCCGCAGCGCATCCCGCACCGCGGCCAGCGCCTCCGGCTCCCCCAGCCCCAGCCGCCGCACCCGCTCCACGTACGCCTGCGCGGCCAAGGACGCCTCCCGCTCCGCGGCCGAGCCGGCGGCAGCCACGAACGTGCCGTTGCGCCCCCGCGTCTCGATCACCCCGTCGGTCTCCAGGGCCCGGTACGCCTTGGCCACCGTGTTCACCGCGAGTCCGAGGGACTCGGCGAGCCCCCGCACGGTCGGCAGCCGGTACCCCACCGGCAGCGCCCCGGCCCGCGCCTGCTCGGAAATCTGCGCCCGTACCTGCTCGTACGGGGGCGCGCTGTCATCGATGCGGATCTTCAGGCTCACGGCCCGATTCTCCCGCACCCGCCGGAAAATGGGAGGCATCCCCGGGCCGCCTGCGCCTACCGTCCCTGCCCATGACAGTGATCGTGCGCGACCTGCGCCCAGGCGACCGCTCCGATGTCGAGACCTTCGCACGGGTACGGCACCTGGCCCTGCCCCACATCCTGTGGACCCCGGAAGCCATCCTCCACCACCTCACCCGCACCCCGCCCGAGGCCCGCTTCAGGTCCCTGGTCGCGGAGGAGGACGGCGAGACGATCGGCACCGCCCAGGTGTCCCTCGTGCAGGACGGTCCGGAACCGGGCCAGGGGCTGCTCAACATCTATGTGCACCCGCAGCGGACCGGGCGCGGCGCGGGCGGGCTGCTGGTCCGCGCGGCCGAGGAGCACCTGACCGCGCACGGGGCGACGAAGCTGTTCGCCTGGCTCCTGGACGAGCCGGCCAACCGGGCCTTCGCCGAGCGGCGCGGCTACCGGGCCGGGCGGACCGCGCACTTCCTGCGCCTGGACCTGGCCGAGGCCGCCCTGCCGCCGCTGCCCGCCCTCCCCGCCGGTGTCGACGTGCGCACGGCCGCCGACTTCCTGGCCGACCCGCGCCCGTTGTTCCGGCTGGACGCGGAGGCGGCGGCGGACGAACCGAGCGACGTGGACTACGAGTTCACCGACTACGAGGCCTGGCTCGAGGAGACCTGGAAGCATCCGCTGCTCGACCGCGACCTGACCACCGTCGTACTGGCCGACGGCCGCCCCGCCGCGTTCAGCGTGGCGTACACCGACGGGTCCCGGTACGCCACGGCCATGACCGGTACCGCCCGCAGCCGCCGCGGGCGCGGTCTGGCCAAGCTCGCCAAGACCCACGCGCTGCACCGCGCCCGCGCCGCCGGCTGCACCGAGGCGCTGACGGGCAACGACTCCGGCAACGGACCGATGCTCGCGATCAACAAGTCCCTGGGGTACGAGATCTGTGCGACGGAGGTCCGCTATGTCCGCGAACTCGGCTGAGCCGGCCGACCGGTTGGAGGTCGTCCTGGTCAAGGCCGGCCGTACGAAGATCCGTTACCCGGCCGAGCTGCTCCACGACGACGGCACCCGCGTCGCCGTCCGCGCGCCGTGGGCGGGCGCCGGCGTCCGGGACTTCGGCTTCGTCCGCTTCGAGCCGGGTGACGTCTTCACCGAGTACTACTGGCGGGACCGCTGGTACTCGGTGAAGGAGGTCCGCGCCGGGGACGGCACCGTGAAGGGCTGGTACTGCGACATCACCCGCCCGGCGGTGCGCACCGGCGCCGAACTGGTCGTGGAGGACCTGGACCTGGACCTGTGGCGCTCCGCCGACGGCAGGGACGTACGACGGCTGGACGAGGACGAGTTCGCCGCGAGCGGGCTGGCGCGGACGGATCCCGTGGCCGCGGCCGCCGCCGTGGCCGCCCTGGACGAGCTGGAGGGGCTGGCCCGGGCCGGCGGCTTCGCGCAGCTTCTGACCTGATCCCGTCGGCGGCAGCCTGCCGGGCGGTCGTTCGTGTGCGTCATACCCGAAGAGTGACACCCGCCACTGACAATCCGGCTGCGATGAGGAACTCTCTCCCCCCAAGCGTCTGCCTCCGCCGACACGCGGGACCCGGCAGGCACTGAAGGAGGCAGCCATGCGCCGCGCAACCGTGCAGAAGCCCCTGAAGAGGACGGACAGCCGCCGGACCCGTGAAGAGGCGGAGGAGCGCCCCGCGGGACGTCCCGAGGTGCGCAAGGACATCGCGCGCACCTGGTGGCCCGACGGCTGATCAGACCAGCCGTTTGCGGTAGTGGACGCGGTCGTACGGTCCGTCCACGCGCCGTTCCACCACCTCGTAGCCGAACTTCGGGTAGATCCGCCGGTTCTCCCACATCAGCGCGTTGGTGTAGAGCCTGATCTCGCCGAGGCCCAGCGCACGCGCGCGGGCGTCCACGAATTCCAGCAGGCGCCGTCCCGCCCCCTTGCCGTGCGCGTCCGGGTGGACGGCGATGCTGTCGAGGAACAGGTGGTCGTCGTGGGCGTCGACGACGACGAGTCCGGTCACCGGCTCCCCGAGGACGAACACCCTGCCCGCGGCCACGTCCGCCGCGTGGTCCGCCCCCATGGGCTGCGGCACCACCCCGATGCGCTCGATGTAGTGGTGGTAGGCCGCGTCGGTCACGGCCTTCACGGCCGGTACGTCCGTGGCCCGGGCGGGCCGGATCTCGTCGTGCGTCATGGCGCGAACGCTATCTACCTCAGCGCAGTCTGAGCACTCCCTTAACGCCACCATAAGGATCTCCATCGCCCGCCCCCAGCAGGCGATTTCGCGGTTTCTTGGAGCTAGCTTCGGATCGCCCCCACGGGATCCAGCCCGCCCCCGAGGACCGTTGCGAGGAGTTCCCCCATGTCCACACGCCGCACGGCCGTCGTCGCCGCCCTCGGCGGCGCCGTCCTCGCGCTCTGTGCCGCTCCCGCGTCCGCGCACGGTTCGATGGGCGACCCGGTCAGCCGGGTCTCGCAGTGCTACGCGGAGGGGCCCGAGAGCCCGAAGTCGGCCGCGTGCAAGGCGGCCGTGGCGGCCGGCGGCACCCAGGCTCTCTACGACTGGAACGGCATCCGGATCGGCGACGCGGCCGGCCACCACCAGCAGCTGATCCCGGACGGCAAGCTGTGCAGCGCCGGCAACGAGGAGTTCAAGGGCCTCGACCTGGCCCGCACCGACTGGCCGGCGACGAGCGTGCGCAGCGGGCCGTACACCTTCAGGTACCGGGTGACCGCCCCGCACAAGGGCACCTTCACGGTCTATCCGACCAAGCCGGGCTACGACCCGGCGAAGCCGCTGGCCTGGTCCGGGCTGGATCTGGCGCACCCGGTCGCGACGGCCACCGACCCGGTCGCCTCGGGCGGCTTCTACACCTTCCCGGGCACGCTTCCCCAGCGCTCGGGCAGGCAGCTGTTGTATGCGATCTGGCAGCGCTCGGACAGTCCGGAGGCGTTCTACTCCTGCTCGGACGTCGACTTCGGCGGCGCCACCGCGGGAGGCACCGCAGGCGCGGGAGACACGGCGGGCGCGGGAAAGCCGGACGCCGCTCCCGCCCCGGCCGCCTCCGCGCCCACCGACCGGCAGATTGCGGCCGGTGCCGACAAGTCGACGATGAGCCACCACGATCACGGCGGCTACGCGCCCGGCGCACCGGCCCGGCAGCCCACTGCGGCGTCCCCGGGACCGGACGCGGCCGACGCGCCCACGACCGCGGGCGGTTCACGGAACCTGGCGGAGACCGGCGCTTCCACCGGTACCTCGTACCTCGCGCTCGGCGGCGCGGCCGCGCTGGCGCTGGGCTCGGCCGCACTGTTCCTGTCGGTGCGGCGGCGCGCGGCCGGCCGCCGCTGAGGGTTCCGGGGCCCGTCCGGCGGCTCAGGTCGGACAGGCCCCGGCGCGCGTCAGCTGAAGGCCGACGCGCAGGTGGTGGCACTCGCGTGGGCCGGGTCGAGCGCGTTGGCCACCTCGTGGAAGGCGATGCGGTCGAACAGACCGATCGCGACGTGCTCGGTGAGGTCGAGCGGGCACAGGTCCTGGAGCAGGACATTGTGGACGTCCGAGCCGCTCAGGTACTGGCTCTGCCAGGGCGTGGCCACCTCGTCGTACTTGGTGGAGATGACCGTGTAGTGCACTCCGGGGACGGTGTCGCCGCCCGCGTTGAGCTTGGTGAGGAAGTCCGAGCCGGGCATCTGGTCGGCGAGGCCGGGAGTGGTGGCCTTGATCAGGTCCCCGGCGCCGGGGAAGTACGGCAGCAGGTTGGTGAGGCCGCTGAGGGTGGCGCCGTGGTTGTCGGGGGCGAGGCCGACGAGGGCGTTCACCTTGGCGGCGCCGCCGAGGAACTTCAGGTAGTAGCGGGGCATCATGCCGCCCTGGGAGTGGCCGACGAGGTCGGCCTTGGCGGCGCCGGTCGCGGTGAGCACCTTGTCGACGAAGGCGGACAGCTGCTCTGCCGACTTGTCGATGGGACCGAGGCCGTAGAAGAGGGGGACGCCGGTCAGCTGTCCGTAGTCGAGGGAGAAGACGCAGTATCCGCGGGCCTCCAGGTAAGGGGCGAGGGAGAGCCAGTTGTCGACCGAGTTGCCCAGGGTGCCGTGCACCAGGACGACCGGGCGGGGATGGTCGGCGGAGGGCTTGCAGGAGAAGTCGTTCCAGCCGCTGCTGGGAGCGGCATCGGAAGCGCTCGCGGTGGCGGCGGGAACGGCGGCGACGGCGGCGGTGAGCAGGAGCGCGGCCAGGGGTCTGAGAACTCGCTTCCAGGGCAGCATCGGGTGATCTCCTTGCGGCTCAAGGGAGGTGCGACGGCCTTACCCTGTGATCCGGATCACGAGGATGCTGTTCACTCGTCAAGTTACGGGCGAGTAGTGCAAGTGTGAAGTTACGCGCCAGTAAAAACTTCCAGTGCTAGTAGAGCCCCACTGAAGCCTGACGGATCGTCACCATGCAGGCCTGATCGGGCCATGCGGGGCGATACGCGCCAACTTCTCCCCCAAAAGCCGCACTTCACCCTCGCCCAACAGGTCGGCCCACCCCTGCACCGCCTCGGCCGCCGCCTCCTCCGCCGCCCGGGTGCAGGCCCAGCCGCGCCCGGTCAGCACGACCAGCCGGGCCCGGGCGTCCTGCGGATGCGGCCGGCGCTCGGCGTACCCCTTGCGTACGATCTCGTCCACCAGCTGGCTCGCGGCCTGCTTGGTCACCCCGAGATGCACGCCGAGTTCGGTGACCGTGGCACCGTCCGGGGCGAGCCGCCCGAAGGCGAAGCCGTGCACCGGCCTCAGGTCGGTGAACCCGCGCGCGACCACCCCCTCATGGATGCGCTGCGTGAGGTCACCGGCAGCGGCGAGCACGGAGGCGGACAGGGTCATGGCTTCGGAGTTCTGCACGGAGGCATTGAAACACCCTTGACACATCAGTCAAGCGGCTTGACCATATGGTCAAGCCGCTTGACCACTGGAACGGAGATCACCGCCATGCCCGTCATCCGCGCAGCACAGGCCACGACCCATGAGATCCACGGCGCCCGCTTCGTCTCGTACGCCACCCCCCTCACCGGCAGCAAGGAGCTGTGCGCCTGGCGCGGGGAGATCCCGGCGGGCACCAGGGCCCCGGCCCACACCGTCAGCCGCGAGGAGATCTTCCATCTGCTCATGGGCGAACTGCTGATCACCGTCGACGGCCGGACCGACCGCATCGGCGCGGGTGACACGGTGATCGTCAATCCGGGCGCGACCCTCGCCGTGGAGAACCCGGCCGACCACACGGCGATCTCCTGGGTCACCACCTCCATCGGCCTGGAGGCTCAGCTGGCGGACGGCACCCGCATCACCCCGCCCTGGGCCAACTGACGTCCGGCTGAACCGAGTTACGCCGCCAGGGTCCCCGGCATCACCGCCCGGGGCCCGAACTTCGCCCGCGCGCGGTCCGCGACCTCCTCGATACGGCGGACCTTCTCGTCCACGGGGTCGAAGGTGAGCTGGTGGGAGGCCTGGCCGGCGGGGGCCAGGCCCTCGGCGCGCAGGGCGATCGCGCGGACCCGGGCCCGCTGCAGACCGAGCGCCTCGTACATGCCGTAGGCCGCCTTCGTCAGGGCCGCCGAGTGCGCGGTCGGCTCCTTCAGGGTGCGGCTGCGGACGCTGGAGGAGCGGTCGGCGTAGCGCACGGTGAGCGTCAGTGTGCGGCAGACCTTCTCCACCGCACGCAGCCGGGAGCCCAGCTCCTCGGCGGCCGACAGCAGCGCCCTGCGATGCCGGCCCGGATCCAGCTCGTCGATGTCGAAGGGACGCTCGGCCACCAGGGACCGCGAAACGGCATTCGGCACCACGCGGCCGCGATCGATGCCGCTCGCCCTCTCCTGCAGCTCACGGCCCGCCCGCGCGCCGATCAGCCGCTGGAGTGTGGACAGCGGCGCGGCGGCGACCAGCCCCAGGGTGTCCAGGCCGTACTCACCGAGGGTGCGGGCGGTCGCCGCGCCGACGCCGGGCAGCGCGGACACCGGCCGCCCGGCGAGGAACTCCGCGATGCCGCCCGGGTCTTCGGGCACGGCGCAGGTCACCCCGGGCCGGGCGTCGCGCAGCGCCACGCGGGCCAGCGCCGGCCCCGGACCGGCGCCGATCGCGCAGTCGACGCCGTACCGCGCGAGGGCCCGCACCCGGATCACCGCGGCCAGTTCGACGGCGCTGCGCCCGAAGTACCGCTCGGCGCCGCGCAGATCGGCCAGCGCCCCGTCCGGGGGCAGCGCCTCGACCACGGGGGTGAAGTCCTCCAGCAGCCCGAGCAGTCCGGGCAGGGCCGCCTCGTACATCGGCGGCAGCTGGAAACGTACGCAGAGGATGGTCATCCCGCACTCCCCGGGCTCTGGTGCCACAACTTCCTCACGGCCGCGGGTCCCTGTGCGGCCTCCTGTCCCGCGGGCCGCAGATCGGCCCACGGATGCATCGCGTATCCGGTGGGCATATGGATCCGCCGCCCACCCGTGGCATCGCCACCCGCCCCCTCGGCCACCGGCTCCGCGAGCCGTGCAGCCACCACGTCCAGCCCGCCCTCGGCGCGCAGTTCGGCCAGTTCGGCGAGGTTCCAGGCGGCGGAGCCCACCACGCTCAGGCTGCGCGGACCACGCCGCTGCACCACGCCGCGCACCAGCAGCAGCCACGAATGGAAGACGGTGTGGGCGCACGCGTCATGCGAATCGTCGAAGAACGCCAGGTCGACCAGGCCCGTGCCGTCGTCCAGCGTGGAGAAGATGACGCGCTTGCCGGAGCGGATCGGCGGGGTCTGGGTGGCCGCCTTGGCGCCCGCCACCAGCACGGTCTCCCCGTGCCGGGTCTCGCGCAGCCGGCGCGCACAGACCACGCCCAGCTCCTCGAGGAACTCCCGGTGGTCGTCCATCAGATTGTGCGAGGCGTCCATGGACAGCACCCCCAGCTCGGCGCTGAGCCGCTCGGCCGGTGAAAGATCCGGCAGCCCGGCCGGAGCGGTCTTCCGCCCACCGGCCAGAGGCAGCTGCCCGCCACCGGCACCCCGGGCTCCCCGGTGCAGTTCGGTCAGGTGCAGCTGCAGATCACGCCGGTTGGCGCCGAAGGCGTCCAGTGCCCCCACCTGGGCCAGCCGTTGGGCAAGCGGCCGGCTCGGCCGGGCCCGCTCCCAGAAGTCGAGCAGCGAGGAGTACGGCTGCCCGTCCTCGATCCTCTTCGCCTCGGCCTCGCCGATGCCGTGCACATCGGAAAGAGCGAGCCGCAGCCCCCATCCATCAGGCTCGGACACCAGTTCGATCCGATGGGCGACCCCGGACACATTCACGTCCAACGGCAGGATCGGCACCCCACGCCGCCGCGCATCGGCCAGCAGCAGCCGCTTCGGATACATCCCCGGGTCATGCGTGAGCAGCCCGGCGTAGAAGGCGGCCGGATGATGGGCCTTCAGCCAGGCGGACTGATAGGTCGGCACGGCGAAGGCGACGGCATGCGCCTTGCAGAACCCGTACGACCCGAAGGCCGCCACGATCTCCCAGGTCCGCTGGATCGTCTCCGCCCCGTATCCCCTGGCCGCGGCCTGCTGCGCGAACCACACCCGGATCCGCCCCTGCGACTCCGGATCGGACAGCCCCCGCCGCACCCGGTCGGCCTCACCCCGCCCGCACCCGGTCATGACGGCGACGATGTCGATGACCTGCTCATGAAAGACGACGACGCCGTACGTGCCCTTCAACGGCTCTTCCAGATCCGGATGCGGGTAGCGCACCGGCGCCCGCCCGTGCCGCGCCTCGATGAACGGCCGGACCATGTCGGCGGCGACGGGCCCGGGCCGGAACAGCGAAATGTCCACGACGAGGTCATGAAAGGTGCTCGGCTGCAGCCGGCCCACCAGATCCCGCTGGCCCGGCGACTCGATCTGGAAACACCCGAGCGTCTCGGCCGAACGGATCAGCCGGTACGTCTCCGGGTCCCCCGCCGGCACCGCATCCAGATCGATCCGCTCCCCGGTCACCCGCTCCACCTCGGCGACGGCGTGCGCCATGGCCGACTGCATCCGCACGCCCAGCACATCGAGCTTGAGCAGCCCGAGGTCCTCCACGTCCTCCTTGTCGAACTGCGACATCGGCAGCCCCTCGCCGCTGGTCGGCACCACCGGCGTACGGGCGAGGAGCGAGGCGTCGGACAACAGCACCCCGCACGGATGCATGGCGACCCCGCGCGGCAGGGCGTCAAGCGCCTCGACCAGCTCCCACAGCCGCCCGAACCGCTCCTTCTCCCCGGCCAGTTGCCGCAGCTCGGGCAGCTCCTCCAGCGCGGCCCGCGCGTCCCGGGCCCGGATGTGCGGAAAGGACTTGGCGACCCGGTCGATCTCGGCCGGATCCATCGACAGGGCGGCACCCACGTCCCGGACGGCGTGCCGCACCCGATAGGTCTCCGGCATGGCAACGGTGGCGACCCGCTCCTCACCGAACCGCCCGATGATCGCCCGGTACACCTCGATCCGCCGCGCGGACTCCACGTCGATGTCGATATCGGGCAGCACCACACGCTCCTTGGACAGGAAGCGCTCCATCAGCAGCCCGTGCTCGACCGGGTCGGCGTGCGCGATCCCCAGGAGATGGTTGACGAGAGACCCGGCCCCGGATCCCCGTGCGGCCACTCGGATCCCCATCTCCCGTACGTCATCGACGACTTGGGCCACGGTGAGGAAATAGGACGCGAACCCGTGATGACCGATGATGTCCAGCTCCTGGTGCATCCGTTCCCAGTACGCCCGCCGCCCGCCGTACCCGAGCCGCACCATCCCCGCCGCCGCCCGCGAGGCAAGGGCCCGCTGAGCGGTCCGCCGCCCGGCGCCCACGAGGTGAGCCTCGGGAAAATGAACCGTGCCGATCCCGAGATCGTCCTCGGGATCGACGAGGCACTCGGCAGCGGTCCCCACGGTCTGCTCCAGCAGCCGATGCGCGGCGTCCCGCCGATATCCGGCGGCCTCCACGACCCGCTCGGCGACCCGCAGCATGTCGCCCGCCCCCTTGAGCCAGGCCTCCCCGGAGTTCAGCTCCCCGCGCGGATCGATCGGCACCAGCCGCCGGGCGGCATCCAGTACATCGGTGACGGGCCCCATCCCCGGATCGGCATACCGGACGGCATTGGTCAGCACCGGCCGCACCCCCTGCTCGGCGGCGAAGCCGGCCGTCCGGGCGGCGAGCCGCAGCGAACCGTCCCCCGTCCCCGTACGCCCATGCCAGACGGCCTCCAGCCGCAGGGCGTCCCCATAGGTCTCACGCCAGGGAACGAGCAGCCGGGCGGCCCGGTCGGGGCGCCCCGCGGCAAGAGCACGCCCCACATCGGAACCGGGCCCGAGCAGCACCACGAGCCCGTCGCCATGGTTGTCACCCCAGGCCAGCAGTGGCGCAGCGGCCGTCCCCGCATGCGCGGCGGTGACGATCCGGCACAGCTCGGCCCACCCCCGGGCGCCATCACGCGCGAGGAAGGTCACCCGGGGAGCCGACTCATCGACGAAGGCTCCGCCCCGTACCGGCACCCGCCGACGCTCCCGCCGCACGGTCTCGGCCCCCTCCACGGCGAGATTCACCCCGAAGACGGGACGCACCCCCGCCCGGGCGCAGGCCTTGGCGAAGCGCACCGCCCCCGCGACGGTGTCACGATCCGTGAGGGCGAGCGTGTCCATGCCCCGCTCCGAGGCGCGCTCGGCCAGCCGCTCCGGATGGGACGCCCCATACCTCAGGGAGAACCCGGAGACGGTGTGCAGATGCGCGAAGCCCGGCACACGCACCTCCTGCACTCGAACATCAGTTCCCTACTTCCGCCTCCACCATACCTCCAATCTCGAACATCTGTACGACATCCACGAGACCCTCTCCCACCTGCACAAACACCCCGCGCGAACCGTGGAGACATGCCACAGAGAGGGCCTGCGACACCGAAGCCCCCGCACGCGTCAAGCGCACGGGGGCCCAGGAAACCCGGAACCGGACCAGCTACGGCAGCGTCACCCCGTAGTAGCTCAGCGCCTCGGTGACCGGCTGGAAGAAGGTCGTACCGCCGGAGGTGCAGTCACCACTGCCACCAGAGGTCAGCCCGTACGCCACGGACCCGGCGTACAGCGGACCGCCGCTGTCACCGCCCTCGGCGCAGACCGTGGTCTGAATCAGCCCGGAGACGATGTCCCCGCTGCCGTAGTTGACGGTGGCGTTCAGCGCGGTGACCCGTCCGCTGTGCGTACCGGTGGTGGAACCACGCCGGTAGACGGTGGTTCCCACGGACGGCGTAGCCGCGCTCGTGATGGACTGGCTGCCCACCGAACTCGGGTGTGCGATCGAGGAGTTGGTGTAGCGCACCAACGCGAAGTCGTTGCCCGGGAAGCTGTAGCCGACGTTGGTGCCGAGCACCGTGCTGTGGCTGGAGTTGCTGTACCAGGTGGAGGCCACCTGTCCGCAGTGACCCGCGGTGAGGAAGTAGTACGTGCTGCCGCTGTGCACGTTGAAGCCGAGCGAGCAGCGGTAGGCGCCGCCGTAGATGGCGTCACCACCGGTGATCAGCTTGTTGAACCTGCCGGGCGTGTGCTTGATGGTGAGCGCGCCCGCCTCGGCACCGGCCTGCCGCTTGATCCTGGCGATCCCGGCCTGGGACACGGTGCTGTCGGCGGTGACCACGACACGCCCGGTCCTGCTGTCCACCGCCCAGGCCGTACCGGGTACGTCGGCCTGGCGGACGGAGTCGCTCGCCCTGGTGAGCTGGGTCGCGCTGAACGTGTGGGCGTCGCTGGCGTTCGCGGTGGGGGCGGCGAACGCAGCCGCGGCGAGGAGGCCGGTGGCCACGGCGGTCAGCCGGGTCCGTCTGGCAGTGCCGCTGCGGGGAGTGGTGCGCTTGATCCTCACGTTTCGTTCCCTCCAAGGGAAGTCGGGGGCCCGCGTGGGGTGGGGGCCCGTGAGGCGCAGTCAGGGACGCGACCGGATCCCGTGCCACGCATGCCCCTGACAAGCGCTGAGGGGCAGTATTCGGCCGGACGACCGGTCGCCACAAGAGTGCCTTTCGGCCGTCGCGCTTTAGGTCGGCTTGGAACCCTCTTTGCCCGAAGCTGCCCTGACATCACCTCACCCCGCGCTCCCCCGCCTCGACGGCCAGGTCCAGCGCGTTGCCGGGCGGCGGGAAGGGGCAGATGAAGTGGTCGGCGAAGGCGCAGGGCGGGAGTTGGGCACGGTTGAAGTCGACGGTCGCACGGCCCTCGGCGTCCGGCGCGGCCGGATGGAGGAAACGGAACCGGAAGCTGGTGTCACCGCTGGTGGCGTCGGCGAACACCGCCCACAGCGCCCCGTCGCCCTGCCGCGCGACCTGAAGCGTCAGCTCGTGCCCGGCCAGGACGAAGGCCAGCTCGCCGGCGAGGGCGAGCCCCCGCTCCCGCCCGTCCGCGTTGCCGACCCGCACGGTGCGCGTGCCGTCGTACGGTGTGAACCGCCCCGGCACCGACCAGCGCGGATCGTAGGGGGTGGCCTCGATGCCGCCGAAGGCGCGCCGGCCCGCGGACGCGGGATCGAAGACCCGCACCCCCCAGACCCCTTCACGCACCAGCACCACCAGCCGCTTCGCGCCGAAGGCGACGCGGGATCCGGCCTCCGGTCCGAGGTCGGCGGCGAGGCGGATCCCACCGGAGAAGGACCGGCCGTCCACGGTCAGCCCCTCGGCGTCGGTGGTGGTGAGGACGATCCCGTCATCGTCCGCCACCCAGATCCCGGGAATGTCCGGAAGTCGCCCCTCCGGATAGTCCTCGACCCAGTGCGTGGCGGTCAGCGCGAGCGGCCCGTAGGGCGCCGAGACGGCCTCCACACGCCGCTCGTGCCACTGCTTCCACGCGTCGTGGGCGTCAGCCATACCGTCCGTCCCTCTCATCAGATGTCAGCCCCGAAGACGTCGGCCCCGAGATGCGACCGAAGCGTGGTCCCCGTGTACTTCCTGCGGAACGCGCCACGTGCCTGAAGCAGCGGCACCACCCGGTCCACGAACTCCTCCAGCTCCGCCGCCCCGGGGACGAGGAGCAGGAACCCGTCGGCTGCCTCCTCGCGGACATAGGAGTGCAGCTCGGCGGCGACGGCCCCGGCGGCGTCCCCGGGGCCGGCCCGCACCCCCGCCCGCACCCCGGCCATGACCTTCAGCTCCTGCGGCGCACGGCCGTGCGCCACGAGCCGCCGCTTGACGTCGGCGTACCGGGCGCGGGACGCAGCCAAGGACCGGTGCGGCACGACGATCACATCGGCCGTGGCCGCGGCCGCCTCGAGAGCCCCCTCGTCCTCCCCCGTCCGGATCACCACGGGCCGCCCCTGCGGGCAGCGCGCCGGCCCGGACCCGTCCGGCACCCCGTCGGCCGTCCAGCCACTCCCCGGCCATCCCGCCCGCCCCCCGCTGAGATGATCCAAGGTGGCGAGCCTGCGGGCGAGTTCGTACGGTTCGCCACCGGTGCCTTCCACGGCGGCGAGCCCCACCCGGGCGGTGACCCCGGCGAGCGCGTTCAGCAGGGCGATCGGCTCCGGCCGGCCCTCCGGGCCCGCGTCGACCAGCAGAAAGTCGAACAGCCCGCGCTCGGCGACGCGGGCGAGACGCTCGAAACCGGAGAAACCAGAGAGACCAGAGGAATCAGAGGAAGCGGAGGAAGCAGAGACATCGGCGTCGGCGGTGCCGTCGGCGGCCGGTACCCGCACGGCCAGGTGCACCTGCCGCCGCCGTACGGTCATGACGTTCCCCCTGTCACGGCGTACCGGTGGGCGGGCCGGGCCAGGCCGAGGTGGTCGCGCAGGGTGCTGCCCGGGTAGAAGGTGCGGAACAGGCCGCGGTGCTGGAGCAGTGCCACCGTGCCGTTGACGAGCCGTTCCAGGTCACGGCGCGGCTCCACGGGCACGAGATGGAAGCCGTCGGCGGCACCGTCGGCGTGCCAGCCGGCGAGCAGGTCCGCGAGGTCGACCGGACCGCCCCGGTACAGCGGGCCCCGCGCGGTCGGCCGGAGCCCTCCCCCGCCGTGTACGGGCTCGGCCGCGTACTCCCCGTCGCCGAGGTCGATCAGCAGGCTCACCAGGACCCGCAGTGCATCCGGCCCGCGCCCCGACTCGGCCGCCAGCCGGCGCAGTTCGCCGCGGACTGCGGCGGCCCGCTCCGCGGTGGCGGCGCGCACCAGGGCCACGTCCGCGTACCGGGCGGCGACGGTTCGGCCGTGGTCCTCGGTGGCGTCGGCCACGCGGACGGGACGGCCCTGCGGCGGTTCCCAGCCGTCCCACACCTCGGCGGACACGTCGATCCGCCACCCGGCCCGGCCGCGGCTGACCCAGTCCAGCGTCGCCACAGCGGCCCGCGCCCGGCCGGACTCGGTGCGGGTGGCGGTGACCGCCGGGACGAGGCCGAGCCGCCTGGTCGCGGGCGCCACCCGGCACAGCACTCCGAGCGCGTCGGGCCCGAGCCCGCCGCGGGCGTCGTCCAGCGTCACGAAGTCCAGCCCGCCGCGCTCGGCGAGCAGGGCCAGCTCGAGGTAGGAGCCGGCGTCGAAGGAACCCGCCTGATCGATACCGGCGGCGAGATGGAGCAGCCCCCGGGCATACCGCCCGCTCACCGGGCCTCGTCCCGCCGCGACGGCGAGCCACCGCGACAACACGGCCCAGCGGCACCGAACGCACCGCTGCCGCACCCACCGCGGCCGCACGCACCGCGCCTGACCTCGCCGCACTCCGGCCCACCGGCCCCGAGCCCGTCGCACCCGGACCCACCGCGCCTCACGACCGCACCCACCCTCACAGCACCTTCGAAAGAAACGCCCGTGTCCGCTCGTGCCGCGGCCGGTCCAGCACCTCGCCCGGCGGCCCCTGTTCGACGATCCTTCCGTCGGCCATGAACACCACCGTGTCGGCGACCTCCCGGGCGAACGCGATCTCGTGCGTGACGACGATCATCGTCGTGCCCTGGCCGGCCAAGTCCTTCATGACATCGAGGACTTCACCGACCAGCTCGGGATCGAGCGCCGAGGTCGGCTCGTCGAACAGCAGCAGCCTCGGCTCCAGCGCGAGTGCCCGGGCGATGGCCACCCGCTGCTGCTGCCCGCCGGACAGCCGCCGCGGATAGACGTCCGCCTTGTCGCCGAGCCCCACCCGTGCCAGCAGCCGGCGCGCCTGCTCCACCGCCTCCTTGCGGGGCCGTCGCAGCGCGGAGACGGGCGCCTCGACGACGTTGTCGAGGACCGTGAGGTGCGGGAAGAGGTTGAAGTTCTGGAAGACGAAGCCGATCCGGGTGCGCTGCCGGAGCACCTCGCGCTCGGGCAGCTCGTACAGCTTGTTCCCGGCGCGCCGGTACCCCATCAGCGTGCCGTCCACGCTGATCTCGCCCCGGTCCACCTTCTCCAGGTGGTTGATGGTGCGCAGCAGCGTCGACTTGCCGGAGCCGGAGGGGCCGAGCACGACGGTGACCTCACCGGCGCGCACCGTCAGATCGATGCCTCTGAGGACCTCGAGCGAGCCGAAGCTCTTGTGCACGGAGCTGATGTCCACCATGACACTCATAGACGATTCCCTTACTGGTCAGAACTGGTCGGAGCTGGTCGGGAAAGCCGGGTCAGGCGGCGGCCCGGCCGGACAGGCCGCGCAGGAAGACCAGCGCCGTCCGGGCGGTGGCGTCGTTCTGCCGGAAGGCGGGCCCGCCGGTGCGCGGCCGGGTGAAGGCGCCGGGGGTGCGGGCGTCGGTGTACGGGCCGAGCGCGAAGCGCCGGGGATGCGGGCGCCCGGCTCCGTCGAGGACGCGGCCGTCGCCGGGGTCGACCCGCAGCAGCCCGTCGGCGGTCTCGGCGGCCCCGTCGGCGTGCAGGTCGCGCAGCAGGTCGTCGCGGGCCCGCCCGACGGTGGGCGCGGGCAGCCGGGCCTCGACCAGCGCCCGGGCCTCGACGCAAAAGCCCGGCACGGTGGGGCTGGCGGCCCGGAACACCCCGTCCTCGGCGGTGACGGTCATGCCGGCGCCGACGAACCTGAGCAGCCCGGCCCGGGACAGCGCGAGCATCTGCCGCAGCCGGGGTCCGGGTGGTCCGGACGCCAGATAGCTGAAGAACCCGTGCCACCAGGACCCGGCGTTCCCGAGCCGCACGATCTGCCCGTAGACGGACAGCAGTCCGAGGAACACCGCGAAGTCGGCACTGTACGAGGGGTCATGACGCCGGTTCAGGTCGTTCTCGACATAGGCGCGCAGGCCGTCCTGGAACGCCTCGTGCGAGGCGTACCGCACCCCCTCCAGCGGGTGGTCGAGCGCGGCGAGGTCGAGCCGGTCGGCCGGGTCGGGTACGGCGGCGCCGACCAGCGCCCGGGTCTCGGCGGGGCCGTCCGCGGCCGTGTACTTCTCCTCGAAGCCGGCCCAGGCCATCGCCGTGCGTTCCGGGTGGGCCGTGAACAGCCGGTGGTAGTGGGCGAAGCCCAGCTCCTTTTCCACCAGCGGCCACACATCGCGCCGGAAGTCGAAGCCGGCCGGCCGGGCCAGCAGCCCCTCGACCTCGGCGGGGCCGAAGAAGCGGGGCAGCGGGGGCCGGTCGCCGCTCCAGTCGTAGCCGATCTTCGAGTGGTACGGCACCCCGCGCCGCGAGCCGACGTACAGCACCGGCTCGCGCCCCGAGGGGACGTAGGTGTCCCCCTCGTAGCGCCCGCCGCGCCCCTCGGTCAGCAGCACCATCAGGTCGACGAAGGCCAGCCCGAAGCCGCGCACGAGCACGGGTTCGCCGGGCCGCAACGGGGACAGGTCGGTGTCGGCGGTGAAGTCGGGCGGCAGGTGCACCAGCCCGTGCTCGCGGGCATAGGCGGCCAACTCCGCCTGCTCGTCGGGGAGTTCGGCGTCGAGATGGCCGAGGGCGAGGATCACCAGGTCGGCGAGGAGGGGGCGTGGGCGGCCCTCCAGCCACACCTGCTGACGGCCCTCGCGCGGACCGCTGACCCTGAGGGCGCGCCGGGAATGGTGGTGCACGGTGATGCCCTCGGGCAGTGCGGCCAGCGCGCGCTCGTACACCCAGCGCAGATAGCGGCCCTGAAGCTGCCGGCCGGCGAAGGTGCCGCCGTGCAGTCCGGCCCATTCGTGCAGGGTGGGGCCCTCGCGCACCGGGCCGTCCATGGCCACCGTCTCGTCGGTGAACATGGTGACGTCCTCGGCGTGCGAGTTCATCCACAGCAGCGGCGACTGCTCCTCGCGCCAGATGCGCCCGCCGCCCGGCGGGTGCGGGTCGACCAGATGGATGTCCAGGCCCGTACCGGCGTACAGCTCGGGCGCGTTGGCGGCGATGCGCTCGAGGAGTCCGGTCCCCCGCGGCCCGGCTCCCACGATCACCAGCTGCGGCCTCACCGGGCACGCTCCGTGCCGCGCGCGTAGTGCTTCTCGACGTAAGCCTGACCGATGCCGAGCAGCGAGGTGACGACGGCGTACCAGAGGGTCGCGACCATCAGCAGGGGGATGACCTGGTAGGTGCGGTGGTAGATCAACTGGGCGGAGAACAGAAGGTCGTTGACGGCGATGACGCTGACGATCGAGGTGCCCTTGAGGGTGCCGATCAGCATGTTGCCGGCGGGCGGCACGATGGAGCGCATCGCCTGCGGCAGGACGATCCGGCGCCGGCGCCGCCACCGGCTCAGGCCGAGCGCCTGGGCGGCCTCGATCTGCCCGCGCTCCACGGAGAGGACGCCGGCCCGCACCACCTCGGCGGCGAAGGCGGCCTCGTGCAGGGTGAGTCCGACGATCGCGACGGCGACCGGGGTGAGCAGGTTGACGGTCTTGACGCCGAACACCTGCGGGTACAGCGCACCGATGTTGAACCACAGCAGCAGCTGCACCAGGATCGGGATCGACCTGAACAGCCAGACGTAGCCCCAGCTGACCGCGCGCAGCACGGGGTTGGCGGACAGCCGGAAGGCGGCGAGCAGGGCGCCGAGAGCGAAGGCGAGGACCATGACCACGGCGGTCAGCCACAGCGTGAGCCACAGTCCGCGCAGGATGGAGTCGGTGGTGAAGTAGTCGGCGACGACGCCCCATTGGAACGCCTGGTTGCGCGCGACGGAGTTGGCCGCGAAGGCCAGCAGGACGAGGACGGCAGCGGCGGCGGCCCACTGTCCGTACCGGCGCCGCGGGACGATCCGGGGGATGTCCGCGGGCCCGGGTGTCCCGGGGGCGGCGGGGGCTTTGGCGAGGGTGTCGGATGACATGCGAAGGCTCCGTGACGCGTGGAATCGTCGGAAAGTGATGCCTTCACACGGGCGCGCCGCGCGGCGCGGACACGGCCGAGCCCCTCAGCAGGGCCGTTCCCAGAGAGTACGTGGGCGTTTCCGCGCGCTGTCAAGGCCGTCCACACTGTGAGCCGTACGTCTCAAGTCAGTTGACGCGGAACCGCATGCCTGTTCCACTTGGCCCATGCATCCACAGCAGTGGCTGGTCACCCGCTCCCACATCGACTTCGGTCGCGTGTGGTCCTGTTCCTGTTGAGCTGACCCCCTGCGCACGCCTGCGTCCGAAGCAGGCGTATCCGCGTTCTCCCCCCTTGCGCCACCCCTTGCTCCGCCCTTGCGCCACCCCTTCCTCCGTGCCTTCACACGCGCACCCCTCCCCTCGCGCTTCCGCACATCGCTGCTCACAGGAGACCGCTGTCCGATGCGTTCACGTCTTTTGCTGCCTTTTGTCATGATTACGTCGGCCACCCTGTTCCTCACCGCCTGCGGCTCCGGCTCGAGCGGCCCGGGCGGGACGGACGCGTCCGGGGTCGCCGCCAAGTCCGGCGAGGTGCCCACCACGGATGTCGTCTCGGCCGAGAAGAAGGACGAGGCGGCCGCGCGGCTGCTGCCCGCCGGCACCACGAGCCTCACCGTCGCGATCAGCGTCGGCGGCACCCCGCCCGGCACCACCTACCTCTCCGACGGCAGGACGCTGACCGGCCAGGACGTCGACTTCACCAAGGCGGTGGCCAAGGTCCTCGGCATCAGGCTGAAGGTGGAGCAGGCGAGTTTCGAGGCGATCCTGCCCGCCCTGGACAGCGGCAAGTACGACTTCGGCGCGAGCAACTTCGGCGTCACGGACGAGCGCCGCAGGACCATCGACTTCGTCACCTACGTCAACGACGGACAGGGTTTCGCCGCCCGCAAGGACAGCAAGCTGTCCAGGATCACCGGCCTGGGGCAGCTGTGCGGCCTGAACGTCGCGACCGGCGCCGGCACGACGTTCGAGGCCACGCTGGAGGAGAACAAGCACGTGTGCACCGACGCGGGCAAGAAGGCGTACCAGGTGCAGACGTACGCCGACCCGAGCGCGATGTGGTCCTCGGTGCAGCAGGACCGCAGTGACGTCGTGATGTCCACGATCAACGGCCTGCGCTACGCCGTGGCACACCAGCCGGGCCTGAAGTTCCTGAACGAGTACCACCGCCTGGACGTCGGCTTCGCCTTCAAGAAGGGCACGGAACTGGCCCCGGCTTTCCGGGCGGCGGTGAACAGGCTCCTGTCCGACGGCACCTACGAAAGGATCCTCCGGAAGTGGGGCACGACGGGCTCAGCGATCAAGGAGTCCCGGATCAGCCCGCCGGAACTGAAGGGCTAACACCCGTCACACGGACAGCAGCAGTCACACCCGTCGCAGCCGCATCCGTCGCAGTCGCACCCGTCGCAGCCGTCACAAGGGCAGTCGCAGTCGTCGCAGTTCGAACAGCACCCTTCCCGCTTCTTCCGCGACCAGGGCCCTTCGTACTCGTCCGCACAGCACATCTGGCAGCTGCAGCACAGCAGCAGGAACATCCCGCACCCGGGGAGAAACCCGCGCGGCTCCATGCGCCCCTGCGGATGCGGGGGACGGGAGTGGGGGTGCTGGGGATGAGGGGTGAACGCGCGGTCCACCGAGCGGCGCAACTCGTGTACGAGGAGCAGATGGACCAGCTTGCCGTCGGCGAACTCGGCCTCCCGCAGGGCGAGCCGGATGCCGTGCAGGGCGTCCTCGGCGAGACGACGGGCCTCTTCGCGGGACGTGCCCGTGGCGGTGAGGGGGTTCCAGGCACCCGACGCGGCGTCGGCTTCCTGGTCCGCCACGGCGTCCAGCAGGTGCGCGAGCCGGCCGAAGAGCCGGCCGGCCTCCTCCAGGGGCCGCACGTTGCCCGGCCGCCCGGCCAGCACCGCGGTGTGGGCGAAGGCGGCGGCGGTCGCGGTCTCGGTCGGCTCGGTGACCGACAGGACCGCAGTGCCGTACCCGGCGAGTGCCTCGAGGCCCAGTTGCCGGTCCACGGCCTCGACGAGGACGCCGGTGTCGAAGCCGACCGACGCCCCGCCACGGGCGCCGGCCCGGTCCCAGCCCGCGGCGACCCTGCGCGCCGCGGCGGCCACGGGCCGGCGGGCCAGCAGCCCGTCCTGGTCGGCGACATGGTCGCGGAGCTTGGCCGAGGCGAGCACCAGCGAGACCGCGGCGGCGAGCCGCGCGCCCTCGCCCTGGGCGACGGACGCCGTCCGCATCCCGCGCAGTGCGCACGGTCCGGCCGTGCGGCGGGCGTCGGCGGCCGGGCCGGTCTGAGCCTCCGTCAAGACCGAGATGAGCAGGCCATCATAGTTGGTCACGACACGCGCGAACTGTCCGTGGTCTCGGCGCAGCGCGAGACACAGCCCGCACAAGTGCGCCATCCAGTCGGTTTTAAGCCGCTCACCGAGCCGATGTGAGCAGGGTCTGACGATTCCGAACACTCTCGATCCCCCGTGGTGTGGTGCGGCGTTGGCTTCACCCGTACGCAGTGCTGATCACCCGTCCGCCGCCGACGATCATATTTCACTCTCAGTCAGCAGCCATATGAGTCATGACCCTTGAGGCACAAGGGCTCTCGACGGATCGGCTGTGCACCAGTACCGTCACAAACCCCCCGCGCGGCGTCTATCCACTTGGCGCGCCGTCCGCATCATGGATGACCATAGGGATGCGGAAAGCAGAAAGACCGCTGTGAGAGGAGGCGTCCATGGGATCGGTACGCAAGGCGAGTGCGTGGCTCGGCCTCGTCGACGACAACGATGACGAGCGTTACTACGACGACGAGTACTCCGAGGGCACGGAGTCCGGGGACGCCTGGGTCACGGACCCGCGGGTGAAGGTGGCCACGGACACGGCCGAGGAGAGGGGCCGCCGGATCGGCACGGTCACACCGGACAGCTTCCGGGACGCCCGCGCCATCGGCGAGCTGTTCCGGGAGGGCGTCCCCGTGATCATGAACCTCACGGCGATGGAGCCCGCCGACGCCAAGCGCGTGGTGGACTTCGCGGCGGGGCTGACCTTCGGCCTGCGGGGCACGATCGAGCGGGTGGCGACCCGGGTCTTCCTGCTGACGCCGGCCAACACCGAGATCGTCAGCGGTGAGCCGGCCGCGCGCCGCGAGGACGGCTTCTTCAACCAGAGCTGAGGCAGGGCCGCTCACCGGCCCTGCCTGCTGACGGGGATCAGCGGAAGGCGTCGAGCCCGGTGAGCGCCTTGCCCAGCACGAGCTGGTGCATCTCGACGGTGCCCTCGTAGGTGAGCACCGACTCGAGGTTGGTCGCGTGCCGCATCACGGGGTACTCGAGGGAGATCCCGTTGGCACCGAGGATCGTCCGCGCCGTACGGCAGATCTCGATGGCCTCGCGGACGTTGTTGAGCTTGCCGAAGCTGACCTGCTCGGGGCGCAGGCGGCCGGCGTCCATCCGCCGCCCGAGATGGTGGGCGAGCAGGATTCCCTTGTGCAGTTCCACCGCCATGTCGGCGAGCTTGGCCTGGGTGAGCTGGAAGCCGCCGATGGGCCGCCCGAACTGCTCACGCGACTTGGCGTAGTCGAGGGCCGTCTCGAAGCTGCTGCGAGCCGCGCCCATCGCACCCCAGACGATGCCGTAGCGGGCGTGGGACAGACAGCTGAGCGGGCCGCGCAAGCCGGTGACCTCCGGGAGTACGGCGTTTGCGGGCAGCCGTACGTCGTCCAGGACCAGTTCGCTGGTGACCGAGGCGCGCAGCGACCACTTGTGCTTGATCTCGGGCGCCGAGAAGCCGGGGCTGCCGGCCGGGACGACGAAGCCGCGGATGCCGTCCTCGGTCTGCGCCCAGACGACGGCCACCCCGGCGACGGAGCCGTTGGTGATCCACATCTTGCGCCCGTTGAGCACCCAGTCTCCCCCGGCGTCGCGCTTGGCGTGGGTGCGCATGGCGGCTGGGTCGGAGCCGTGGTCGGGTTCGGTGAGACCGAAGCAGCCGATCACCTCGCCGGCCGCCATGCGGGGCAGCCACTGCTGCTTGTGCTCCTCGCTGCCGAACCGGTGGATCGCGTACATCGCGAGCGAGCCCTGCACGGAGACCAGGGAGCGGATACCGGAGTCGGCCGCCTCCAGTTCCAGGCAGGCCAGGCCGTACTGCACGGCCGTCGCGCCCGCGCAGCCGTACCCGGTCAGGGACATGCCGAGGGCGCCGATGGAGCCGAGTTCGCGCGCGAGTTCCCGGATGCCGGGCAGCTCGCCCTTCTCGTACCAGTCGGCGACGTACGGCAGCACGCGGTCGGCGGCCCAGCTGCGGACCGTGTCCCGGACGGCCAGGTCTTCCGGTTCCAGCAGGTCGTCGATCCCGAGCGGGTCGGCGGGATCGAAGGCGGGCAACTTCGAGGACGCGGACATGAGACACCCTCCGGCACAGAAAACTAGCAGCGCTAGTCACATTTTGCCGCCGACGTTACGGCGCACCGCCTCGCACGTCCAGTACGTCCGGTGCGTCGGTCAGGACGTGCGGGACGTCAGGCCGAGACGCGGGACTCCGCCACTTCCCTCGGTGCGGGCAGTTCCACGGCCGCCGTGGACTGCGGGCAGTGCATGATCCGCGGCAGCCGCAGCGCCATCACCGCGCCCAGCAGCAACAGCCCGGCGCTCACCAGCAGCGTCACATGCAGTCCGTGCACGAAGGAGTCGCGCGCGGCCCGGCGCAGCGCGGCCCCGGCGCCGCCGCCGAGCCGTCCGGCGATGTCGTAGGCCTCGCCGAGCGAGTGCCCGGCCGCGTCCGACGTGTGCTGTGACACACCCGGCACCGAGCGCAGGCCCGGCGCGTAGGCCGCGTTCATCACACTGCCGAGCAGCGCGATCCCGATGCCGGCCCCGAGCTGGTACGACGTCTCGCCGATCGCCGCCGCGCCGCCGGCCCGGTCCGCCGGGCACTCGCTGAGCATCGACTCGTACGCCCCGAAGAGCGTGGTCTCCAGGCCGAAGCCGAGCAGCAGGAATCCGCAGAGCAGCAGGGGCGCGTTGTCGGTGGCGCCCATCGCGGTGAGCGTCAGGACGGCGGTGGCGGTCAGCAGGAACCCGGCGCACACCATCCGGCGTGGCCCGAAGCGGCGCAGCATCCGGGCACCCGCCAGGCCCGACGCCATCGCCGCGACGGTCAGCGGCAGCAGCCTGAGGCCGGTCTGCAGCGGCGACAGTCCGAGCACCAGCTGCAGATACTGCGCGGCGATCAGCTCCAGGCCGACCAGCGCGAGCATCGCCAGCACGATGCAGCCCACCGAGGTGCTGAAGGCGGGCCGGCGGAACGTCCGCAGGTCCACCAGCGGATGCGGCAGCCGCCGCTGGCGCCGTACGAAGAAGAGGAGGAGAACCGCGCCGACCAGCAGCGGCAGCACGGTGAAGGCACTGGCCGGCGCCTCCCCCCCGCCCAGCCGCTTCACGCCGAGGACGACACCGAACAGACCGCCGGCCGCCATCAGGGCGCTGGTCACGTCCCAGGGGCCGCTCTGCTCCCCCCGGGACTCGGGCAGCAGGGTCCGGCCGACCGGCAGGCTGACCAGCATCAGCGGGATGTTGACCAGGAAGACCGCGCCCCACCAGAAGTGCTCCAGCAGAAAGCCGCCTAGCAGCGGGCCGACCGCCGCCCCGACGGCGGCGACCGCGCTCCAGATGCCGATGGCGAGCGCGCGCTCGCGCCGGTTTGGGAAGACCTGACGCAGGATCGACAGGGTGGCGGGCATGATCATCGCGCCGCCGACGCCGAGCAGCGCCCGGGCCAGGATGAGTATCTCGGCGCTCTGCGCGAAGGCGGCCACGCCGGAGGCGACACCGAAGAGACCGTAGCCGAGCAGCAGGACGCGCCTGCGGCCGATCCGGTCGCCGAGGGTGCCGAAGAGGATCAGCAGCGAGGCGCAGACCAGCGGATAGACGTCGACGATCCAGAGCAGCTCTATGGCGCCCGGCCTGAGGTCCTCGGTGACGGCGGGGACCGCCACGTGCAGCACGGTCGCGTCGAGGGCGACGAGCAGCAGGCTGACGCAGAGGACGACGAGGACGACCCAGCGGTTGGCACCGGCTCCGGCCGCCCGAGGGCGCGGGCGCACGGCAGCCGTGGTCGTCCCGGACATGCACGTACCTCCCAGCTGATCCCTCGCGTGCGGCGGACCGACGGGGTGGGGACTTCCCTGTCGTACGACCGGAGAGGAGCGGTGTCTCCGGCCCGCTCGAACCCACGCGGGTGACTCGTCAGCGTACGCGAGTTCACCACGGGGGCACGTGGCGGACCTCTCACACGCCTGACCGAACCCGTGTGGCGTACCCCACTTCGCCCCCTCTTGACCACGGTCCGGGGACGGGTTCGGTTCCCCGCCCGGTCGATAATCGAGCCCGTGACCGATCTTGAAGCGCGCGTGACCCCGCCCCGCGCCCCTGTATTGCGCCGGGCGGCCCCGGCCCTGCTGGGCTATGCCGTGGTGCGCGCCCTGGGGCTGGTGGTACTGGCGGTGTGGAGCGCCGCGCGCGGCAAGAGCGCGCACACCCTGCTGACCGCACGCTGGGACGCCCTCTGGTACACCCGGGTCGCCGAGCTGGGCTACGGCTACCAGGTGCGGCTGCCGAACGGCGACGTGCACTCCAATCTGGCGTTCTTCCCGCTGCTGCCGTGGCTGGAGCGGCTGTTGCACGCACTGATGCCGCTGTCGTACGCGGACGCGGGTCTCGTCATCAGCCTGCTCGCCTCGCTGGCTGCGGCCTGCGGGATCTTCGCGGTCGCGGACCGGGTGTACGGCCCCCGGGCCGGGGCCTGCGCGGTGCTGCTGTGGGCCGCGCTGCCCGTGGGGATCGTGCAGTCGATGGCGTACAGCGAGTCGTTGTTCACCGCGCTGGCGGCCTGGTCGCTGTACGCGCTGCTGACCGGGCGCTGGGTGAGCGCCGGTGCGCTCGCGGCCCTGGCCGGGCTGACCCGGCCGGTGGGGGCGGCGGTGGTCGCGGCGGTGTGGGTCGCGGGGGTGTTGTCGTTCAGAGGCGACCGCGGTGCGCACGGCGCACAGGCTCCCGCCCGGCGGCGCGCCCTCGGCATGCTGCTCGCTCCGCTCGGCGCCGCCGGTTACGTCCTGTGGGTCGGGCACCGCACCGGCAGGGGCCCGCTCGGTTATCTGGACGTCCAGGCCGGCTGGCGCAACGGGTTCGACGGCGGCTACGCCTTCGCGCGTTTCGTGGCCGACAAGTTCACGTCATTTCCGTCCGCGCTCGCCGGCGTCGGCCTGATCGTCGGGGTCGCGTTGCTGCTGTGGCTCTACGTCACCGGCGTACGCCAGCGTCAGCCCGTCGAACTGCTGGTGTACACGGGTGTCGTCCTCGCGCTCGCCCTGTGCGCGTCGAGCTACTTCGGCTCCAAGCCCCGGCTGCTGCTGCCCGCCTTCCCGGTGCTGCTGCCGCTCGCCCGCGCCCTCGCCCGGCTGCACACCTCGCGCTTCGTGCTGGTCACGGCGGGGTTGACGGCCGTCTCGGCGGTCTACGGGGCGTTCTGGCTGAACGGCTCCGGCCCACCATGATCGACTTCTACGGGCGGTGACGCCGCGGGTAATTCCGCGCCAGGGCCGGGTTAACGCATTCATAAGCGCCATATAAACAACACCCGGCATGATCAAAGGAATTGAAGTCAGTCGCGTCAGCGGATTGTGGAATCCCCGGAATTCGAGCGGTCCTTGAGAGGTTTGCCACATCACATCGTCATCACAAAGCCGCAGTTTCGACGGGGACCACAGCTCACCCGCTGTAACGTCGATTGGGTGCGTACCGAACGAAACCTCACCCGGCGTCTGGACCGGGTGTTCGCCAGACTCGACCGTGAGCCGGAACGACCGGCCCACATCGATGTGCCGAAGATGAGCCGGCACCGGGTCGTGCTGTTCACGGCGACCCTGGCTTTCTATGTGGCGATCGTGTGGGCCATCGTGATCACGTCCTGGCTGGTCCGGCTCGACTGGCAGGTCATGTTCTTCCGGCCGTACCAGCAGTGGCCCCAGATCCACGCCTTCCTCGACTACTACGTGGTGCTCGGCCAGCGCGGCCCCACCGCCGTGATGGTCGCGGCCTGGCTCGGCTGGCGCTCCTGGCGGCAGCACACGCTCCGCCCGCTGCTGACCCTGGGCGCCTCGTTGCTGCTGCTGAACATCACGGTCGGCGCCGCCAAGTACGGGATGGGGCGGCTCGGTCCGCACTACGCGACCGTGATCGGCTCGAACGAGATGGGCCTGGGCGGCGATATATTCCCCAGCGGCCACACCGCCAACGCGGTCGTGACCTGGGGAATCCTGGCGTATCTGGCCTCCACCCCGCGAGCCCGCCGCTGGCTGTCGGCCCTGTCGGCGATCACCGCGCTCGGCGTCGGCCTCACCACCGTCTACCTCGGTACGCACTGGCTGAGCGACGTGCTGCTGGGCTGGGCCGCGGGCCTGCTGATCCTGCTCGCCCTGCCCTGGTTCGAGCCGTTGATCGCCAGGACCGAGGACTGGCTGTTCGACCTGCGCGACCGCTGGCGGGCCCGCCGCAGCCGTCCCGCGGCCGAACCGGCCCTCCCCCCGGTCACCCCCGTGGTGCTCAAGCCGCGCAGCGCCCCGCCGGCCGAGCAGCCGTCCCCGGCGCGCGAGCCGGTCGCCTCGACCCGCGCCTCCCGGGGCCTGGCGCACCTGGCCCCGGGGCCGCACACGACGCGTTCGGAGCGCACTCCGGTCACCCCGGTGGGCAGCCGCCGCCCGCCGCACACCGACCACCGCGTCCCGCGCGGCACGTCCCAGCCGGCCCGCCCGCTCACGGGCGGCTGACGGCCGCTTCGGCGGCGGGGTCCGGTACGCACACACCCGCCCCGCCTCCGGCGCGGCAAGGGCCCCGCCTCCCTCTCCGGGAGCGGGGCCCCTTTGGCGTCCCGTGCCGTACAACGGAGGCGTTCAGCCCTTCCAGGCGCGGGCCACCAGGCCCTCGCGCACCTCGAAGTTCAGCCGCCCCGCCCGGTACTCCATGGTGATGATCGCGCCCGGCGGCAGCGACCGTACCGTCGACCACCCCCGCTGCCGGGCGAGCCGCTCGGCCTGCGCGGCATCGAGGCCGACGTACCCGTCCGGACTGTCCTGGGGCTCCGCTGGCGGAGTGGGAATCGGTGCCATGTCACCAAGCTAGCAAGGTAAGAAGAACATCAGTCCTGGGTCACACTTCTGTCACAGGTTCGCGGCCCGCGTTTCCTTCGCACTGACATCAACTACTCCCCACCGGGCATCACACGTACGGGGGTTTCCGTACGGCCCGCCGGGACAATCGAACGGAATTCACGCCTCACGCGGGGCCGCTTCGAATTGCCCGGCGGAAAGCGACCCGGCAGGGACCGGAGCGCGTCGGGGGCGGCATTCCCCGTGCAATCCCTCGCGGTACCCGGACATCTGACACCGCATGGGAATTTCACGGGTTCCTCACACACCGCCGGACGCGGGACAGCCACTGCCCTGGGTGGGCAGCGGCTGTCCCGCGGGTGCTCGGCGCTCAGAGTGCCAGGCGCTGGCCGGGCACGATCAGGTTCGGGTCGCCGCCGACGACCTTCTTGTTGGCGGCGTAGATCCGCTGCCAGGTGGTCCCGTGCCGGGCGGCGATCGCGCTCAGCGTGTCGCCCTCGCGGACGACGTAGTCACGGTCACCGGGGGCGGCGCTGCGACCGGTGGACGCCTGCGGGGTCTGCGCCGCCGCGGACGCGGCCGGGGCGGACCGGGCCGGGGCGGACTTCGTCGTCACGCCCTTCGGGTCGGCCGTACCGGAGGAACTCGTGCGGTCGGCCGCGGGAGCCGCGCCAGAGGCTCCGGCGCTGCCCGAGCAGACGGGCCAGGCGCCCCAGCCCTGGGCCTGCTGGACCTTGGTGGCGACGGCGATCTGAGCGCTCCTGGAGGCCTGGTCGGCCGTCGGGGCGTAGGCGGTGCCGCCGTACGCGCGCCAGGTCGAGGCGGAGAACTGGAGCCCGCCGTAGTAGCCGTTGCCGGTGTTGATGTGCCAGTTGCCGCCGCTCTCGCACGCCGCGATGCGGTCCCACACCCCGTTGTCCGCCGCCGCGGCGTTGCCGGTCGCGGCCAGCAGCCCCAGCGGTGCGAGCAGCGCGGCCGAGGCGAGCGCGGCCGTCGTACGGCCCCTGCGGGTGCCGTCGTGACGGGCGGTGTTGCGGGTGGTATCGGCACACTCGGACATGTAATTCCCTCTCCACGAACCCGGATCCCCCAGGCGGAACACGTCTCGCCGCGCATGGACGCGGCTCCTCGCGCCCGCCCCGTCCGCCGTGTCCGGTGCCGGCGATCGTGCTGCCGGTGCCGGGCGGTGGACGTACCCGAGCGGTGCTCGTTGCACACGGCGGAGGAATGTAGGGAGGGTGACCTGCTGGAATCAACCAACTCCCCGTCCTTCCAGGCCAGTTGGCCGTTACCGCCGGTAGCGACAATTTTCAGCCACCCACTACATCCGCCGATTTCCCTATATGTCGACCAACGGCCGAGGTGATCTGTGATTCACTTCACCCGTTCAAGCTCCTTGACTGGCCGGGGAGTTGACGATGAGTGGCCGATTCCGCACGCCTGGTGACTGTGTGCGGCGGTTGGTGCGAACCGGTTCCTGTCGGGGCGTGACTCCCACCACAGGACGTCCGTTGTCTTCTTCATGAGCCCGGACACCCGGGGCTCATCGGCCGGGAGCCACCCGGCCGACCCAGCACAGCATCCCGAGGGAGCCACCGTGCCGCGCATGCTCGACGTCAGTGACGAGGTACGCGCCGAGATCGGCGACGAAGAAGCCGACCGGCTGCTCGCCGACGAGAACACCCCGGGCAGTTACGACTGCACCTCCTGCCGCACTCCGGGCGACTCCGGACAGGAGCGCACCAGCACCGTCCTGTTCGTCGGCGACGAGACCGCCGTCCTCGCCTTCGCCCACGCCAGCTGCCTGCCCTCGCAGGTCGTCCAGGTCACCGAGGAGCAGCTCCAGGGTGCCGTCCGGTCCATCGGCGGCGTCGCTCCCGGCGGTGGCGCCCCCGGCGAGCCGCACAAGTCCGCACCCGAGCAGGCCGTGCTCGGCGTGACCAGCGGACTCGTCCTGATCGAGGGCGAGTTGCACCCCGCGCTGGTCGTCGAGCCGACCACGCCGATCGTGCGTCCCGGCTCCGCGTCGACCGACGACGAATTCCTCCCGCTGCTCATCGAGCAGCGGTTCCTGCCGGTGACCGAGCTGACGTCCGTGCCGCCGGTGCTGCACGGCTGGTCGGTGCTGCTCGCCATGGGCCAGCTGCACGCGGTGCTCCAGCCGGGGGTGAACGGGGGCCAGCCGGTGGCCTGGTGGCAGGCGCACCAGCCGCTCCAGGTGACCGACAGCTGGCGGGCCGCCGCGAACAAGCACCAGCAGGTGCTCATGTTCGCGGCACCGGTCGGGTCGATCGGGCGGCAGCCCCGGGAGGATCTGCTGCGGGAGTCCCTCGACAAGGCCGCGGCGCAGGGGAAGCTGGTCGCTGCGGCGCTGCCGCTCGCCGGGACCTGATTCGCCGCCGGGCGGGGAGCTGCTGGGAGTGGTACGGCCGCATCTCTTTGAGGTCCCGGTCGTTTGGACATACGTGCACGCATACGACACTCCTCCCCCACGCCGGTCCGCCTTCGTCTCCGTTCCGTCCGCCCGGTTGGCGCAGGACGGGATCGGTGGGGGCTCGGCCACGCCGATCTACGACATGCTCTACGCGGAATGGGTCAAGACCTTCCGCACACTTCCGGGGGACCGCAGCGGGGAGGAGGGGCTGAGGTTCAGTCCCTTCGGTGAACTCCCGGGCGTCACGGGCTCCTACGGAGGCCACCGGGCGGGATCGTTCAGCAGCTCGTACAGCGCCTACAGTGCCGGGGCCTACAGCGCGCGGCAGCAGTCGCAGTGGCAGCGGATCGGCACCCTGGGGCGGCAGCCGCACGACACCGGGATGCTGCACGTCCCGGCGGCGCTGCCGCCAGGGCCGCGCCAGGGCCTGTGAGGCACGGCAAGGGCGGCCCCTGACCTTCGTGGTCGGGGGCCGCCCTGTGTGCCGCAGCGGTACGGCTTCGTGCCGTGGCGGTACTACTTCTTCTTCGCGCCGCGCTTCTCGCGCACCCGCACCGAGATGTGGATCGGGGTGCCCTCGAAGCCGAACTCCTCGCGCAGCCGGCGCTCGATGAAGCGGCGGTAGCCCGCCTCGATGAAGCCCGAGGCGAACAGGACGAAGCGCGGGGGCTTGGTGCCGGCCTGCGTGCCGAACAGGATGCGCGGCTGCTTGCCGCCACGGATCGGGTGCGGGTGGGCCGAGACCAGCTCGCCGAGGAAGGCGTTGAGGCGGCCGGTGGGGACCCGGGTCTCCCAGCCGGCGAGGGCGGTCTCGATCGCCGGGACCAGCTTCTCCATGTGACGGCCGGTGCGCGCCGAGACGTTCACGCGCGGAGCCCAGGCGACCTGGCCCAGCTCCGTCTCGATCTCCCGCTCCAGGTAGTAGCGGCGCTCCTCGTCCAGGGTGTCCCACTTGTTGTAGGCGAGGACCAGGGCGCGGCCCGCCTCGACGGCCATGGTGACGATCCGCTGGTCCTGCACCGAGATGCTGTCGGCGGCGTCGATGAGGACGACCGCGACCTCGGCCTTCTCCACGGCGGCGGCCGTGCGCAGGGAGGCGTAGTAGTCGGCGCCCTGCTGGAGGTGGACGCGCTTGCGGATACCGGCGGTGTCCACGAACTTCCAGGTCTTGCCGCCCAGTTCGATCATCTCGTCGACCGGGTCGCGGGTGGTGCCCGCCAGCTCGTTGACGACGACGCGCTCCTCGCCGGCCACCTTGTTCAGCAGCGAGGACTTGCCGACGTTCGGGCGGCCGATGAGCGCGATGCGGCGCGGGCCGCCGATCGCGGTGCCGAAGGTCTGCTCGGGCGCCTCGGGCAGCGCCTCCAGGACGGCGTCCAGCATGTCGCCGGTGCCGCGGCCGTGCAGGGCGGAGACGGGGTGCGGCTCGCCGAGGCCCAGGTTCCACAGGTACGCGGCGTCGGCCTCGCCGCTCGGACCATCGACCTTGTTGGCGCACAGCACCACCGGCTTGCCGGCCTTGCGCAGCAGCCGGACGACCGCCTCGTCGGTGTCGGTCGCGCCGACCTTGGCGTCCACGACGAAGACGACCGCGTCGGCCGCCTCGATCGCGTACTCGGCCTGGGCGGCCACGGAGGCGTCGATGCCGAGGACGTCCTGCTCCCAGCCGCCGGTGTCGACGACCTTGAAGCGCCGGCCGGCCCACTCGGCCTCGTAGGTGACGCGGTCGCGGGTGACACCGGGCTTGTCCTCGACCACGGCCTCGCGGCGGCCGATGATCCGGTTCACCAGGGTCGACTTGCCGACATTGGGGCGGCCGACGACGGCGAGCACGGGCAGCGGGCCGTGGCCCGCCGCCTCGATGGCGCCCTCGACGTCCGCGAGGTCGAAGCCCTCTTCCGCGGCGAGCTCCATGAACTCCGCGTACTCGGCGTCGCCGAGAGCCCCGTGGTCGTACTCGTGCGCGGCGTCGTACGCGTCCGAGCCGTCGGGCTGGATGTCGTCGTTCATGAAGTCCGTACCTCGTCGTTCATTCGTGGTGATCGGTGGAAAAGCCCCGCATGGGCTGATCCACTACTCAAGTGTCGCCTAGCGCCCGGTCAGGCGCCTGGCGTTTTCCAGGTGGCTGGTGAGCTGCTTCTGGATGCGCTCGGTCGCCTCGTCCAGCGCCCTGCGCGTACGCCGCCCGGAGCTGTCGCCCGCGTCGAAGGGGTCGCCGAAGACGACGTCGACGCGGGAGCGCAGCGGGGGCAGCGCCTTTATCAACCGCCCGGGCTCCTCCGCGCTTCCCAGTACGGCGATGGGCACGATCGGCGCCCCGCTGCGGACGGCGAAGTAGGCGAGCCCGGAGCGCAGGGAGGCGAAGTCGCCCTCGCCCCGGGTGCCCTCCGGGAAGATGCCCAGCACGCCGCCGGCCTCCAGCACACCGAGCGCCCGGGTGATGGCGGTGCGGTCGGCGGTGGTGCGGTCCACCTTCAGCTGGCCGATGCCGGTCAGGAAGGAACCCAGGGGGCCGACGAACGCCTCCTGCTTGATCAGGAAGTGCGTGGGCCGGGGTGCCACGCCCATGACCATCGGGCCGTCGATGTTGTGGGAGTGGTTCACCGCGAAGATCACCGGGCCGGTGGCCGGCACCTTCCAGGCGCCGAGCACCCGCGGCTTCCACAGCCCGTACATCAGGCCGACGCCGATGCGCCGCCCGACCTCGGCGCCCTTCGCGGAGGGCTCGGACAGCTGGGTCACTTCCCGGCCCGCTTCTCCTCGACCAGGGTGACGACGCACTCGATGACCTGGGCGAGGGTCAGCTCGGTGGTGTCCACCTCGACCGCGTCGTCCGCCTTGGCGAGCGGCGAGGTCTTGCGGGAGGAGTCGGCCGCGTCCCGCTTGATCAGCGCCTCGCGGGTGGCGTGGACGTCGGCGCCCTTCAGCTCGCCGCTGCGGCGGGCCGCGCGGGCCTCCGGGGAGGCGGTGAGGAAGATCTTCAGGTCGGCGTCCGGGAGGACGGTCGTACCGATGTCACGGCCCTCGACCACGATGCCCGGCTCCGCGCCGGCGGCGATCGAGCGCTGCAGCTCGGTGATCAGGGTGCGCACCTCGGGCACCGCGCTGACGGCGCTGACCTTGGAGGTGACCTCCTGGGTGCGGATGGGGCCGGCCACGTCCACGCCGTCGACCGTGATGGTCGGCTTGTCCGGGTCGGTGCCGGAGACGATCTCCGGCTTGCCGGCCACGGCGGCGATGGCGGTCGGGTCCTCCAGGTCGATGCCGTTGGTCACCATCCACCAGGTGATCGCCCGGTACTGGGCGCCGGTGTCCAGGTAGCTCAGACCGAGCTGCGCGGCCACGGCCTTCGACGTGCTCGACTTGCCCGTGCCGGAGGGGCCGTCGATCGCGACGATCACGGGCTTGGCGGTCGGGGCGGCGCCGTTTTCCACGGAGGGACACCTTCCTGGTGCGGTGTGGGCGGGGTGCGGGGAGCAGGAGCGCCCTGCACAAGGTTACTGGGTGCGGGTCACTCGTCCGGACGCGTGCGCACCCGCCCGTACCGGGAGCCCTACTGCCGCAGCGCCCAGCCCTGCTCCCGCAGCGCCTTCGTCAGCACCCCCGCCGCCTTCGGCTCGACGGAGAGCTGCACCAGACCCGCCTGCTGTCCGGTCGCGTGCTCGATGCGGACGTCCTCGATGTTGACCCCGGCCCGGCCCGCGTCGGCGAAGATGCGGGCCAGCTGGCCGGGCTGGTCGTCGATGAGGACGACGACGGTCTCGTACGCGCGCGGCGCGCTGCCGTGCTTGCCGGGCACCCGCACCTGGCCGGCGTTGCCGCGGCGCAGCACGCCCTCGATGCCGGTGGTGCCCTCGTGCCGCTTGGCCTCGTCGGAGGACTGCAGGGCGCGCAGGGCCCGCACGGTGTCGTCGAGGTCGGCGGAGACGTCGGAGAGCAGGTCGGCGACCGGGCCGGGGTTCGCGGACAGGATGTCGATCCACATGCGCGGGTCGGAGGCGGCGATCCGGGTCACGTCCCGGATGCCCTGTCCGCACAGCCGTACGGCGGCCTCCTCGGCGTGCTCCAGGCGTGCGGCGACCATGCTGGACACCAGGTGGGGCATGTGGGAGACGAGGGCCACGGCCCGGTCGTGGGCGTCGGCGTCCATGACGACCGGTACGGCCCGGCAGTACGAGACCAGCTCCAGGGCGAGGTTCAGCACCTCGGTGTCGGTGTCCCGGGTCGGGGTGAGCACCCAGGGGCGGCCCTCGAAGAGATCGGCGGTCGCGGCCAGCGGGCCGGACTTCTCACGGCCGGACATGGGGTGGGTGCCGAGGTACCTCGACATCACGGACGGGTCCAGGCCGAGCGCCTCCAGCTCGCGGCGCGGGCCGCCCTTGACGCTGGCGACGTCGACGTAGCCGCGGGCCGCACCGCGGCGCATGGCGTCGGCGAGCACGCCGGCCACGTGCGCGGGCGGGGCGGCGACGATCGCGAGGTCGACCGGGCCCTCGGGCGTCTCGTCGGTGCCGGCGCCCAGCGCGGCGGCCGTGCGGGCCTGCTCGGGGTCGTGGTCGGCGAGGTGGACGGTGACACCGCGCTGGACGAGGGTCAGGGCGGCGGAGGTACCGATCAGGCCGGTGCCGATGACGAGTGCCGTTCTCACTGGGCGATGTCCTTGCGCAGGGCGGCCGCGGCGCCCAGGTAGACGTGGTTGATGCCGGCGCGGGGCTTGTCGGACTCGATGTGGGCGAGGATGCGCACGACCCGGGGCATGGCGCCCGCTATGTCCAGTTCCTGGGCGCAGATCAGGGGGACGTCGACGATGCCGAGCTTGCGGGCGGCCGCCGCCGGGAAGTCGCTGTGCAGATCGGGGGTGGCCGTGAACCAGATGCTGATGAGGTCGTCGGCGGTCAGCCCGTTGCGCTCCAGCACGGCGGTGAGCAGCGCTCCGACCTGCTCGTCCATGTGCCCGGCCTCGTCCCGCTCCAGTTGGACGGCCCCACGGACCGCTCGTACCGCCACGGCGCTGCTCCTTGCTGACGTGCGGATCTGTTGTTGGTCCGTCCAGCGTAGTCAGCCCGTGCGGGCCGGGCGCGCGACGCCCGATCGCTGAGACGATGCCAGGCATCCGGTATTCACCGATTTCGACGTCTGTACGGAGGGTGGCATGACCGAGGGTGCGAAGCGGCGCACGGTTCTGGTGACGGGGGCGGCGGTGCTGACCGTGCCCCTCGTGGCCTGCGGCGGCGGCAGCGGCGCCAAGAGCGGCGGGCAGGCCCTGGGGGACACCAGCGAGATCCCGGAGGGCGGCGGCAAGGTCTTCAAGGAACAGAAGGTCGTCGTCACGCAGCCGTCCAAGGGCGACTTCAAGGCCTTCTCCGCGATCTGCACGCACGAGGGCTGCACGGTGAGCCGGGTCGCGGACGGCACCATCGACTGCCCTTGCCACGGCAGCAAGTTCCACATCGCCGACGGCGCGGTGGCCCATGGCCCCGCGGCGCGGCCGCTGCCCGCGAAGTCGATCACGGTGAAGGGAAATTCGATCCGTCTGGCCTGAGGTGCCCGCGTACGCTCCGGGCATGCAGCCCGACGACCTGGTGCGCGAGCACACGATCTACGCCTGTGTCATGGGTTCAAGAGCGTTCGGCCTGGCCACGGACACGAGCGACACCGACCGGCGGGGGGTGTTCCTCGCCCCCACTCCCCTGTTCTGGCGGTTCGACAAGCCGCCGACGCATGTGGAGGGGCCGGGCGAGGAGCAGTTCTCCTGGGAGCTGGAGCGGTTCTGCGAGCTGGCGCTGCGCGGCAACCCGAACATCCTGGAGTGTCTGCACTCCCCGCTGGTGGAGCACGTGGACGACACCGGCCGGGAGCTGCTGTCCCTGCGCGGCGCCTTCCTCTCCCGCCGCAGCTACGGCACCTTCACCCGCTACGCCCTCGGCCAGCGCAAGAAGCTCGACGCCGATGTCCGTACGACGGGCGCCCCGCGCTGGAAGCACGCCATGCACCTGCTGCGGCTGCTGATGAGCGCCCGTGACCTGCTGCGCACCGGCGAGCTGCGCATCGACGTCGGCGACCAGCGCGAGCCGCTGCTCGCGGTGAAGCGCGGCGAGGTCCCCTGGCCCGAGGTCCAGGCGTGGATGGCCGGGCTGGGGGCGCAGACGGAGCAGGCCCTGCACCGCAGCCCGCTCCCGCCGGAGCCGGATCACGCGCGCGTGGCCGACTTCCTGTTCCGGGTGCGCCGGCGGTCAGTCCTGCAGGCGTGTCCGGACCACGAAGTCGTGCAGGGCGTCGTACGCGGCAGGGGCGTCGGGGAGGGCTGAGGCGGCCTGGGCCTCGTCGAGCACGGCGTGCAGCCGCTCCACGTCGGCCTCCACGCGCGCGTGCCCGACGCCGGCCTTCCCGTGCTCCCGTTCCGCCTTGGCGGCTATCAGCTCCGGCAGATAGCCGGGGGCGTCGACCTCGTCCAGCAGGGTGGGCAGATGGGCCTGGACCTCGCCGCTGCGCATGAGGTGGATGCCGGTGAGCAGCACGCGGAACGTGTAGAGCAGCGGCTTGAGTTCGCCGGTCTTCTCGAACAGCCGCCACTGGGTCACCGCGAAGCCCCGGTAGTGGTGGGCGTGGTGGCTGGTGAGGACGCCGGGCGCCAGCGCGGCCAGCTCCCGGTGGGCGTCGCCGGTGTGCACGACCAGGGGCGAGAGCAGCTGCTCCAGCACATAGCCGTTGCGGCGGAGCATCAGCCGTGCGAACTTGCGCAGGTCGTGGGTGACGAGGTCCAGCTCGACGCCGAACCGCACCCAGGCCCGCGAACGGGTCTCCTCCGGCTCGCGCAGTCCGACGAGGTCGGCGGCGGGCAGCAGATGCACACCGCGCAGGTCCACGTCGGAGTCCTGCGAGGGGAAGCCGTACAGATGGGCTCCGGAGACGGTCGCGAACAGCAGCGGGTCGGGCTGTTCCGCGACCACGGGCGCGAGGTCGAGGTCTTCGATCATGGGCCCAAGCGTCCCAGAGCGCTCCCGGCGCCAAAAGGTCCCATCTCCCTTTGCCGCCACCATGGCGGCAAAGGGAGATGGTGATCACAGCAAGGCGTTCTAGAGGTCGACTTCCTTCATCAGCATCCCGACCTCGGTGTTGGACAGGCGCCGCAGCCAGCCCGACTTCTGGTCGCCCAGGGTGATCGGGCCGAAGGAGGTGCGCACCAGCTTCTCGACCGGGAAGCCCGCCTCGGCGAGCATGCGGCGGACGATGTGCTTGCGGCCCTCGTGCAGGGTCACCTCGACCAGGTAGTTCTTGCCGGTCTGCTCCACCACCCGGAAGTGGTCCGCGCGCGCGTAGCCGTCCTCCAGCTGGATGCCGTCCTTCAGGCGCTTGCCCAGGTCACGCGGGATCGGGCCCACGATCGCGGCGAGGTAGGTCTTCTTCACGCCGTACTTGGGGTGGGTGAGGCGGTGCGCCAGCTCCCCGTGGTTGGTGAGCAGGATGACACCCTCGGTCTCGGTGTCCAGCCGGCCGACGTGGAAGAGCCGTGTCTCACGGTTGGTGACGTAGTCACCGAGGCACTGCCGGCCCTCGGGGTCCTCCATGGTGGAGACGACACCGGCGGGCTTGTTCAGCGAGAAGAACTGGTACGACTGCGTCGCCACCGTCAGGCCGTCGACCTTGACCTCGTCCTTCTCCGGGTCGACCCGGCGGCCCTGCTCGAGGACGATCTCGCCGTTCACCTCCACCCGCGCCTGCTCGATCAGCTCCTCGCAGGCCCGCCGCGAGCCGTAGCCGGCCCGCGCGAGGACCTTCTGCAGCCGCTCGCCCTCCTGCTCGGCACCCGGGAAGGTCTTGGGGAGCTTGATGTCCTTCTTGCCGGCGTAGCGCTCCCGGTTGCGCTCCTCGACCCGCGTCTCGTACTCGCGGGAGCGCGCGGGGGCCGTACGGCCGCCCTGCTGGGGCTTCTTCGGGCCGCCCTTCGCGCCGCCACGGGCCGCACCGCCGCGCCCGGACTTGGGGCCGTCCTGGGTGGCGCCGGGGCCCACGTCGTAGCGGCGCTCCTCGGGGCGGGGCTTGCGGGGACGGCCCTGCCCCTGCCGCTCGTCCCGGTTGTTGCCGGCGCCGCGGTAGTTACCCCGCCCGCCACTCTTGCCGCTGCCGCTGCTTCGCATCAAAGTTCCGTCTTAGTCGTCTGCGTCCTCTACGCCGGGCGCGTCGGGCGCGTCCGGGTCGAACGACGGGACCCCCTCCTGAGTCTCGGCCTCGATCGCCTCCGCCTCCGGGAGGAAGGGCGCGAGTTCCGGAAGCTCGTCCAGGCCGCGCAGGCCCATCCGCTCCAGGAAGTAGTTCGTCGTCCTGTACAGGATCGCACCTGTTTCGGGTTCCGCGCCCGCCTCCTCGACCAGACCGCGCTGGAGCAGGGTGCGCATCACGCCGTCACAGTTGACCCCGCGCACGGCGGAGACCCGGCTGCGGCTGACCGGCTGGCGGTAGGCGACGACCGCGAGCGTCTCCAGTGCCGCCTGGGTGAGCCGGGCGGTCTGCCCGTCCAGGACGAGCCTCTCGACGGCCGGCGCGTATTCCGCGCGCGTGGAGAAACGCCAGCCGCCTGCGACGTAGCGCAGCTCGAAGCCGCGGCCCTGGACCGCGTACTCGTCGGCCAGCTCCCGCAGCGCGTCGGCGATCTGCCGTCTCGGCCGCTCCAGCAGCTTCGCCAGGTGCTCCTCGGCCGCCGGCTCGTCCACGACCATGAGCATCGCCTCCAGGGCGGGCTTGAGGTCGAGGCCGGCGACGGCCCGCAGCTCGTCCGGCACCTCGGTGGTCCGCTCGCTCACGGCTTCTTCTCCTCCTTGGGCGGCTCGGGCGGCTCGGGCGGCCGGTCGAACTCGTCGGTGACCATCGGTGCCGTGTCGGTGTCCCCGCCGGTCCAGCGCACCAGCAGCTCCCCGAGCGCGGCCTCCTGCTCCAGGGCGACGGCCTTCTCCCGGTACAGCTCCAGCAGGGCGAGGAACCGGGCCACCACGGTGAGCGTGTCGTCGGTGTCCTCGACCAGGGCCCGGAAGCTGGCCTCGCCCAGCTCCTTGAGCCGGGCCACCACGATCCCGGCCTGCTCCTGCACGCTGACGAGCGGGGCGTGGATGTGGTCGACGTACACCTGCGGCTTGGGCCTCGGCTGCATGGCCTTGACCGCGAGCTTGGCGAAGCCCTCGGGGCCGATGCTGATGACGACCTCGGGCAGCAGCTCGGCGTACTGGGGCTCCAGGCCGACGGTACGGGGATGGCGGCGGGCCTCTTCCTCCAGGCGGGCGTTGAAGATGTCCGCGATCTGCTTGTACGCGCGGTACTGCAGCAGCCGCGCGAACAGCAGGTCCCGGGCCTCGAGCAGCGCGAGGTCGGCCTCGTCCTCGACCTCGGCGGCGGGCAGCAGCCGGGCCGCCTTCAGATCGAGCAGGGTGGCGGCCACGACGAGGAACTCCGTCGTCTGGTCCAGGTCCCAGTCGGGTCCCATGGCCCGGATGTGCGCCATGAACTCGTCGGTGACCTTCGACAGGGCGACCTCGGTGACGTCCAGCTTGTGCTTGGAGATCAGCTGGAGGAGCAGGTCGAAGGGGCCCTCGAAATTCGAGAGACGGACTTTGAAGACACCGTCACGGACTCCTCCGGACTCGGGGACGGGGCCTTCGGGTCCGGACCCGGGGACAGGGCCTTCGGGTCCGGACTCGGGGACGGGCTCGGGCTCTTCGGGTCCGGGTCCCGATGCGGGCTCGAGGTCTCCGGGTCCGGGACCCGGCGCGGACTCGAGGTCTCCGGGCCCGGGACCCGATGCGGACTCCGGCTCTCCGGATCCGGGTTCCGGGCGCGGTGCCGGGACGGCCTCGGGCTGGGTCCCGGACCGGGCGCCGGGCCGGACCTCGGGCCGGACCTCGGGGTCGGGTGCCTCCGGTTCCGGAGGCGGTACGGCCCCCGGGCCGCGCCCCAGCGCACGCCGACGCCCCGGAGCCGGGCCGGAAGCGGGGGCAGGAACGTCGGACGAGGTCATAGCCCCCGCAGGCTACCCCTACCGTCCCCGCAGCCGTCGTACGAGGATGCTCGCGTCCCCGCGGGACTCCAGGTCGGCCAGGACCACGGCCACCGCCTCGCGCACGATGCGCCCGCGGTCCACCGCCAGCCCGTGCTCGCCCCGGAGCACCAGACGCGCGTGCTCCAGGTCCATCAGTTCCTCGGCGGACACATACACCGTGATCTTCTCGTCGTGCCGCTCGCGCCCGCTGGGCCGCCGGTTCGCCGCCCGCCCCCGCTTGCGCGGCTGCGCGGCGGCACCGGAGCCGTCCTGTGCCGCCTGCCGTCGAGCCGGACGGGTGCGGGACTCGCCGGCCTCGGCCTGCTCGGCCTCGGCCGCGACATGCTCCGCGCCCTCTCCGTCGCCGCCCTGGACGGGCACCGACTGCGGTGCGTCCTCGGCGGCGGCCACGTCGTCGCTCTCCCCCGCGGGAGCCGGCACCCGGGCCTCACCGTTGGCCCCGCGGCGGGGAGTCGACGGCTGAAGCGCCATCCCCCCTGTCGTACGGAAGAGTTCGTCGGCCCCCGGCAGACTCACTCGGCGTGACACCGGGCGAGCACCTCCCTGGCGAGCTGGCGATAGGCGGCGGCACCGACGGAGTTGGAGGCGTAGGTGGTGATGGGCTCACCGGCGACCGTGGTCTCCGGGAAGCGGACCGTACGGCCGATGACCGTGTGGTAGACGTGGTCGTCGAAGGCCTCGACCACGCGGGCCAGGACCTCGCGGCTGTGGACCGTGCGCGAGTCGTACATCGTGGCGAGGATGCCGTCCAGTTCCAGCTCGGGGTTGAGCCGCTCCTGGACCTTCTCGATGGTCTCGGTCAGCAGGGCCACACCGCGCAGCGCGAAGAACTCGCACTCCAGCGGCACGATCACCTTGTGCGCGGCCGTGAGCGCGTTGACGGTGAGCAGGCCGAGCGAGGGCTGGCAGTCGATCACGATGTAGTCGTAGTCGTCCATCAGCGGCTTCAGGGCGCGCTGGAGGGTCGACTCGCGGGCGACCTCGGAGACCAGCTGGACCTCGGCGGCCGACAGGTCGATGTTGGAGGGCAGCAGGTCCATGTTGGGGACCGCCGTCTTCAGCAGGACCTCGTCCGCGGACATGCCCCGCTCCATGAGCAGGTTGTAGACCGTCAGGTCGAGTTCCATCGGGTTGACGCCGAGTCCCACCGACAGCGCGCCCTGCGGGTCGAAGTCCACGAGCAGCACGCGCCGGCCGTACTCCGCGAGCGCGGCACCCAGGTTGATGGTCGACGTCGTCTTGCCGACGCCGCCCTTCTGGTTGCACATCGCGATGATCTTCGCGGGGCCGTGGTCGGTCAGCGGACCGGGGATCGGGAAGTACGGCAGCGGGCGTCCGGTCGGGCCGATGCGCTCGCGGCGCTGGCGGGCCGCGTCGGGCGCGAGCGTGGCCGCGTACTCCGGATCGGGCTCGTACTCGGCGTCGGGGTCGTAGAAGTGCCCCTCGGGCAGTTCGTCGTAGTCGGCGAAGTGGTTGTGGGGCGCGCCACTTCCGTCGCCGGCCATGGCGTTCACGTGATGGCCATCCATGCTCTGGTGTGCTGTCCCGGCCGCCTGCGGACCGGAACTCTGGTGGGCTGCGAAGGTGCGCACAGCTACGGAGCCGACAGCCTCGAATCCCGCGGGGCCCTGGCCCCGTGCGGGCATTCCTGGTTGACCACCCCCGGGAGAAAATGTCGACTCATTCACAAGTCGTCTTACCTCCTTGGTGACCAGGGAACTTCTAGACAAGGTCAGCGTGGCACCATGCCGACGGTTGGCGACTCTATGGCGTGTCGGCGGTCCGCAGCAACACAATCCGCCGGACCCGGCACGATGTGTCGGCAATGAAACATCTCGCTGTCAAGGGCGTACGGCCGTCGCACGGCAGGTTTCACCGGTGTGCGAATCGGTCCAAGCGTTACGTTCGAGGCGAGTTGACCGAGAGTCGCAAAGTGACCATACACACATCCGGCCGGACCTTGTCGGGCAAGGTCCGGCCGGGTGCGCGCCGTTGACGTGACGTGTTGACGAATCGCCTTTTACCTGCTGGCGACTTAGCGACTCACCAGGTCACGGGGCCGGTCGGGGGTCAGCCGAGCAGCGAGTCCAGCTCGATGTGCTCCAGGCCGTGGGCCTCGGCGACCTCCTTGTAAACGACCTTGCCGTCATGAGTGTTGAGCCCCTTGGCGAGCGCGGCGTCGCGGCGCAGCGCCTCGACCCAGCCGTTGTTGGCCAGCGAGACGATGTACGGCAGCGTGGCGTTGGTGAGGGCGTTGGTGGAGGTGTTCGGCACCGCGCCCGGCATGTTGGCGACGCAGTAGAAGACCGAGTTGTGCACCTTGAAGGTCGGCTCGGCGTGCGTGGTGGGGCGGGAGTCCTCGAAGCAGCCGCCCTGGTCGATCGCGATGTCGACAAGAACACTTCCCGGCTTCATGCGGGACACCAGCTCGTTGGTGACGAGCTTCGGGGCCTTGGCGCCCGGGATGAGGACGGCACCGATGACGAGGTCGGCCTCCAGGACGGCCTTCTCCAGCTCGAAGGCGTTGGACATGATCGCCTTGACCTTCGTCCCGAAGACCTTGTCGGCCTCGCGCAGCTTGTTGATGTCGCGGTCGAGCAGGGTGACCTCGAAGCCCATGCCGACGGCGACCTGGGTGGCGTTCCAGCCCGAGACACCGCCGCCGATGACGACGGCCTTCGCCGGGGTCACGCCCGGGACGCCGCCCGGCAGCACACCACGGCCGCCGGCCGGGGCCATCAGGTGGTAGGCGCCGACCTGCGGGGCCAGGCGGCCCGCGACCTCGGACATCGGGGCGAGCAGCGGCAGGGAGCGGTTCGGCAGCTCGACGGTCTCGTAGGCGATGGCCGTGGTGCCGGACTCGATGAGCGCGTCCGTGCACTCCTTGGAGGCGGCCAGGTGCAGGTAGGTGAAGAGGATCTGGTCCTTGCGGAGGCGGTGGTACTCCTCCGCGATGGGCTCCTTGACCTTCAGCAGCAGGTCGGCGGTGGCCCAGACCTCGTCGGCGGTGCCGAGGATCGCGGCGCCGGCGGAGACGTACTCCTCGTCCGTGATCGAGGAGCCGAGGCCGGCGCCCCGCTCGATGACGACCTGGTGGCCGTTGCGCACCAGCTCGTGCACACCGGCGGGGGTGATGGCCACCCGGAACTCGTTGTTCTTGACCTCGCGGGGGATGCCGACCTTCACGTCGATCACGGTCCTTGGCTCAGAGGGTATGGGGGGTGCATTACAAGACATACCCAGGCATGCCGGGGCACACCGGGAGACACCGCAGGAGAACGCGCGGCAGAGCCAGTTTAATGAAGGTGTTCCGCCTGTCTAGCCTTTCATTGCATCAATCTTCGCTGGATGTGCTGCGGATTTCGCAGGCGTTCCTGTCTCGTTCCGACCTTGTGTCGCCTTCCAGGGCCTCCTCACCCAGCATGCGCTCGGCCGCCGTGCGGTGCAGGCGGGCGGCGGCGGGGTCGCCGAGGTGCTCCAGGGTGTCGGCGAGCCTGAGCTGCAGCGCGGCCTGCAACCGGACGTCATCGGCGCGCCGGGCCCACTCCACCGCTTCCTGGCACGTCCGCAGCGATTCCTCGAACCGCCCCGCGTACTCCTGCACCCGGGCCAGCTCGCTCAACGCCCGGGCGTGGGCGGCGACATCGCCGCCCTTGCGGTAGCCGACGACGGCCGCCCGCCAGTTCCTGAGGGCCTCGCCGTAGCGGCCCGCGTAGGTGTGGGCGGTGGCGATCCGGCCGTACAGCCGGGCGGCCTGCTCGCGCTCGCCCCGGGCCAGCCGCTCGGCCAGGGCCCGGCCGAACCAGTCGGCGGCCCGGTCGTAGTCGCCCAGCTCCTGGTACGCGCCGCCTACGGATTCCATCGCGCGGCCGGTCGCGTACGGGTCGTTCGCCCTGCGTCCGGCGGCCAGTGCCGACCGGTACCGGGCCAGCGCGTCCCGGGTACGGCCGGTCTGCGCGTCCACGTCGCCCAGGTTCAGCAGGGCGGCGGCCTGCTCACGGGGCAGTCCGCGCCGCTCGGCGACATCGTGGACGAGGCTGTGCACGCCGTACAGGTCGGCGGCCGCGGCCTGGGTGCCCTCGTGTGCCACCAGGGCCCTGACCAGCTGGGACATCAGCCGCCGGGCGAGCGTGTCCAGCTCGCCGTCGGCCACCGCGAGCCGCGCGGAGGCCAGCAGGGCGGGGCGGCGGACGCGCAGCCAGTCGGCGGCCGCCCTCGGGTTCGGGAAGCGCACCTCGCGGGGCATGGCGTTCAGCTTCTCGCGGGCCTGCGGGCTGTCCGTCTCGGTGATCGCCCGGCAGGCCTGCAGCAGCCGTACCGTCCGCTCCAGCATCCGGGCCCGGGCCAGCTGCAGCTCCGCGGGCCGCTCCTGGCTCTCGGCGAGGGCACGCAGGTGCGGGTGCAGGCAGCCGGGGACCTCGTACTGGGGCAGCGGGGAGCCGGCCGCGCGCAGCAGGCCGAGGGCGACGAAGTCGTCCAGGGTGGCGCGTGCGAAGCCGACCGAGCAGCCCGCGAGCGCGGAGGCGGTGTGCGGGTCGACGAGGCCGGCCGGGGCGAGCGCGAGCAGCCGCAGGATCCTGGCGGCGGGAGCGGACAGGTCGTCGTACACATGCCGGAAGACCCGGGCCGGCGGGGTGCCGTCCGGGCCGTCGTCGGGGGCCGCGTGCAGCCGCTTGGCGAGGTCGGAGACGGCGGCCTTGGGGCGGGCGGCGAGCCAGCCGCCCGCCAGGATCAGCGCGGCCGGGTGGCCCTGGCAGGCCTCGGCCAGACTCTCGGCGGCGCGCGGGTCGACGGTGATGCGCACCGAGCCGGTGTACCGGGTGAGCAGCTCCACCGCGGACTTGGTGTCGAGGCCGCCGACGGTGCAGGGGCGGACGTCCGCGATGCCGGTGAGCGGACCCTTCGAGACGGCCACCGCCAGGCAGTCCGGGGCGTCCGGCAGCAGCGCGTCGACCTGCTCGGCACGGGCCGCGTCGTCCAGGAGCAGCACCGCGCGCCGGCCGGCCAGGGCGGTGCGCAGCGCCTCGGTCAGGTCGTCCTCGGCGGCACCGGCCGGGGCCGGCAGCTCCAGTGCGGTGAGCAGCTCGCGGGCGGTGCGCTCGACCGGGACGGGGGTGCCGTCGGGCTCGCTGAGCCGGGCGCGCAGCACCCCGTCGGGGTAGCGGTGGGCGATCCGTCGCACGAGTGCCTCGGCGAGCGCGGTCCGCCCGGAGCCGGGGCGGCCCGCGATCAGGAGCACGCGCGCGCGGGGTGCCTTGCGGCCGGAGAGGGTGTCCAGGCCGGCGCGCTCGATGTCGGCGCGCAGCTCCTTCAACTCCCTTGTACGGCCCAGGAAATGGTCGTGGGCGACCTCGTGCGCCGACAGTCGCGCCCCGCCTGTGTCCACCACCTGATCCGTCACGGGCCACACTCCCGTCCCACCGCACGCGCAAGCCCGCCGGGTCTTCCGAGACGGGCGTCTCAGAGCCTAGTTCACGCTCTGCGACGTCCTGTGTGGAGCGCGGCGAACGGATCACCTGATCGGATCAGGCGATCGTCACACCACTCGTCACACCACTGGGCCGCACGGGTGCCGACCGGCATTGCTCCGTGCCCCGGACGGGTGGCTCAGGAGGTGAAGGGGCGCGCCGGCCAGGGGGCGTCGGCCGGGCGCAGGGCGTCGAGACCGTCACCGCCGCGGGCGGCGACCAGCGAGAGCACGCCGACGACCAGGCAGTTGTTGTGCACGTCGCCGGCCAGGACGCGGCGCACGAGCTCCTCGACCGGCACGCGCGCGTGCTCCATGTCGGTCTCCTCGTGCTCCGCCGCGAAGCGCTCGCCCTCGGCCTCGGACAGCTGGCGCGCGAGGAAGATCCGTACGGCCTCGTCGCAGCCCCCGGGCGTGGTGTAGACGTCGGTCAGCACCCGCCAGTCCTCGGCCTTGACGTGCGCCTCCTCGTACAGCTCGCGTTGGGCCGCGTGCAGCGGGTTCTCGCCGGGGACGTCGAGCAGACCGGCCGGGATCTCCCACAGCTTGTGCCGCACGGGGTGGCGGTACTGGTTGATCAGCAGGACCTGGTCCTCCTCGTCCAGGGCGAGGACGGCGACCGAGCCGGGGTGGACCTGGTAGTCGCGACGGACCACCGAGCCGTCGGGCATGACCACGTCGTCCGTGCGCACAGAGGTCTTGTTGCCCACGAAGGGGGTGTCCGTGGCCCGGATCTCCCACTCCTGCGGGGTGTCCTTGATCGTCATGCCCTGTCCTTCCACACATGCGCAAGCGGCCGGGGCGCAGGCGTGTCGCACACCCGCGCCCCGGCCACCGTACAGCTCTTGTGTTACTTCGCGATCTTCCGCGCGCCCTCTTCCAGCTGACGCTCGACAGCCGCCTTCACCAGGCCCGCGAAGAGCGGGTGCGGGCGGGTCGGGCGGGAGCGCAGCTCCGGGTGCGCCTGCGTGGCGACCAGGTACGGGTGCGCGTCGCGGGGGTACTCGACGTACTCGACGAGCTTGCCGTCGGGCGACGTCCCGGAGAACAGGATGCCGGCCTTCTTCTCCAGCTCCGCGCGGTAGGCGTTGTTGACCTCGTAGCGGTGGCGGTGGCGCTCCTCGACGTACTCCTTGCCGTCGTACACCTCGCGCACGATCGAGCCCTCGGCGAGCTTGGCCGGGTACATGCCGAGGCGCATGGTGCCGCCCATGTCGCCCTCGCCGGCCACGATGTCCATCTGCTCGGCCATGGTGGAGATGACCGGGTGGGCGGTCGCCGGGTCGAACTCGGTGGAGTTGGCGTCCGGGATGTCGGCCAGGTTCCGCGCGGCCTCGATCACGATGCACTGCAGGCCGAGGCAGAGGCCGAGCAGCGGGATCTTGTTCTCACGGGCGTACTTGATCGCGCCGACCTTGCCGAGCACACCGCGGTCACCGAAGCCGCCCGGGATGCAGATGCCGTCGACGTCGCCGAGCTGGGCCTTGGCGCCGGCCGGGGTCTTGCAGTCGTCGGAGGTGACCCACTTGATCTTCACGCGGGCGCGGTTGGCGAAGCCGCCGGCGCGCAGCGCCTCGGTGACCGACAGGTAGGCGTCGGGCAGGTCGATGTACTTGCCGACCAGTGCGAGGGTGATCTCGTGGTCGGGGTTGTGGACGCGGTCCAGCAGGTCGTCCCAGGTCGTCCAGTCGACGTCACGGAACGGCAGGTCCAGCTTGCGGACGACATAGGCGTCCAGGCCCTCGCCGTGCACGGTCTTCGGGATGTCGTAGATCGAGCGGGCGTCGGGGCAGGCCACGACGGCGGCCTCGTCGACGTCGCACATCAGCGAGATCTTGCGCTTGATGGCGGTCGGGACCTCGCGGTCGCAGCGCAGCACGATGGCGTCGGGCTGGATGCCGATGTTGCGCAGCGCGGCGACGGAGTGCTGGGTCGGCTTGGTCTTCAGCTCGCCCGAGGGGCCGATGTACGGCAGCAGGGAGATGTGGACGACGAAGACGTTGTCCCGGCCGACCTCGTGGCGGACCTGGCGGACGGTCTCCAGGAACGGCAGCGACTCGATGTCGCCGACCGTGCCGCCGACCTCGGTGATGACGACGTCCACCTCGTCGGTGGCCATACGCCGGATGCGGTGCTTGATCTCGTTGGTGATGTGCGGGATGACCTGCACGGTGTCGCCCAGGTACTCGCCGCGCCGCTCCTTGGCGATCACGGTCGAGTACACCTGTCCTGTAGTGACATTGGCGGTGCCGTCCAAGTCACGGTCGAGGAAGCGCTCGTAGTGTCCGATGTCGAGGTCGGTCTCGGCACCGTCGTTGGTGACGAAGACCTCACCGTGCTGGAAGGGGTTCATCGTGCCCGGATCGACGTTCAGATACGGATCCAGCTTCTGCATCACGACGCGCAGGCCACGGGCCTTGAGCAGCATGCCCAGGCTGGAGGCGGTGAGGCCCTTGCCGAGCGAGGAGGCGACACCCCCGGTGACGAAGATGTGCTTGGTCGTCGTGGATTTCGGCGGCATGGCCAAGAGGGGGCTCCCGTGGTCGCTGTCTGTCGTGCGGTGCGGCTGCCGGCCCGGACACTGCTGTACTGCCGGGCGGGGCGCCGTCGCTGCGGTTCGGGGGACCCTTCTTGATTCTTCGACGCTGCTGGTCAAGGGGGCCCACCGGTCCACGGGCTACCAGGGTATCAGCGCGTGGGCCCGATGGCGGACGGCCACGCTCCGCACCTGGCCGGGCACAGGGCGGTGTACTGGCACAACCACAGATACGCGCCGGTCACATGGTCATCACCCGCTGCTCACTCGTTCGGCCCACACGGGTTGCCCGGAGCGGCACGCAGATCATCTACGTGCGTCGTATCCTGCTCGGACATTCGCTGCCGAGCCAGGCCGGAAACGACGGCACACCCCCGCCGATAGACCCCCGGAACAACGAGAGCGCGGCAGTTCGTTGAGCATGGACTGTCGTTTTGCCTCAGGGCTCGGCGGGCTACTTTGCTTCACCGCTCAACGACGCACAACAACGACCCCTTGACCGCATCAGCGACAGCCCCCCTGCGCGGGGGTGACGTGGCCGTTCGACTGGAGTTGCACGTGGCCGGGCGCATCGAAGACTACGCACTCATCGGAGACATGCAGACCGCGGCACTGGTCTGCCGGGACGGCACGGTGGACTGGCTGTGCCTGCCCCGCTTCGACTCGCATGCCATCTTCGCCGGCCTGCTGGGCACCGAGGAGCACGGCTTCTGGCGGCTCGGCCCGGCGCACGCGGCCGACGCGAAGCCGCCGGCGGCCTCCCGGCGCAGCTACCGCGGGGACTCGCTGGTCCTGGAGTCGGAGTGGGACACCCCGCGCGGCACGGTGCGCGTGACGGACTTCATGCCGCCGCGTGACGGCGCGCCGCAGCTGATCCGGATCGTGGAGGGCGTCACCGGCCGGGTGCCGATGCGCTCGGCCCTGCGGATGCGGTTCTCCTACGGCCGGGTGGTGCCCTGGGTGCACAGGAACGAGGGCCGTACGGTGGCGGTCGCCGGTCCGGACTCGGTCTGGTTCGACACCGAGGCCGAGACCTACGGGAAGTCACTGACGACGTACGCGGACTTCACGGTCGCCCCGGGTGACCGGATCGCGTTCACCATCTCGTGGCAGCCCTCGCACAAGGAGCCGCCGCCGCTGCCGGAGCCGGAGGCCTCGCTGGAGGCGACGGAGGAGTTCTGGCGCGAGTGGGTGGAGCACTGTACGTACCACGGGCCCTACCGCGAAGCGGTGATCCGCTCGCTGATCACCCTCAAGGCGCTGACGTACGCCCCCACGGGCGGCATCGTCGCGGCCCCGACGACCTCTCTGCCCGAGGACATCGGCGGGGTGCGCAACTGGGACTACCGCTACACCTGGCTGCGCGACGCGGCGATCACCCTGTCGTCGCTGCTGCGCACCGGCTACCGCGAGGAGGCCCGCGCCTGGCGCGAGTGGCTGCTGCGCGCGGTGGCGGGCGACCCGGAGAACCTGCAGATCATGTACGGCATCGCCGGCGAGCGCGAGCTGGGCGAGGCCGAGCTGGACTGGCTGCCGGGCTACGAGGCCTCGGCCCCGGTCCGGGTCGGCAACGGCGCCGCGCACCAGCTCCAGCTGGACGTGTACGGCGAGGTCACCGAGGCCCTGCACCTGGCGCACATGACGGGCCTGGCCCGCAACGACTACGCCTCCCTGCTCCAGCTCAAGCTGATCCGCTACCTCGAGGACCACTGGCAGGAGCCGGACGAGGGCATCTGGGAGGTGCGCGGGCCGCGCCGGCACTTCGTGCACTCCAAGGTGATGGCCTGGGTCGCGGTGGACCGCACCATCAAGCTGATCGAGTCCGGGGACGCGGACGGCCCGCTGGAGCGCTGGAAGGAACTGCGCGACGACATCCACCGGGACGTGTGCGAGAAGGGCTACGACAAGGAGCGCAACACCTTCACGCAGTCCTACGGCTCCCAGGAGCTGGACGCCTCGCTGCTCTTGATCCCGCAGATGGGTTTCCTGCCGCCGGACGACAAGCGGGTGATCGGCACGATCGAGGCGATCCAGCGCGAGCTGTCCACCCCGGACGGGTTCATCCTGCGCTACCCGACCGAGGGCTCCCACGCGGGCGTCGACGGCCTGCCCGGTGACGAGGGCGCCTTCCTGGCCTGCTCGTTCTGGATGGCGGACGACCTCGCGATGATCGGCCGGGTCGACGAGGCGCGCAAGCTGTTCGAGAAGCTCCTCGCGCTGCGCAACGACCTCGGTCTGCTCGCCGAGGAGTGGGACCCGCGTCTGCAACGCCAGGTCGGCAACTTCCCGCAGGCCTTCAGCCACGTTCCGCTGATCGACACGGCCCTGCGGCTGACGGCTTCGGGCGCGTACGGCGGCTGAGCGCTCGGCCCGGGGGCGGGGAGTCGGCCGTCCCCGGGTCCGTTGCGGCCGGTCGCATAGTTCCCCGCGCCCCGTCGAGGGGCTCACACCTAGGCTGGGAGCACGCACGCACACCCCTCTTCCGGAAGGGGCGGCCATGGCTTCCCCCTCGAAGGCGCGCACGGCTCTCGCCGCGCTGCGCGAGGACCTATCCGGCGAGGTGTTCGCCCCGGGGGATCCGGACTACGACGAGGCCCGGACCGTCTTCAACGCCATGATCGACCGGCGCCCGGCCGTGATCGCCCAGTGCTCGGACGTGACCGATGTCGTCCGGGCGGTGCGCTTCGGGCGGGAGCTGGACCTGAACATCGCGGTGCGTGGCGGCGGGCACAGCGTGGCCGGGTCGGCACTCGGCGACGGCGCGCTGGTGGTGGACCTGCGCCGGATGCACCAGGTCACGGTCGACCCGGCGGACGAGGCGGTCCGGATCGAGGGCGGGGCCACGATGAGCCACCTGGACCGGGCCACCCAGCCGTACGGTCTCGCGACGACCGGCGGACGGGCCTCGACCACCGGTGTCGGCGGCTTCGTCCTCGGCGGCGGCACCGGCTGGCTGGACCGCGCCTTCGGACTCGCCGTCGACAACCTCATCGCGGTGGAGCTGGTGACCGCCGACGCCGAGCGGGTGCACGCGAACGCCGACGAGAACCCCGAGCTGTTCTGGGCACTGCACGGCGGCGGCGGCAACTTCGGCATCGCCACCGCGCTCACCCTGGAACTGCACGAACTGCCGGAGTTCTGCGTCGCGTTGCTGCTGTGCCGGCCCGAGTACGGCCCGCGGGTGGTCCGCACCTTCCGCGAGGTCCTTCGCACCGGCCCCGACGAGGCGGGCGGCGTGGTGATGTACCTCACCGGCCCGCCGTGGGACTTCGTACCGCCGGAGCTGGTCGGCAGGCTGCTGTGCGCGATGCTGCTGACCTACGCGGGCGGCGAGGAGAACCTGCCCAAGCTCGCCGGGCCGCTGCTGGCGCTGCCGCACGAGGTGCAGGTCGTGGGCCCGATGCCGTACCCCGAGGTGCAGTGCATGCTCGACCAGCCGCCGGGGCTGCGGAACCACTGGTCGGCGGAGTACCTGAGCGCCCTGCCGGACGAGGCGGTGGACGTCTTCTGCGCCCGGGCGGACAGCATGCCGGTACCGACCGGCAACCAGCAGATGCTGTTCCCCCAGGGCGGGGCTGTCGCGGCCGGTCCGCACGCGTACCCGGTGCCGTACCGGGACGCGCCCTGGGCGGTGCACCCGTTCGGCATCTGGCAGGACCCGGCCGACGACGAGCGGTGCGTCGCCTGGGTACGGGCGGTCCGCTCGGACGTACGGCCCTGGAGCACCGGGGACGTCTACCTCAACTTCATCGGCGACGAGGGCCCCGAGCGGGTCCGGGCGGGACTGGGCGCCGGCAACACCCTGCGCCTGGAGAAGGTCAAACGGCGCTGGGACCCCGACAACGTCTTCCGCTTCGGCCACAACGTCAAACCGGTGTAGCCCGCGGATGTGCGCAGAGATGTTCTCCGGGATGTTCTCCGGGCGTTCCCGCAGGTAGCGTCCGCTGCATGGACAGCCGTACGGACAGCCGATTCGACACCCAGGGCGCCGGGATCACCGTTCAGCGGGCCCTTGAGCTGCCGGGCCTGCGCAGCGGACTGCCGGAGATCCTGGCGGGTGCCGACCGGCTGGGACGGACGGTGCGCTGGGTGCACGCGGGCGAGGTGCCGAACATCGCCTCGCTGCTCAAGGGCGGCGAACTGCTGCTGACCACGGGCTACGGCCTCGGCACCCGCCCGGCCGAGCAGCGGGCGTTCGTACGCACCCTCGCCGAGCGCGGGATCGCCGCCCTGGTGGTGGAGCTGGGCCCGCGGTTCACCAGGCTGCCGGCCGCTCTGGTCGACACCGCGCGCGCCGCCGGGCTGCCACTGGTCCAGCTGCACCGCGAGGTGCCGTTCGTGACGGTGACCGAGGAGGTCCACACCGAGATCGTCAACGGCCACTACGCGCTGCTCCAGCGCGCCGAGGAGGTGCACCGGCGCTGCACCGAGGCCCTGCTGGGCGGCGGCGGGGTGCCGCAGGTGCTGGGCATCCTGGCCGGCTTCAGCGGCAACCCGGTGTTCCTGGAGACACCCGACGGCCGGCTGCTGTACGCCGCCGGGGAGGGGCCTGAGGGCGCCGATCCGCTCCAGGTGTGGGAGGGGCTGCGCGACCCGCACAAGGACGCGCCGCCGCCCGCCGGTTCGGTGCTCGTGGACGTGCCCGGCGGCGGCCCCGGTACGGCGGGCTCGGTGCGCGCCCGGCTCGCCCTGCTGCCGGTCCGCTCGCCGCTGGCCCCCGTGCACCGGATCGCCGCGGAGCGGGCCGCGGGAATCCTGGCCGTGGTGCTGATGCAGGCCCGGCAGGAGGAGGAACTGGCGGCCCGCGGGCGCGGTGACTTCCTCACCGATCTCGCCGAGGGCCGCATCTCGGCGGAGGACGCCCCGGCACAGGCCCGCGTGCTCGGCTTCAAGCCCGGCGACAGCCCGCTGCTGCCCGTGGTGATGCGGATCGGCGACTCCCTTTCCCCGGGCGGGGGCTGGGCGGTGCTGGCGCGGGCGGTCTCCGAGGAACTGGCTTCGGTCGGGGTGCCGGTGCTGCTGGGCGTGCGGCCCGTGGAGGGCCGGGTGCCGGTGCTGCTCGGGCTGCGCGCGGAGGCGGAGCGGGCGGCGGTCGCCGACCGGGTGGCGGCGGCCCTCAGAGCGGGCGTGGAGCGGGCCGGGATGCGCCGGCCGGGCTCGCCGCCGCCGGTCGTGGTCGTCGGCGTGGCGGGCGGCTGGGCGGCCGCGTCGGCCGGGCTGCGGCACGCGGCGGAGACCGCGACGGCGGCCCAGGGCCTCACGGACCGCCCCTGGTACGACGCCCGCCGCCTGGATATCGACCTGCTGCTGTGGCGGCTGCGCGACCACCCCGACCTCGCCGCCTTCGTGGACCGCGCGATCGGCCCGCTGCGCGATCACGACCATCGCTCCCGGCCGCCGCTGCTGCCGACCCTGGAGACCTATCTGGCGCACGCGGGCCGCAAGGCGGAGACGGCCCGCGAACTGCATCTGAACCGGCAGACCCTGTACAACCGCCTCGCCCGCATCGGCGAGTTGCTGGGCACCGACCTCGACGACCCGCAGGCGGTACTGGCGTTGAGCCTGGCGCTCAGGGCCCGCCGCCACGTGCCCTAGGCGAGGGGCCGGGGCTGGGTCAACTCGTCGTAGACGCTGAGCACTTGGGCGACCGTCTCGTCCTCGGTCGGCCAGCTGGCGGCCTGCCGCACCCCCGACTCGCGCAGCTCCTGGCAGCGTTCGGGGTCCGCAAGGAGCCGTACGACGGTGTCCGCGAGCGCCTCGGGATCGCCGTACGGGACGAGTTCGGCCGCGTCGCCGACGAGGTCGGGGATGCCGCCGACCCGGGTCGCGACGAGCGGCACGCGCGCGTACAGCGCCTCCTGGGCGAGGACGGAACGCGACTCCCAACTGCTGGTGAGCAGCGCCAGATCGGCGGCGGCGAGCAGCTCGGGCACGTCCTCGCGGCGCCCGATGAGCCGCACCGGCAGCTCCTCGTCCTCGATCCGCCGCATCAGGTGCGGGCGCTGCGTCCCCTCCCCCGCGATCACGACCAGCGGGACGGGGTCCAGCTCCCGCCAGGCGCGGGCGGCGTCGAGCAGGACGTCGTAGCCGCGGTGCCGGTCGAGGGAGCCGACCGCGATGAGCAACGGGCCCGAACCCGCGCCGAGTTCGGCCCGGACCTTGGCGCGCCGCCGGTCGGGGTCGTCCTGGTCGACGGGCGTGCGCTGTCCCGGCAGGCCGACGGCGGCCAGCCGGGCGTCCCGCGCCCCGGTCCGCCGGGCCCGCTCCACCAGGTCGGAGCTGGTGCCGAGGACCACGGCGGCGGTGCGCACCACCCGGCGCTCCAGCAGCCGCAGCAGATGCGCCCGCGGGCCCTCCGCACGGGCCCGGTCGTGCCAGGTCACCACCAGCGGGGTGGGCCGGCCGCTGAGCGCGAGCACGGTGCGGAAGGAGGCGTGCAGCCCGTGCGCGTGCACCAGGTCGGCGTGGGCGCAGGCCGCCCGGAGCGCGGCGACGGAGACGGGGTCGCTGCTGCGCGGCACGTGCACGTGCTCGGCGCCGGTGCCGCTGAAGTCGTAGAAGCGGTCGGCCTCGACGGGGGCGCACACCGTCACCCGCACGCCCCGCGCCACGAGCCCCTCGGCCAGGGAGCGCACATGCGCGCTGCTGCCGGCGTGGCCTCCGCCCAGCACCTGCACGGTGCGCAGCGGCGACTGGCCGTGCGGCGCGTTGCTGCTCAGGGGGCTCACGGGGCCGGGGCTCCTGGTTCGACGTGGGCGGTCACGAGGCAACGTACAGAAGGTAGCGGGCGCAAGGGGGCGGAAGGACATACCCCGCGTGCCTCCCCCGCGGACCGATCCGGTCCGCCGACCGCCCGCGTTCCCCGCCAAGCATGCCAGGATGTGCGGTCGTTCCGGGAAACCCGGGCGGGCGCACTGTCCGGTGGGCCGGGGCAATGCGCCGGAGCACGTCACCCACACGGGTGAGGACAGCCCCCGGCGCGCACCCATCCCGTACGACGCGTCCGACGAGGTCAGACGGTCACAGCGAACGCGCCCACGCCGTCACCCGGTCACCGTACACGGCGGCGGTGACGACGGCGACGGCGTGCGCGAGCAACCCCGCGCGCCGGTTGCCCGCCGCGATGGCCGCCCCCAGCGCGGCACCGAGGGCATGCGCCCCCGTGTCCCCGATCATGACGCGCTCGCCCAGATCCTCCCGCAGCACGGCCGCCGCGCCGCCCGTCGCGGCGGCGGCCAGCTCACCGGACCGCCCCTTGCGCAGCAGCCCCGGCGCCCCGAGCGCCAGCACGGCACCGAGCGCCCGCCCCGGCCGTACGTCGACCAGGTTGACGAAGTGCGCGGTCCCCGCGATCACGATCCCGGCGAGGACCTTGTCCAGCGGCCGCTCCTTCAGCAGCGCGCCCGCGACGAGTCCGGCCGCGGAGATCCCGGCCAACTTGACGGTGCCGCTCGTGACTTCACCGTCGCGCAGCGCACCGAGATGCGCCCGCAGGCCCCGCCGGTGATCGCCCGCGACATCGTCGTACGCCCCGCAGGCCCCGGCGGCCAGCACGGCGAGCCCGGCGCCGGGGTGCACCCGCGCGGCGGCGACCGCCGTGCCGAGCGCCGAGGCCGGCGCCGCGTACAGCCCGACGCTCCGCCCGGCGTGGTTCTTCCTCTCCCACCGCGCCGCTCCCCCTGGCGGGTTGGCGCGCACGATCGCGTAGCCGACCCGGGTGAGCGCGGCGGACAGCAGGAAGGAACGGGACTTTCGGTTGCCGGTCATCCTAAGTCCCGCTAGAGATCCGCCCGGGCCGTCGCCAGCAGTTCCTCGGCGTGCGCGCGGGCCGTCTCGGAGTCCTCCTGGCCGGCCAGCATCCGGGACAGCTCCCGGACGCGTTCCTCGCCCTCCAGCACCTTCACCCCGGACCGGGTGACGGAGCCGTCGTTGGTCTTCTCGACCAGCAGCTGCCGGTCGGCGAAGGCGGCGACCTGGGGCAGGTGGGTGACCACGACGACCTGCGCGGTCCTGGCGAGCTTCGCGAGGCGCCGCCCGATCTCCACCGCGGCCTTGCCGCCGACACCGGCGTCGACCTCGTCGAAGAGGTACGTCGGCACGGGGTCGGTGCCCGCGAAGACGACCTCGACGGCCAGCATCACGCGGGACAGCTCACCGCCGGAGGCGCCCTTGGCGATGGGCCGCGGCGGAGCACCGGGGTGCGGGGCGAGCAGCAGTTCGACCTCGTCCGCGCCGGACGGCCCGTAGGCGACCGTCCGCCCGCCGACCTCGACGCCCTCCGGGTCCTCGGTCTGCCTGATGTCGAAGGACACGCGCGCGTGGGGCATCGCCAGCGAGGCCAGCTCGGCGGTCACGGCGGCGGCGAACCGCTCGGCGGCCTCCGTCCGCGCGTCCGTCAACGCCTGCGCCAGACCGCCCAGTCCGGTCCGCAGGGCGTCGCGCTCGGCGGTCAGCTCCTCGATCCGCTCGTCGTCGCCGTCCAGCTCGGTGAGCCGGGCGGCACTCTGCTCGGCCCACGCCAGCACGGCATTGACGTCGTCGCCGTACTTGCGCGTGAGGGCGGTCAGGGCCGCCCTGCGCTCCTCCACGGCCGCAAGACGCAGCGGATCGGCGTCGAGGTCGTCGGCGTACCCCGCCAGCTCGCCGGCCACATCGCCGAGCAGGATCCCGATCTCGCCGATCCTTTCGGCGAGGGAGGCCAGCGCCGGATCGTGCGAACGCACGGCCTCCAGCGCCCGGTGGGCGCCCGCGACGAGGGCCTGGGCGTCGATCCCCTCGGGGTCCTCGGGGTTGCCCGCCAGAGCGGCGTGCGCGGCCGTCGCGGCGGCCGACAGGGCCTCGGCGTGCCCCAGCCGCTCCGCCTCCTCGGCCAGCTCGGCGTCCTCCCCGGCCCGCGGCTCGGTCCCGGCGATCTCGTCGAGGCCGTACCGCAGCATGTCGGCTTCCTGCGCCCGCTCACGCGCGCGCGTGGTGATCTCCTCCAGCTCGGCGGAGACGGCCCGCAGCCGCCGGTAGGCCTCGGCGTACTTCGCCAGCGGTACGGCGACGGCGTCGCCCGCGTACCGGTCCAGGGCCTGCCGCTGCCGGGACAGCTTCAGCAGTCCCTGCTGGTCGGTCTGCCCGTGCACGGCCACCAGGTCGTCGGCCAGCTCGGCGAGCAGCCCGACGGGCACACTGCGCCCGCCCACGTGCGCGCGCGAGCGTCCCTCGGCGGAAACGGTACGGCTGATCAGGAGCGCCCCGTCGTCCAGCTCGGCACCGGCCTCCTCCGCGCGTACGACGACGGGCGCGCCCGCGGGGACGGTGATCCGTCCCTCCACGACCGCCTTCCCGGCCCCGATCCGCACGAGCGCCGGATCCGCCCGCCCGCCGAGCAGCAGCCCCAGGCTGGTGACCACCATGGTCTTGCCCGCACCCGTCTCACCGGTGACCGCGGTGAACCCCGGCGACAGCTCGACGACGGCATCGTCGATGACCCCGAGCGACCGTATCCGCATCTCCTCCAACACGGAACAGACCATACGAGGTCCGGGGCGGGGAGTGCACACAGGCCGCCCTTCTCACTCCGTCGAGTGGTGCGGCGCCCCCCGCCACCCCGTGGTCGGCAACGCGAACTTCGCGACCAACCGGTCCGTGAACGACGAATGGTGCAACCGGGCCAGCCGCACCGGCACCGCCCCCCGCCGCACCTCCACCCGTGCCCCGGGCGGCAGCTCCACGGTCCGCCGCCCGTCGCACCACAGCACACCCGGCGGAATATGGGGCAGAACCTCCACCGCGAGCACCGAATCCGGCGAGGTCACCAGCGGCTTGGCGAACAGCGCGTGCGCGCTGATCGGCACCATCAGCAGCGCCTCCACCTCGGGCCACACCACCGGTCCGCCGGCGGAGAAGGCGTACGCGGTGGACCCGGTCGGGGTCGACAGCACGACACCGTCACACCCGAACCCCGTCACCGGCCGCCCGTCGATCTCCAGCACGACCTCGAGCAGCTTCTCGGCGCCGGCCTTCTGCACGGCCGCCTCGTTCAGCGCCCAGTCGGTGTGCACGATGTCCCCGTTGCGGTGCACGACGACGTCGACGGTCATCCGCTCCTCGACCTCGTACGACCGCGCCACCACCCGGTCGACCACCCGGTCGAGGTCGTCCCGCTCGGCCTCAGCGAGGAATCCGACGCGTCCGAGATTGACGCCGAGCATCGGCACCCCGGACGCCCGGGCGAACTCGGCCCCCCGCAGCAGCGTGCCGTCGCCGCCGAGGACGATCAGCAGCTCGCATCCGTCGAGGCACTGCGGAGTCGCCTCCTTGACCAGCTCCACCTCTTCGGGGAGCGGGAGGTCGCGCGCCTCCTCCTCCAGCACCCGCACCCCGATGTCATGCCGCAGCAAGCCCTTGACGACGAGTTCCGCACTGCGGATCGCCGCGGGCCGCCCGGTGTGGGCGAGCAGGAAAACAGTACGCGCCAGGTTCTGTGTCAACGCGGCCCCTCCGCCACTGCACGGTCGACGTCGGCCGGGTCCACCTCGGGTGCCCCCGCCCGCAGCCAGAGAAAGTACTCGACGTTCCCCGAGGGCCCGGGCAGCGGGCTCGCGGTGACACCCTGCACCCCGAGCCCCAGCTCCCAGGCCTTCTCGGCCACTGCCCGCACGGCCTCCGCCCGCAGCTGCGGACTCCGTACGACACCCCCGCTGCCGAGCCGCTCCTTCCCCACCTCGAACTGCGGCTTGACCATCATCACCAGGTCGGCGTCCGGCTTCACGCACCGCTTGAGGGCCGGCAGCACCAGCCCGAGCGGGATGAAGGACAGATCGCCCACGACAAGATCCACAGGTTCCCCATCGATCGTATCGAGCGTCAACTCCCTGACGTTCGTACGGTCCTTGACGGTGACGCGTTCATCGTTTCGCAGAGACCAGGCGAGCTGTCCGTATCCGACGTCGACGGCGACGACGTGGGCGGCGCCGGCGCGCAGCAGGACGTCGGTGAAGCCGCCGGTGGACGCGCCGGCGTCCAGCGCGCGCCGGCCCTCGACCGCGAGCCCCAGCGGGACGAAGGCCTCGAGCGCGCCCGCGAGCTTGTGGCCGCCCCGGGAGACGTAGTCGGGGTCACTGTCGTCGGCCCGCACGACGATCGCCGCGGCCGTCTCCACCTGGGTGGCCGGCTTGGTCGCCACGGTCTTGCCGACGGTGACCCGCCCGGCGGCGATCAGCTGGCCGGCGTGCTCGCGCGAGCGCGCGAGCTTCCGGCGGACCAGCTCCGCGTCCAGACGACGGCGTGCGACTCCTGCCACGTTCGGTTCAGCTCCTGCTTTGTCTGTTGTTGTCTACGACCGTGGGGGCGCCGGAGGTCCCGGGCGGGCGTCGAGCGCGGTGAGCGCGTCGCGCAGCCCCCGATGCACATCCTCGTACACCTCGACATGTCCGTCGGTGGCGAGGTGGTCGGTGTCGGCGAGCCGGTCGAGCTGGGCGTCGACCTCGGCGTTGCCGGTGGGGGTGCGCGGGACGTTCAACGGGGCGGGCGCGGCAGGGTCGTACTCGGGTTCGGCCTCGACGGCCGCCTCGGCCCCGGTGACGGTGTCGGCCTCGGACACGGACTCGCTCATGCCCCGACGCTACCCCGAACCGCTGGGGTACCGTCGGGGGCGATGGCCACGATCGAGGAGTGCCGCGCCGCACTGGGAAAGCTTTCGGACAACATGCAGGGCGCCGAGGGCGACGTCCGGGCGGCCGCCGCCCTGGACCGCTCGGTGAGCTGCCACATCACCGACCTGGACGTCACCTTCGTGGGCCGGATGACCGGCGGCCGGATCGAGGTGGACGACACCCACACCGGTCCGCCACGGGAGAAGGCGCAGATCAGGCTCGCCATGGCGGGGGACGACCTGGTGACCCTGGTGGGCGGCGAGCTGAACTTCGCGACCGCCTGGGGCACGGGCCGGGTGAAGCTGGAGGCGAGCCTGCTGGACCTGTTCCGGCTCAGGAAGCTGCTGTGATCCGCCTCCGGCTCAGGAAGCTGCCGTGATCCGCTCCGCCCGTGCCCCGCGCGCGGCCGGCACCACCAGCGGGGTCCCGGTCTCGGGGTCGTCGATGACCTGACAGCGCAGCCCGAACACCTTCTCCACCAGCTCGGCCGTGACGATGTCGTTCGGGGCGCCCTCGGCGATGACCTCGCCGCCACGCAGCGCGATGAGGTGAGTGGCGTAGCGGGCGGCGTGGTTGAGGTCGTGCAGCACCGCCACCAGCGTCCGCCCCTGCTCCTCGTGCAGCTCGGCGCACAGGTCGAGGACGTCGATCTGGTGCTGGATGTCGAGGTAGGTGGTCGGCTCGTCCAGGAGCAGCAGCGGGGTCTGCTGGGCCAGCGCCATGGCGATCCACACCCGCTGGCGCTGCCCGCCGGACAGCTCGTCGACGTACCGGTCGGCCAGTTCGGCGACCCCGGTCCGCCGCATGGACTCCTGGACGACCCGCTCGTCCTCGGCCGACCACTGGCGCAGCAGGCCCTGGTGCGGGTAGCGGCCCCGGCCGACGAGGTCGGCGACCGTGATGCCGTCGGGCGCGATGGACGACTGCGGCAGCAGGCCGAGGGTCCGGGCCACCTTCTTCGCGGGCATCGACTGGATGACCTGCCCGTCGAGCAGCACCCGGCCCGCGCTCGGCCTGAGCATCCGCGACAGCGCCCGCAGCAGCGTCGACTTGCCGCACGCGTTCGGGCCGACGATCACCGTGAAGGAGTTGTCGGGAATCTCCACCGACAACTGCTCGGCGATGACGCGCTGGTCGTAGGCGAGGGTGACGTTCTCGGCGGACAGGCGGTTCACAGTGCTCCTCTTGCTGAGTGACTCGGGGACGGCGCTCATATCCGGCCCGCCCTGCGCTCGGTGACCAGCAGCCACAGCAGATAGCCGCCGCCGAGCACGCCGGTGACCACTCCGACGGGCAACTGGTCGGCGCCGAAGGCACGCTGCGAGGCCCAGTCGGCGGCGACCAGCAGGGCGGCGCCCATGCAGAGCGAGGGCACGAGGTTCGGCCCCGGCGAGCGCGTCAGGCGGCGGGCGAGCTGCGGCGCGGTCAGCGCGACGAAGCTGACGGGTCCGGCGGCGGCCGTGGCGGCGGCGGTGAGCAGTACGGCGCAGACCATCAGCACCAGCCGGACACGCTGCACCCGCACCCCGAGGGCGTTCGCGACGTCGTCGCCCATCTCCATCATCCTGAGGCCGCGCGCGTTGACGAGGACCAGCGGGACGAGGACGGCGCACAGGCCGAGCAGCGGCCAGACCTGGTCCCAGTCGCGGCCGCCCAGGGAGCCGGTCATCCACACGACGGCGCGGGCGGCGTCGACCAGGTCGGCCTTGGTGAGCAGATAGCCGTTGACCGCGGTGGCGATCGCGGAGACACCGATACCGACCAGGACGAGCCGGTATCCGTGCACCCCCTGCTTCCAGGCGAGCGCGTAGATGGCGAGCCCGGTCGCCAGGCCGCCGATCAGCGCGCCGACGGTGACCTGCGTGCTGCTGCCGGACAGCAGCACGATGACGATCAGGGCACCGGCCGTCGAACCCTGCGACAGGCCGAGGACGTCCGGGCTGCCGAGCGGGTTGCGGGACACGGACTGGAACAGGGCGCCGCCGAGGCCGAGCGAGGCGCCGACCAGCAGGCCGACGAGGACGCGCGGCAGCCGCAGCTCGCGCACGATGAAGTCCTGGTACGCGTTGCCGTCGCCGGCGAGGGTCCTGAGCACGTCGGCCGCGGGGATCTTCGCGTCCCCGGTGCCGATCAGCGCGACGCCGGCCGCGCAGGCGGCGGCCAGCAGCAGGACGACGACGGTCAGGGCCCGCAGGTCCAGGCGCAGGGAGAGGCCGCCCGGCGTGCGTACGGCCCGGTTCATGGATCGGGTCTTCACAGCTGGGCCGTCCTCCGCCGTCGTACGAGAAAGATGAAGACCGGGCCGCCGATGATCGCGGTGACGATGCCGACCTGGAGTTCCGAGGGGCGGGCCACGACCCGGCCGATGACGTCGGCGCCGAGCAGCAGCACGGGCGACAGGACCGTGGCGTACGGCAGGATCCAGCGCAGGTCGGGGCCGGTGAAGGAGCGCACGACGTGCGGCACCATCAGGCCGACGAACACGATCGGGCCGCAGGCGGCGGTCGCGGCACCGCACAGCACGGTGGCGGCCAGCATGGCGAGGGCGCGGGTGCGGCCCAGGTTGGCACCGAGGGCGCGGGCGGTGTCGTCGCCCATCGCCACGGCGTTCAGCGGCCGGGCCAGTGCGAGTGCCAGGAGCATGCCGGCCGCGAGGAACGGCAGCACCTGCAGGACGGTCGCATCGGTGGCCGAGGCCAGCGAACCCACCGTCCAGAAGCGCATCTTGCCCAGAGCCGCGTCGTCCATGATCATCACGGCCTGGAGATAGCCGTAGAGGGCCGCGCTGATGGCCGTACCGGCGAGCGCGAGCCGGACCGGCGTGGCACCCCGGCCGCCACCGAGGAACCAGACCAGGGCACCGACCGCCGCGGCCCCGAGGAAGGCGAACCACACATAGCCGGTCAGGCTGGTGACGCCGAAACAGGTGACGGCCGTGACGACGGCGGCGGAGGCACCCGCGTTGATCCCGAGCAGCCCGGGATCGGCCAGCGGATTGCGGGTGAGCGCCTGGAGAACGGCGCCGGACAGCCCGAGCGCGGCACCGGACAGCAGACCGAGCCAGGTGCGCGCGAGCCGCTCGTCCACGACGACGTCGCCGTACGCCCCCGTGTCATGGAACAGGCCGTGCCAGACCTGGTCCGGCGACAGCGCTTTCGCCCCGATCGCGATGCTCGCCAAGGCGACGAGCAGCAAGGCCGCGACGGAGAGCAGGAGCCCAAGGGCCCTTACCGCCTGTCGAGTTGGGGGCGCGGGCGCGGTCTCCGCGCGCTGTTCCTGAGGACTGTCGACCAACACGAAGTTAGGTTAGCCTACCCTCGCTATCAATCTCGATCCCCGGGTGCACTCCGCCCCGGGGACCGCTCGGTCTCCGGGACCGCCCGTCACAGTCCGAGGCGCGCCAGTGCCTTGCCTCCGTCCAGCTCGCAGGAGCCCTGTCCGGCCGCCGTCCAGGCCGCCGCGCACAGCGCCCGCAGCCCGTCCAGCGCCTCGCCGTCACCCTCCAGCTCCAGCCGGTCCGCCCCGGCCGTCGCCGTCCACCCGCCGCAGCCAAAGCCGTCGCCCTCCGCCGTGACCTCCGGCTGCCCGGTGAGCAACCCGCGCAGATCCGCGTCGACATACGTCGGCCGGTGCTGCGGCGGCGCCGCGAGCAGCTGGGCGCCGTCCGTGACCCCGGTCAGCACCAGCAGCGAGTCGACCCCGCCGTTGAACGCACCCTCGATGTCCGTGTCCAGCCGGTCCCCGACGACCAGCGGCCGCTCGGCGCCGGTGCGGATGATCGTCTCCTTGTGCATGGGCGGCAGCGGCTTGCCCGCCACCTGGGGCTCCTTGCCCGTCGCGATCCGTACGACCTCCACGGCCGCCCCGTTGCCCGGTGCGATCCCACGCCCGCTCGGAATCGTCAGGTCCGTGTTGGACGCGAACCACGGCACCCCGCGCGCCACCGCGTACGACGCCTCCGCGAAGCGACCCCACGTCAGATCGGGCCCGCCGAAGCCCTGGACGACAGCCGCCGGATCGTCGTCCGCCGACTCCACCGGCTCGAGCCCCCGCTCGCGCAGCGCCACCCGCAGCCCCTCACCGCCGATCACCAGCACCCGCGCCCCGGCCGGCACCTGCTCACTGATCAGCCGCGCCACGGCCTGCGCGGAAGTGATGACGTCCGCGGCGCCCGTCGGTATGCCCAGCTCCGTCAGATGCGCGGCCACGGTGTCCGGGGTGCGCAGGGCGTTGTTCGTGACGTACGCCAGGTGCATCCCGCCCGAGCGCGCCACCGCCAGCGAGTCGACCGCGTGCGCGATCGCGTTCCCGCCCGCGTACACCACCCCGTCCAGGTCGAGCAGCGCCGTGTCGTACGCCTCGTTCAGGGGCTGCCCAGTGCCCTCGGGCCTCGTCCTGACCGCCTGGCTCATTCCACATCGCTCCTCGTTCGATGGCCTTTCCCCCGATCATCCCGCATACCACTGACACACGTACGATGCCGGGATGAACACTGCAGGTCACTCGGAAGCAACGGTGCGCCGAGGCCTGGAACTCACGCCGTTCCGAGGCCTTCGCTACGACCCCGATCGGGTCGGCAGCCTCGCCGCCGTCACCTCCCCGCCGTACGACGTCGTCGTACGCCCCGACGGGGTGCACCACCTCCAGTCCGCCGACCCGCACAACATCGTCCGGCTGATCCTGCCCGAGGCCGGCACCCCGAGCGCCCGCACCGAGCAGGCGGCCGGCACCCTGCGCCGCTGGCTGGCCGAGGGCATCCTCACCGCGGACCCGGAGCCCGGCCTGTACGTCTACGAGCAGCGGGACGGCGACGGCCTGCTGCAGCGCGGTGTGATCGGCGCGCTGCGGGTCTCGGAGCCGTCGGAGGGCGTGGTGCTGCCGCACGAGGACGTCATGCCGCCGGTGGTCGCCGACCGCGCGGCCCTGATGCGCGCCACGCGCACGAACCTGGAACCGCTGCTGCTGACCTACCGCGGCGACGGAGGGACCGCCGAGGTCGTCGAGCGCACGGCGGAGAAACCCCCGCTGCTCTCCACGACCACCGAGGACGGCTTCCACCACCGTCTCTGGTCGGTCACCGACCCGGACGACCTGGACCGCATCCGGACGGACCTCGCCCAGCACCAGGCCCTGATCGCCGACGGCCACCACCGCTGGGCCACCTACCGGCTGCTCCGCGCGGAACAGTCCGCCCCGAGCCCCTGGGACTACGGCCTGGTCCTGCTCGTCGACACCGCCCGCTACCCGCTGCGCGTCCGCGCCATCCACCGCCTGCTGCACGGCCTGCCGGTGGCGGACGCGCTGGCCGCGGTGGAGGGCCTGTTCCGGGTACGGCGCCTCGAGGTGCCCCTCGCCGAGGCCCTGGAGGTGCTCGCGGACGCGACCTGCACGGGCAACGCCTTCCTGCTGGCCGGCGACGGCGCCTTCCACCTGCTCGACCACCCCGACCCCGACCTGCTGGCCCGGACGATCCCGGCCGACCGCCCGGCCGCCTGGCGCTCCCTGGACGCCACCGTCCTGCACGCCGCGCTCCTCGACCATGTCTGGCACATCCCCGAGGACTCCCCCGCCCACATCGCCTACATCCACGACACGGCCGCGACGGTCGCCAAGGCGGAACGCGACGGCGGTACGGCCGTCCTGATGCACCCGGTCCGCGAGGAGGTCGTACGCGACCTGGCCCGCCAGGGAGTCACCATGCCCCGCAAGTCGACGTCGTTCGGCCCGAAACCGGCGTCGGGGCTGGTGCTGCGAGCGCTGGAGATCTGAGCCGACGGCACGCGAAAGAGGGCACACGAAAGAGGGCAGGCTCCCAGGGAGCCTGCCCTCTTCTCAGTGACGGACGTCAGTCCTTCGTCTCGGTGACGGACGTCAGTCCTGGTCGCCGTCCTGGTCGACGTCCTGGTCGCCGTCCTCGGCGTCTTCCTCGGAGGCCTTGGCGGCCTCGCCGTCCCCGGCAGCCTCGGTCTCGCTCGTGTCGAGGGCGTCGACGAACTCCACACCGTCCAGCTCGGCGAGCCGGTCCGAGGCGTCCGTGCTGCCGTCCCGGTCGGCCTCGACGGCCTTGGCGAACCACTCCCGTGCCTCGCCGTCCCGGCCGGCTGCCAGCAGGGCGTCGGCGTAGGCGTAGCGCAGGCGGGCGGTCCACGGCTGGACCGCGTTGGAGGCCAGCTCGGGGCTCTGCAGGGTCACGATGGCCGCGTCCAGCTGGCCCATGTCACGCCGGGCTCCGGCCGCGACGAGCCGCATCTCGACCTGACCGGCCTTGTCGAGCTTGTGCACCTCCGGGGCACCGGCCATGTCCAGCGCCTTCTCCGGCCGGCCGAGCCCACGCTCACAGTCGGCCATCACTGGCCACAGCTCCACGCTGCCGCTCATCCGGCGCGCGGCCCGGAACTCGGCGAGGGCCTCGCTGTACTTCTGGTTGGCGTACGCGGCGAACCCGGCGGCCTCCCGTACGGCGGCCACGCGGGACGCCAGGCGCAGGGCCACCTTGGAGTAGCCGTAGGCACCCTCGGGGTCCTCGTCGATGAGCCGGGCGACCATCACCAGGTTCTTGGCGACATCCTCCGCGAGCGTCTTGGGCAGGCTCTGCAGCTCCTGCCGGACGTCCTTGTCGATCTCGTCGCCGGTGACGTCCTCCGGGATCGGCAGCCGCTTGATCGGCTCGCGGTCCCGGTCGCGCTCGTCGCGGAAGCGGCCACCACCACGGCGGTCGTCCCGACGGTCGTCGCGCCTGTCGTCACGGCGGAAGCCACCGGCACGGCCACCGCGGTCGTCACGGCGGGGCCCACGGCCACCGCGGTCGTCACGGCCCCGGAACCCACCGCGCTCGCCACCACGCTCACCGCGGTTGTCGTCGCGCCGGCCGTAGCCGCCCCGGTCGTCACGGCGGTCGCCGCGGTTGTCGTCGCGCCGGCCGTAGCCGCCCCGGTCGTCACGGCGGTCGTCACGGCGGTCGTCGCGCCGGTCGTAGCCACGGCGGTCGTCGTCACGGCGGAACGCCGGACGGTCACCCCCGCGGTCGTCACGCCGGAAACCACGGTCGTCACGACGGTCGTCACGACGCGGCCCACGGTCACGGTCGTCCCGCTGGAACGCCGGACGAGAACCCCGGTCCCCCTCACGACGATCGTCCCTACGACCACCGAACCCACCACGGTCACCACGATCACCACGATCACCGAAACCACCACGACGGTCATCACGCCGGTCATCACGGCGATCGTCACGGCGGAAGCCACCGCGGTCGCGATCGCCGTGGTAGCCACCGCGCTCGCCGCGGTTGTCGTCGCGCCGACCGTAGCCGCCCCGGTCGTCACGGCGGTCGTCGCGCCGGTCGTAGCCACGGCGGTCGTCGTCACGGCGGTCGTCGCGCCGGTCGTAGCCACGGCGGTCGTCGTCACGGCGGAACGCCGGACGGTCACCCCCGCGGTCGTCACGCCGGAAACCACGGTCGTCACGGCGGTCGTCACGACGCGGCCCACGGTCACGGTCGTCCCGCTGGAACGCCGGACGAGAACCCCGGTCCCCCTCACGACGATCGTCCCTACGACCACCGAACCCACCACGGTCACCACGGTCGCCGAAACCACCACGGCGATCATCACGGCGATCATCACGGCGGTCGTCACGGCGGTCGTCACGGCGGAAGCCGCCCTGGTTGTCATCGCGCCGGCCATAGCCACCGCGGTCGTTGGCGCGACGGTCGCTGTCCCGACGGTCTCCGCGGTAGCCACCACGGTCGCCCCGGTCACCACTGTCCCGTCGCCGCTGGTCGCGCTCCGGTCGGTCGTCGGGAGAGTTGGTGGACATGGTGACTCCTGTCTTCGGTACCGCAAGCATTGTAAAAACAAAAGGACCCCTGGTCCCAGCTGAACGCTGGGACCAGGGGTCCTCCAAAGATTGTTCGGCGGCGTCCTACTCTCCCACAGGGTCCCCCCTGCAGTACCATCGGCGCTGTGAGGCTTAGCTTCCGGGTTCGGAATGTAACCGGGCGTTTCCCTCACGCTATGACCACCGAAACCCTAATGGTTTCGAGCGAACAAGCACACTCTTCTGTTGTGTGTTCTGCTCTAAGCCGGCAACGGTCGTTGCCTCAGAACTAACACAGTGGACGCGAGCAACTGAGGACAAGCCCTCGGCCTATTAGTACCGGTCACCTCCACCAGTTACCTGGCTTCCAGATCCGGCCTATCAACCCAGTCGTCTACTGGGAGCCTTACCCCATCAAGTGGGTGGGAGTCCTCATCTCGAAGCAGGCTTCCCGCTTAGATGCTTTCAGCGGTTATCCCTCCCGAACGTAGCCAACCAGCCATGCCCTTGGCAGAACAACTGGCACACCAGAGGTTCGTCCGTCCCGGTCCTCTCGTACTAGGGACAGCCCTTCTCAAGACTCCTACGCGCACAGCGGATAGGGACCGAACTGTCTCACGACGTTCTAAACCCAGCTCGCGTACCGCTTTAATGGGCGAACAGCCCAACCCTTGGGACCGACTCCAGCCCCAGGATGCGACGAGCCGACATCGAGGTGCCAAACCATCCCGTCGATATGGACTCTTGGGAAGATCAGCCTGTTATCCCCGGGGTACCTTTTATCCGTTGAGCGACGGCGCTTCCACAAGCCACCGCCGGATCACTAGTCCCGACTTTCGTCCCTGCTCGACCCGTCGGTCTCACAGTCAAGCTCCCTTGTGCACTTACACTCAACACCTGATTGCCAACCAGGCTGAGGGAACCTTTGGGCGCCTCCGTTACCCTTTAGGAGGCAACCGCCCCAGTTAAACTACCCATCAGACACTGTCCCTGATCCGGATCACGGACCCAGGTTAGACATCCAGCACGACCAGACTGGTATTTCAACGACGACTCCACAAACACTGGCGTGCCTGCTTCAAAGTCTCCCAGCTATCCTACACAAGCCGAACCGAACACCAATATCAAACTGTAGTAAAGGTCCGGGGTCTTTCCGTCCTGCTGCGCGAAACGAGCATCTTTACTCGTAGTGCAATTTCACCGGGCCTATGGTTGAGACAGTCGAGAAGTCGTTACGCCATTCGTGCAGGTCGGAACTTACCCGACAAGGAATTTCGCTACCTTAGGATGGTTATAGTTACCACCGCCGTTTACTGGCGCTTAAGTTCTCAGCTTCGCCCCACCGAAATGGAGCTAACCGGTCCCCTTAACGTTCCAGCACCGGGCAGGCGTCAGTCCGTATACATCGCCTTACGGCTTCGCACGGACCTGTGTTTTTAGTAAACAGTCGCTTCTCGCTGGTCTCTGCGGCCACCCCCAGCTCGAGGAGCAAGTCCCCTCACCAGGAATGGCCCCCCTTCTCCCGAAGTTACGGGGGCATTTTGCCGAGTTCCTTAACCATAGTTCACCCGAACGCCTCGGTATTCTCTACCTGACCACCTGAGTCGGTTTAGGGTACGGGCCGCCATGAAACTCGCTAGAGGCTTTTCTCGACAGCATAGGATCATCCACTTCACCACAATCGGCTCGGCATCAGGTCTCAGACTCATGCTGCCCGGATTTACCTAGACAGCGTCCTACACCCTTACCCCGGGACAACCACCGCCCGGGATGGACTACCTTCCTGCGTCACCCCATCACTCACCTACTAACCGCTTGGTCCGGCGGCTCCACCACTTTCCTTTCCCCGAAGGGTCCGGAACGGCTTCACGGCCTTAGCATCACGATGCTCGATGTTTGACGCTTCACAGCGGGTACCGGAATATCAACCGGTTATCCATCGACTACGCCTGTCGGCCTCGCCTTAGGTCCCGACTTACCCTGGGCAGATCAGCTTGACCCAGGAACCCTTAGTCAATCGGCGCACACGTTTCTCACGTGTGAATCGCTACTCATGCCTGCATTCTCACTCGTCAACCGTCCACGACTACCTTCCAGTGCCGCTTCACCCGGCAGACGACGCTCCCCTACCCATCCATACACCCGTTGGGGCTATATATATGAATGACACGACTTCGGCGGTACGCTTGAGCCCCGCTACATTGTCGGCGCGGAATCACTAGACCAGTGAGCTATTACGCACTCTTTCAAGGGTGGCTGCTTCTAAGCCAACCTCCTGGTTGTCTGTGCGACTCCACATCCTTTCCCACTTAGCGTACGCTTAGGGGCCTTAGTCGATGCTCTGGGCTGTTTCCCTCTCGACCATGGAGCTTATCCCCCACAGTCTCACTGCCGCGCTCTCACTTACCGGCATTCGGAGTTTGGCTAAGGTCAGTAACCCGGTAGGGCCCATCGCCTATCCAGTGCTCTACCTCCGGCAAGAAACACACGACGCTGCACCTAAATGCATTTCGGGGAGAACCAGCTATCACGGAGTTTGATTGGCCTTTCACCCTAACCACAGGTCATCCCCAGGTTTTCAACCCTGGTGGGTTCGGTCCTCCACGAAGTCTTACCTCCGCTTCAACCTGCCCATGGCTAGATCACTCCGCTTCGGGTCTTGAGCGTGCTACTAAAACGCCCTGTTCGGACTCGCTTTCGCTACGGCTTCCCCACCCGGGTTAACCTCGCAACACACCGCAAACTCGCAGGCTCATTCTTCAAAAGGCACGCAGTCACGAGATACAGCAAGCTGCATCCGACGCTCCCACGGCTTGTAGGCACACGGTTTCAGGTACTATTTCACTCCTCCCGGGGTACTTTTCACCATTCCCTCACGGTACTATCCGCTATCGGTCACCAGGGAATATTTAGGCTTAGCGGGTGGTCCCGCCAGATTCACACGGATTTCTCGGGCCCCGTGCTACTTGGGTATCTCTCAAACGAGCC